>LUYZ01000008.1 GCA_001603425.1 Bacteroidales bacterium Bact_08
ATGCCAAAATTGAGATAAGAAATAATCTAATTGTTAAATTTACTTTCATTTTTTTATGTATTAAAATTTAATTTATTTATGTCTATTTATAATTTAACTTGAAGTGAAAGAGAGAAATATGCTCCCGGACTAAATTGCTTGGCTATTTGAGATCTTTCATTAACCGAGCCATTACTATCTACATACTTAGGGTATTGAGTAAACGTAATATTTTGATTTAGAATATCTTTTAAAGAAGCTTTAAGTTCAAATCTCTCACCTATTCTTTTACTGAATGACAGATCAATTAAATCCCTTGGCAATTCGTATGTATCCGGCACATCGTTATTTATACTTCCTCCAGAACTTGTATCAGCTCTACCAATACCAACTATCCTTTTTCCAATTCTATTATACATCAATCCTGCACTTATTCCCAATTTATTATTATCATAGAAAAGTGAAGAGTTTATAATATAAGGAGACTGCCCCTGCATTGCTCTGTCCCTCTCTAAAGATGTTCCCTTACAAAAATTCACCTTACTATATACATATGCTGCATTTAGCCCTAATGAAAAATTACGAAGACCTATAAATGCTAAATCTTTTTTTATGTCTGCCTCAACACCCCAGTTATTAGCCTCTTTGGCATTTTCAAATGTATATGTATATGATCCTCCTGCATCTAAATATGTCCACTCTATAGGATTTTTAAAATTTTTATAGAAAAGAGCTAATGTTACATACTCACCTTTTGATGGATAGTGTTCAAATCTAATGTCAACATTATTAATTGTTGCTTGCTTAAGATCTGGATTACCTTTTACATCTGAGAATAGATTAAAATCGTAGTAAACACTAGACGACAGTTCTCTAAACTCTTGTCTATTAACCGATTTTCCATAAGCAACTCTAACTAAATTCTTCTTATTTAAATTATATGTAGCATTAATTGATGGGTAGATATCAAAATAGTTATAATCTTTTGTCTCTTTTGTGAACTCATATATTCTATTGAAGCTTGTCAAACTCATTACACCAGCCTCTAATCTAGCACCAGCAACAATATTAAATGCTCCTTTTGAGTACTTTAAAGAAAAGTAACCAGCACCATTATAATGATCGCCTTTATAACTATTTCTGTTATCCGTATCTTCATATATATATAATTTATTTGCTCCGTAATTTTGAGGAATTAAGATTTGTGTAATTACATCACTATATTCAAAATCACTTGGCATATTGAATCTATTGTATCTATATTGAAAGAATCTATTGTTATACTCTCTTGTCTTTAGATCTGCCAAAATTCCAGTTTTGAAATCAATTGTGGTTCCAGAGTTAAAATAAAACTCTTTTGAATAGTTAAGTGCTGGAGATACAATATGCTCTCTTAGCTCTATAAAGTCACGAGTTATTTCATTTTGATCTATTCCCATTTTTCCATAGTTTTCATCTGAATAGATCATATTTTGCTCTCTATTAATAATCCTTCTATCTGGCTGATCCATTGAAGCATAAGAGTAAGATAGATTCCAATCTAAAATATCTTTTCCAATATTGTGCTTACCCGCAATCTGAGAAGTATATGTTGTTCTATTTGTATATATATACTCCTGCTTCTCTTGTATATACTTCTGACTAACATTTTGCCAACCCTCTCTTGTTGTATATCTGTTTTTACCCAAAAGATTCAACAGGTTTCTAAACTCAAATTTATTTTTCTTATTCATATATGTAAAGTTGAGCATTGCACCAACCCTAACATCTTGGCTATACTGATTATCGGTATATTTATAAATATATTCAGGTTCATCTAATATGGTATTATAGACTCCGAATCGAGCGTTTAGCATATCTTTATTAAGATTGCTTGTCAAAGAATAATTCAATGCTGCTGAGACTCCAAAATCGGCACTACTTGATGTTTTATACGCTCTATTTAAAAACATAGAAACTCTTTGATCTGGAAGAGGGTTCTTCTCTTTAACGCTCCAATCATTATTAAAGCCTCCTTTTGTAACATCTGATACCAGAGAGGAGTTATAATTATCTAATCTTTTTGGCACAAAAGAGGCCAGTGATCTCATTCCATTATCAAATCCTAAAAAATCTGTTTTGGAAGACTTTGTGATTAGATGCTTATTAAAATGAGCAACACTATTCACACCTGTTCCATATGTAATAGAAAAATCACTTTTATCTGGCATACTTCCAGTAGTTATTTTAACAAATCCTCCAGAAAAATCAGAAGGTATATCAGGCGATTGAGACTTAACAATCATAACACTCTCCAACTGAGAAGAGGGTAATATGTCAAAAGAGAATGATCTAGAATCTGCCTCTGTACTTGGTACTGCCGAATTATTAAGCCATACATTATTATATCTACTCGGTAGACCCCTAACAATAATATAGCGATCATTAATAATTGATACCCCGGGAATTCTCTTAACAACCTCTGCCGCATTTCTGTCTTGAGACTTTGTTATCTCTCTACCAGACATTCCACTCATAACCACATCGGCCATTCTTGTGGTTTGTATCATTGCTAACTCAGAGTTCATTCTTCTTACTGAAGTTACAACAACCTCATCAAGAAAGCTTGCCGACTCTTCGATAACTATCTCCAAATAATTTCTTCCAACACCAATAACCACATCTTCAATTGCAATGGATTGATATCCAATACAAGATATTTCAACTTTATATTGACCTGGATTTAACCCTGTAAGTGAATAACTACCGTCTATATCGGTAGATGCTACTTTATTTAAATTCAATATAAAAACAGTAGCTCCAATTACTGGCTCACCGCTACTTTTGTCATATATAACTCCTTCTAAATATGACTCTCCCTTTTTTTGGGCAAAAATGCTACTACATAAGATAAACTGTAGTGCTAACAAACTAAAATAAATAATTAACTTTCTCACCATTTTATTATTTTTACATGGGCAAAAGTATTTCAGCTTTGTTACATTACTTAGACAAAATGGTTAAGAAATCATTACGCAAAACTGGTTTTTAATTACAGATATTTAGCAACTCTATATATTTGCATCATGGAAAATAGAAGAATTTTAGTAGTTGATGACGAAGAGGATTTGTGCGAGATCCTCCGCTACAATTTAAAAAGTGCCGGTTTTGAAGTTGATATAGCACTCTCGGCAGAAGAGGCGTATTCAAAAATGAAAAACAGATATGATTTACTTTTGTTAGATGTAATGATGGGAGCGATATCTGGATTTAAACTAGCTGAATTAATTCGTGAAGATTTCTCTAAAGAAATTCCTATTATTTTTATTACCGCTAAAGATAGAGAAGATGATAAGCTAACAGGGTTTAATTTAGGAGCAGATGACTATATCTCAAAGCCCTTCTCTATAAAAGAGGTAATAGCTAGAGTAAATGCTGTATTAAATAGGAGTATTACAAATGGCAATGTACAAAATAAAAATTCAGAAGATAAAAATATAGCTCAATTTGGAAACATGACCATCAACTATAGTAATAAATATGTAAATATAGATGGTAAGGAGGTTAAGTTAACAAAAAAAGAGTTTGAGATACTTTCTATTTTGACTACTCAGCCAAGTAGACTATTCTCTAGATCGGATATATTAGATTTAGTATGGAAAAATGAGGCATACGTCCTTGATAGAACTGTAGATGTACATATTGCACGTCTGAGAAAAAAAATAGAGCCATATGGAGGTTGTATAGTCAACCGTTCTGGCTACGGATATTGTTTTGACTATGAAGATACTAAGCTATAAATATAAAATTCTAGCATACTTTTCAATTGTTCTTATTGCCACTACATTACTCTTTACATATATACTAATAGAGAGAGAGAGCCAATTAAAAATAGAGCATTTGACATCTCATATGAATATATATACAGATGTTATTAACTCTTCAATAGCTAAAAATGGAGTGATACTATTAGATAGTGCCAATATAGAAAAATTACATAAGATCGTCCCATCTAACATGAGGGTGACTATAATTGAGCGCAATGGAAAAGTAATATACGAGAATTTTACAGACGAGGGGATATCTCATGATAATCATAAAGACAGGCCTGAACTTGTAGAGGCTAACAAAAGGGGTAAAGGAAGTGCTTTACGATATTCAAACACACTAAAAAGCGACTATTTCTATTTTGCAAAATCATTTCCAGATTACTATATAAGAACTGCATTAGAGTACAAAACATCTATATTACCAATGATTAAAGGTGATTATAAATGGCAAATGTACATTTTCTTAATTCTTATTTTTGCAATTTTCTCATTAATCTATATAACTAAAAAAATAACCAAACCTTTTGTTGCTCTTAGAGAGTTTGTATCTCAAATCGAGTCGGGTGAGGAGAGTTATAATGTAAGATTCCCTAAAGATGATTTAGGAGAAGTTGGAGAAAAAATCATGAATGCTTTTAAACAACTCGAAAATACAAAAAAATACAAACAGGAGCTAACACATAATGTTGCACATGAATTAAAAACACCAGTCACAGGAATCCGTGGATACTTAGAAACAATTCTTCAGCAAGAGAATATAGACCCCCAGACTTCACGATTCTTTATTGAAAGAGCATATGCTCAGTCTTTAAGATTATCGGCAATAATTAAAGATATTTCAATTCTTAATAAAATTGAGGAGGCTGCAGATAAATTTGAATTTGAAAGAGTTAATATTTATGACTGTTTGACAGAAATTGAGAGCGATCTATCATTTAAGTTCAACGAAAAAAACATTAAATTCATCCTTAATGTATCACAAGATTCAGCAATTGATGGTAATTATCTACTGATCTATTCTCTGTTTAAAAACCTTATTGACAACTCATTAGAACATGCTGGAGAGTCTATCTCTATATGCATTAATGAACTAGGAAAAGCCGATAATCAACTACTATTTAACTACTACGACACAGGCAGAGGAGTGCCAGAAGAGCATATTCATAGAGTTTTTGAGAGATTCTACAGAGTTGAAGAGGGTAGAAGCAGAAAAAGTGGAGGTAGTGGCCTAGGTCTATCGATTGTTAAAAACTCAATTATTCTTCATAAAGGCTCAATTTCTGTAAAAAACAGAACAGAAGGAGGCCTTCAATTTGATTTTAGCTTGGCAATAGATCTAATGAAATCTTAACATCTTAATGAAGAGAAACTCCTATCAAATGCATAAACTCCTCTCTGGTTCTACTATCCTTTAAAAAAGCACCAGTAAATGCAGAGGTTGTTGTTACTGAGTTTTGCTTTTGCACACCTCTTATTTGCATACACATATGTGAAGCTTCAATCACCACAGCTACTCCTAAGGGGCTTAAGGTGTGCTGTATACAGTCTCTTATCTGCACTGTTAATCTCTCCTGAACTTGCAATCTTCTTGCATAGGCCTCAACGACTCTTGCTACTTTTGATAAACCAGTAATGTATCCATTTGGAATATAAGCAACATGTGCCTTACCATAAAATGGTAGAAGATGATGTTCACAAAGTGAATATAAATCTATATCCTTAACTAATACCATTTGTTGATACTCCTCCTTGAATTTAGCAGAATTTAAAATTGCAGCACCATCCATATGGTATCCTTGAGTTAAAAACTGCATAGATTTAGCAACTCTCTGTGGAGTTAAAAGTAAGCCCTCTCTGCAGGGATCTTCACCTAAACATTCTAGTACTTTCTTATAATGATCTGCTAAAGAGTCTGTAACCTCTTTATCGAAATTATCTATTTTTGTATATGCCATGAAATATCTCTATTTTCGTGAAAATTTAATTTGAGCGCAAATTTACAAAAATTATTTTGTTCATGAGAATACTTATAACTGCCGCAGAGGAAGAAGAGATAATTACAGCTAAGCAAGCTTATAATTCATTGGGATTAAATCATAGGTCAAATATTGAAATAGAGTTTATGCTAACAGGCATAGGAACTACATCTACAACTTATAGGTTGACAAAAGAGTTATCTTCTAAATTACCTTATGACTTGGCTATAAACATTGGTATTGCTGGGAGCTTTTCTCCGGAGTTTCCAATAGGCTCTATTGCAAGAATTAATCGAGAATTTTTTGGAGATTTGGGATTCGAAACATTTTCTGGATTTCAAACACTCTTTGATTACAAAATACTCGATGAAAATACACATCCATTCATTAATGGAGCTCTAATTTCTCCAAACCTTAATAATAAAATAGAGGAGGCAATAAATGACATTCCTTTAGCGACATCTGTGACAGTACAAACTGTAAGTGGTTTACCAGAGAAAAAAGAACAACTTATTAAGGGCTTTACACCTCAAATTGAGAGCATGGAGGGTGCTGCATTTTTCTACGTATGTCTTTTGGAAAAAGTCCCTTTTATAGAACTTAGATCTGTTTCAAACGAAGTTGGTGAAAGAGATAGAACTAAATGGGACATCCCACTAGCTCTTGAATCATTAAAAGATGGAGTAAAAAGACTCTTAATTGGAATATGTAGCTAATGGAACTAAAGTTTGCATACTCTCCGTGCCCAAATGACACATTTGCTTTTCATGCATTAACAAACAATCTAGTCGATTGCGAAGGAATAATATTTTCTCCTGTATTAATGGATGTTGAACAGCTTAATAGATGTGCTTACGATCAAAAATATCCTATATGCAAATTGAGCTATAATGCATACTTTACTCTATGTGATAAATACATTATGCTTAGGAGTGGTAGTGCATTAGGTTATAATAATGGGCCTCTTTTGGTATCAAATAATCTTACGGATCCAACAAAAGATGATACAATTTTAATTCCTGGAATCCATACTACTGCAAATCTTCTTCTTACTATATATTTCCCACACCTAACAAAAAAAAGAGAATTAATATTTTCACAAATTGAGAATTACCTTGCTAATAAAGGCTTTAATTATGGTCTACTAATTCACGAAGGGAGGTTTACATATAAACAAAAAAACCTAGAATTAATCGCAGACTTAGGAGAGATTTGGCAAAAGGAAAATAATCTTCCAATTCCTTTAGGAGGCATTGCAATAAACAGATCATTAAGCAAAGATATTCAATATAAAGTGGAGAGAGTCCTTAGACGAAGCATCCAATTTGCAATTGATAATCCAACAGCCTCTCAAGGCTATGTAATGGATAATGCCCAAGAGATAGAAACATCTGTTCAGCAAAAGCATATTTCTCTATTTGTTAATGACTATTCATTAGATATTGGACAAGAAGGATCAGAGGCAATTTATAAATTATATTCAACAGGAAAGAAATTCAATAATTTATTTAGGAATAATCCTGAACTTATTCTAACTTAGGAACTCAAATTTTTCTCCAAAAAACAAACCCTATGGATAAACAAATAATTAAAATTGAAAATATCCGAAAAATATACAAAGTAGGTAATCAAGAGGTTAGAGCCCTTGATGGAGTCGATATAAACATAAACAAAAATGAATATGTTGCTATAATGGGGCCATCTGGCTCTGGTAAATCTACTTTAATGAATATTCTAGGGTGCCTAGATACTCCAACATCTGGTCTATACGTACTTAATGGGACTGACGTTTCAAAGATGAAAGACTCCGAATTAGCTGTAGTTAGAAACAAAGAGATTGGTTTTATTTTTCAATCTTTCAATCTTCTTCCAAGATATACAGCATTGGACAACGTAGCTCTTCCTTTAATCTATTCTGGAGAGAGCAGAAAACAAAGAGATATTAAAGCAACTGATGCATTAACAAAAGTAGAACTATCAGATAGAATGCATCATAAACCAAATGAACTATCTGGAGGACAAAGACAAAGAGTTGCTGTTGCAAGGGCTCTAATTAACGATCCTTCTATAATTCTTGCAGATGAGCCTACTGGAAATCTAGACTCTAAAACCTCTATTGAGATAATGAAGTTATTTCAGAAGATCCATCAAAGTGGAAATACAATTATTGTTGTAACTCACGAAGAAGATATTGCTAAACATGCTGCCAGAATAATAAGGCTCAAAGATGGCCTTATTGAATCAGATGAGGTAAATGATAATCCAATAACTTATAATTAATAATTTAGATATAAAACATGAAAGTATATACTAAGACTGGAGATAAAGGAGAGACATCGTTGGTAGGTGGAACAAGAGTGAGAAAAGATGATCCCAGAGTAAATTCATATGGAAATGTTGATGAATTAATATCATATATTGCCCTTATTCGTGCTGAAACCACAGATAAACCATATTATAGCAATTTAAGAAAAATACAAGCTTGCTTAATGCTAGTAGCTGCACATTTGGCTGCCGATTCAAAAGGTTCTGAAAGATTAAAGAATTTGGAATACACAGAAATTGAATTTTTGGAGCAACAGATTGATGATATGACATCTAAACTTCCTCCTCAAACTGCCTTTATTCTACCACAAGGGCCAAAAGAGGCCGCTTATTGTCATATTGCAAGAACTGTTTGTCGTAGAGCAGAAAGGTCATGTATATCTGTCATTTCGGAACCTAGACTAGAATACCCAATCAAGTATCTAAATCGACTTTCAGACTATCTTTTTGTCTATGGTCGCTACCTTGCAATGGATGCTGGTATTGGAGATGATTTTTGGATTCAATAGATATTGAAATATTAAAAAAAATTACTATCTTCGCGAACTATTCACGTCTTTAAAGATAAGTACTTAACTATTAATATTTTACATTATGTATTGGACATTAGAACTAGCATCAAAATTGGAAGATGCACCATGGCCGGCTACAAAAGAGGAGTTAATTGATTACGCTACCAGATCTGGTGCACCACTTGAGGTTATAGAAAACCTTGAAGATCTGGAAGATGATGGAGAAATGTACGATAGCATTGAGGATATATGGCCAGATTATCCAAGTAAAGAGGATTTCTTCTTCAACGAAGAGGAGTATTAATAAAAGAATATGAAAATAGTTATTGCAGGAGCTGGCCAGGTTGGAGGACATCTGGCAAAGATGCTAAGCAATGAATATCACGATTTGACAATAATCGATAACGATGAGTCAAGATTGACTAGAGTTGCGGAGAGTTCAGATGTCTTAACGATATTTGGCTCTCCAACTTCTATTAAGACGCTTTCTAATGCCGGCGTTGCCAAATCAGATCTCTTTATTGCAGTTAGTCCAGCACAAGAACAAGATGTTAATATTATTAGCGCACTTTTGGCTAAAAAAATGGGCAGTGCAAAAGTTACTGCCAGAATCAATAATGACGAGTATTTAGAGAGTGATAACAAGCTTCTATTCAAAGATATGGGGATAGACCTTTTATTCTATCCAGAAAAAATAGCCTCCCATGAAATTGTTGATCTATTAAAACAGACAGGTACTTCTGAGTTTATGGATTTCTCTGGAGGGAAATTACAACTAATTGTATTTCGTCTAGACGATGGTTCGCCACTTATTGACCGAACTATGGCTGATTATGTATCTACAGATACTCCAAAATATAGGGCAGTTGCTATTTCTAGAGAAGGTACCACAATTATTCCCAGAAGCTCTACAAGATTTAAATTACACGATCTTGTTTTTGTCATTTCGAAAAAAGAGTGTGTTAAAGAGCTCATGAGCTTTTCTGGGAAAGATAGTATTGATGTAAAAAGATTGATGATTGCAGGCGGAGGAAGAATAGGTGAGATGGTAGCAAAAAGAATGGAAAAAAGCCTAGATTATATTAAACTGATAGAAAGGCGTAGAGATAGGTGTGATGTTTTAAACGAAAAGCTGAATAAAACATTGGTTATAAATGGAGATGCAAGAAATACCGATTTACTAATAGAAGAAGATGTAAATGATTTCGATGCTTTTGTGGCTGTAACAAGCAATTCAGAAACTAATATCCTATCTTGTGTAATGGCTAAAAAAATGGGAGTTCCAAATACTATCGCAGAGGTTGAGAATCTAGACTATATCAAGCTTGCCGAGAGTATGGGGGTAGATGCTGTCATAAATAAAAAAATTATTACTGCTAGTAGAATATTTAGATTTACACTTTCAAATAAAGTACAAGCTATTAAATGCCTAAATGGGTCTGATGCCGAGATTCTAGAATTTATAGCTAATCCTAATAGTTCTATTACCAAAGACCAAATAAAAAACATCGGATTTCCAAAAGATGCTATTATCGGCGGAATAATAAGAGGAAATCTAGGATTCATTGCTCTTGGTGACACAGAAGTCAAACCATACGATAGAGTTGTTGTTTTTGCTCTTCCATCGGCATTACGAAAGGTGAATAAGTTTTTTGAATAACATCTCTCAGAAAAAACAATATTTATTATAATTTTTAATAATTATTGGCAAATCATATTACAAATTATTACCTTTGCCGAATTATTTAAAAAAATCATAATCAGATATGGAGAGATTAAGAATCAGTCCCAGTGGCAGATATCGTAAAGAGCATGATCTGCTAGGAGATAAAGATGTTCCTGTTGAAGCACTTTTTGGAGTGCAAACGCTAAGGTGTATTGAAAATTTTGATATAAGTAGAGATTATTTATCGGAATATCCTGAGTTTACAAAAGCTTTAGGTATTGTAAAGATGGGAGCAGTTCTTGCGAATCATCAATTAGGGCTGATCGATGATAACGTAAAAGACGCCATAGTAAAAGCATGTCAAGAGCTAATGGATGGAATGCACTTAGAGCATTTTCCTATTGATATGGTACAGGGCGGAGCTGGTACAAGTGTAAATATGAATGCAAATGAAGTTATTGCTAATAGAGCACTTGAAATTATGGGGAAAGAGAGAGGTCAATACCAATTCTGCAGCCCTAATGACCATGTAAATATGGCTCAATCCACAAATGATGCATATCCTAGTGCTATGCATATCGGGTTATACCTAACTCATTTCCAAGTTAGAGAAGCTTTAGAAAAATTAATACAGTCTTTTAGGAATAAAGAGGAGGAGTTTGCTAACATTATTAAAATGGGTCGAACTCAACTTCAAGATGCTGTTCCAATGACTTTAGGACAGAGTTTTGGTGCATATGCATCTGCAATGACTCATGAGCTTCAGAGACTAGAGATTGCAGCTAAAGAGTTTTTATATATCAATATGGGAGCTACTGCTATTGGAACAGGTATTACTGCAGAGCCTGGTTATGCAGAGGCTTGTATTAAATACATACGAGAAATTACTGGTTGGGACATTAAACTTTCTGACAATTTAATTGAAGCAACACATGATACATCATGTATGGTTGCATATGCATCTGCACTTAAGATGATCGCTATTAGAATGTCAAAAATATGTAACGATCTAAGACTTCTATCATCTGGCCCAAGAACAGGTATTGCAGAGATTAGTCTACCTCCAAAACAACCTGGTTCATCAATTATGCCGGGAAAAGTAAATCCTGTTATTCCAGAAGTTGTCAATCAAGTATGTTTTAAAGTAATTGGTAACGAGCTAACAGTTTGCCTTGCATCTGAAGCTGCACAGTTGGAGTTAAATGTTATGGAGCCTGTTATGGTTCAAAGCATTGTTCAGTCTAGTGACTGGCTAATTAGAGCATTTGATACTCTAAGAATAGAGTGTATAGATGGAATTAAAGCGAATCCAGATCATTGTAAACACATGGTTGAGCACTCTATTGGTATTGTTACAGCTCTAAAACCATTTATTGGATATTCAAAAAGTACAGAGATTGCTAAAGAAGCACTAGAAACAGGTGGTAGTGTATATCAGTTAGTTGTAGAAAAAGGACTTTTAACAAAAGAGCAATTAGATACAATTATGGATCCTAAACATATGATCAAACCAACAAAAATAAAATTATAATTACAATATTAACTGTCTTATTAGAGGCTGCCAATTATTTTGGTAGCCTTTATTATTATAAATAAAGCACATCACAAAATATAGTTACAAATATCTATCTTTGCAAAATGGCAACTATACTACAAGCGACAAAATTAAGCAAAAGCTACGGAACAAAAATCCTTTTTAAAGACTTAGATCTAAATATAAATCAGGGAGATAAGGTGGCACTTATAGCTCCAAATGGTACTGGAAAAAGCTCTTTACTCAAAATAATAGCAGGAAAGGATAGCACAGATATAAATGCAAATGGAGAACCTGGTTCAATTCAGATCTTTAGTACAAATGGTATTGCATTTTTAGAACAAGAACCTAATTTTGATCTTGACAACTCTGTATTTGAAGAGGTATATACAGGCGATAACGAATTATCCAGAACAACGGCACAATATGAACGGGCAATTTTAAGCGGAAATCCGAATGAATTAGAAAAGGCTATTGCCCATATGGATAGAGTTGATGGTTGGCAATATGAATTAAAGATTAAACAGATTCTTAGCTCTCTAAACATTCCAGATTTGAATCAAAAAATGAATCAACTATCGGGAGGTCAGAAAAAGAGGGTTGCTCTAGCAAAGATGATGATTAACCAATCCGATTTTATTGTTTTAGACGAACCCACAAATCATTTAGATCTTGAGACAATTGAATATTTGGAAGAATATCTAAAAAGAGGAAAGATGAGCATATTGATGGTTACCCATGATAGATATTTTTTAGATAGAGTTTGTAATAAAATTATAGAATTAGATAGAGGAGAGATATTCACATATAATGGAAATTACTCATATTTTCTAGAAAAAAAGAGAGAGAGAATAGAGATATTTAATATAGAAACTGAAAGAGCAAAGAACTTATATAAAACTGAGCTTGACTGGATGAGAAGAATGCCTCAAGCTAGGGCAACCAAAGCAAAATATAGAATCAATGCCTTCTACGATTTACAAGAGAGAGCTCATCAAAAAATTGATCAGAAAGAGGTTCAGATTGACACATTTACAGCCAGATTGGGGAGTAAAATTATTAACTGCAAAAACGTATCTCACAATTATGGATCAATTATCACATTGAATAATTTTACATACAATTTTGCCAAAGGCGAAAAAATTGGACTTGTAGGCCCAAATGGAGTTGGGAAATCTACTTTTTTAGAGATTATTACATCAAGTTTAAAGCCATCTAGCGGCACAATCGACCTAGGAGAAACCGTTGTTTTTGGATTTTACAGACAAAATGGACTATCATTTAATGAAGGTGATACTGTTATAGATGCAGTAAGAGATATTGCAGAAGTTGTAACAATGTCAGACGGGTCTACAATTAATGTAAGCCAAATTTTAAGCCGATTTCTTTTCCCACATTCAATGCACAACACAAAAATTGGTAAACTAAGTGGAGGTGAGAAAAGAAGATTATACTTAGTAACTGTTCTAATGAAAAATCCAAATTTCTTAATTTTAGACGAGCCTACTAATGACCTAGATATTATGACACTAAATATTCTAGAAGAGTATTTGGAGAACTTTGCTGGCTGTGCAATTATTGTGTCTCATGACAGATATTTTTTGGATAAAACAGTTGATCACCTATTTATTTTTGAAGGAGATGGAGTTATTAAAGATTTTGTTGGAAAGTATAGTGAGTATCGAGACTATATAAAGCAATCAACAAAAGAGGCAGAAAATAATAGTCAGAATTCCAATCAAAAGAGAGACTCATATAACTCTCAAAAAGAGATAAAGCAAAAGCTAACCTACAAAGAGAAAATAGAATTAGCACACTTAGAAGAGGAAATTGAGGCTCTTCAAAAAGAGAAGAGCAGCCTTGAGGCCGCTCTATCAAATAGTTCTGAGTTTAATTCAGATCAACTTACAGAAATTTCCAATAAATACTCGATACTTTTAGAAGATTTAGATAATAAAGAGTTTAGATGGTTAGAACTTTCCGAAAAAAATTAATCTTTCATTAATTTTTTATATTTAAATCTCTTAGGCTCAACATTACCCAGTCTCATTTTCTTATTCTCCTCATATTCCGAATATGTCCCTTCAAAAAAGTAAACTTTTGAATCACCCTCAAATGCAAGGATATGAGTACATATTCTATCTAAGAACCATCTATCATGTGAAATAATTACAGCACAACCTGCAAAATTCTCCAATCCCTCTTCAAGAGCTCTGATAGTATTCACATCCACGTCATTGGTAGGCTCATCAAGCAATAAAACATTGGCTTCTTCCTTTAAAGTCAATGCTAAGTGAAGTCTATTTCTCTCTCCACCACTCAATACTCCACATTTTTTCTCTTGATCTGCCCCTGAAAAATTAAATCTAGAGACATAAGCTCTTGCATTAACCTCTTTATTTCCCAATTTAACAAACTCCGAGTCTTTAGCAATAGTCTGATAAACTGTTTTATCTGGATCAATGGTTCTATGTTGTTGATCTACATAAGCAACTTTAACTGTTTCTCCAATAGTAAAAGATCCACTATCTGGAGAATCATAGCCCATTATTAATCTAAAAAGTGTGGTTTTACCGACACCATTAGGTCCAATAACTCCTACAATACCAGCTGGGGGCAATTTAAAATTGAGATTTTCATACAACACTCTGTCTCCAAAACCTTTGGACACACCAATAGCCTCAATAACATTATTCCCTAAACGAGGACCATTTGGAATAAAAATCTCCAATCTCTCCTCTTTTTGACGTCCATCTTCATTTAACATCTTTTCGTAAGCCGATAGACGAGCTTTTGATTTTGCCTGCCTAGCTTTAGGAGACATCCTCACCCACTCCAACTCTCTTTCCAGAGTTTTTCTTCTTTTACTCTCCTGTTTCTCCTCTTGTTGCAAACGAATAGCCTTTTGATCTAGCCAAGAAGAGTAATTGCCTTTCCAAGGAATTCCCTCTCCTCGATCCAATTCCAATATCCAGCCAGCTACATTATCTAGAAAATATCTATCATGTGTTACAGCTATAACTGTTCCTTTATATTGCTGAAGATGCGCTTCTAGCCACTGAATACTCTCTGTATCTAAATGGTTAGTTGGCTCATCTAGTAGAAGAACATCTGGCTCTTTTAATAATAACCTACATAAAGCTACTCGTCTTCTCTCTCCGCCGCTCAAATTCTTAACTAAAGCATCTGGTTCTGGGCACATTAGAGCATCCATAGCCCTTTCTAATTTTGAATCCAGCTCCCAGCCATTTGCCTGCTCAATCTTATCGGTCAACTCCCCCTGATACTCTATGAGTTTATTCATCTCATCGTCTGTCATAGGCTCCATAAATTTAGCATTGACAGCTTCGTACTCTCTCATCAAATTAACTACCTCAATAACCCCCTCTTCTACAATCTCTTTAACTGTTTTAGTTTCATCCAAGTCTGGTTCTTGCTCAAGATAACCCACACTATAACCTGGAGCCCAAACAACTTCTCCCTGGAAAGATTTCTCAATACCAGCAATTATTTTCATTAAGGTAGATTTACCAGAACCATTAAGTCCAATAATACCTATTTTTGCTCCATAAAAAAAAGACAAATAGATATCCTTAAGGATAGCTTTATTATTATTAGGCAGGATCTTACCTACCCCATTCATAGAAAAAATAATCTTCTCGTCGGCCATATTTATATATTAAATTACACCTGCAAAGATAGTATTAATTTTGCACTCCCAACCTATTGAGCATTTCCTCTATATATATCTGAGATATCAATGAATCCTTTAAATAGTTATACCTTACCACACTCTCTCTAAATAACTCTAGATTCTCCTTTTTAATTGGATCTGCAGGAGGAGATTCCATCGTTAATGGATTGATTGGAGTTCCATTTTTCCAAACTCTAAAGTCTAAATGAGGCCCAGTGGATACACCTGTACTACCGACATAACCAATCACCTCTCCTTGCCTCACTCTCTTTCCAACGGTTAATCCAGATGCAAATCTTGATAGATGTAAATATGCTGTTGTATATGTACTATTATGTCTAATTTTTACAGTATTACCCCCTGCTCCAACATAAGCTCTTTGAATCACAACTCCATCACCAATACTCATTACTGGAGTACCTGCAGGAGCAGCGTAATCAACACCTGTATGTGGTCTTACAACACGAGTTACAGGGTGTCTTCTTGAATATGTAAAACCAGAAGATATCCTAGTAAAGTTTAAAGGGGCCTTCAAAAATGCCTTTTTTAAATTCTCTCCTTTTGAGTTCCAATATTGAGGCGTCTCATCTTGCACAAATCTAAATGCATCATAATCTCTACCCGCATGATTAAAATTGGCACTGTATATTGTCCCAATATCAAAAAAATTATCTCCAATATAAAGCTCTTCATACAAAACTGAGAAATGATCTCCTGCCCTCAAACCAAAGAAGTCAATAGACCAAGCATATAAGTCAGATAGTTTTATAGCCAATTGAGTACTTAATCCTGCTCTCTGCATATCCACCCATAAAGAAGAGGTGATTGTTGCTGATGAATATCGTAATCTTCTTTCAATATCCCTCTCAATTATACTTACATAAACACTATCATGTAAAGAGAAGACTACAAAAGATCTCTTAGAGTGCTCATAAACTAAATAGGCTAAATCTTTTGCTTCATTATTTTGATAATAAGCCCTATATGGATTCCCAATTCTAATATTTCTAAGATCAAAAACACCCTTGGACTTATCCATTAACTGCTGAGATTGAGCAGTTGTTGCACCTAATCTTAAAATAAGTGATCCAAAAACATCACCACGTTTAATTTGCCCCTCTATCTCTTCAAAATCAGAAGTGTTAAAACCAAGTTCATAATTTTCTACAACCACTTCTTGTTCTACCTCCTGTTGTACACTCTCACTACAAGAGCTCAATAATACGCTAGAAAACAAATAGATACTTAAAATAATAAATACTTTAAACCACAGATTTTTCATCATTTATTTTTCACTTTTTTTTCGAAGATAATTATAAAAATCGTAGTGTTAATAAAATTGTGGTAATTTTTGTAAAAAAATGTAAAAAAGTGGAAAACATTCTTTAAATTTGCTTTGGGATTATATAGTGTAAAAATTGAGGTCAAAATGGTAAAATTTATAGGAGAATTTAGCGCAAAAATTGACGACAAAGGGAGAATGGTTTTTCCCTCTGCGCTCAAGTCTCTTATAAACAACCCTCAAGAATGCAACTTTGTAATTAAAAAAGACTTATTCTTCAATTGTTTAGAGATGTACACCTATGATGAATGGACTAGACAATCAGAAGATGTTAAATCTCGTCTTAATTTTTTCAACAAAGAACACGCTCTATTTTGGAGAGAATATATGAGAGATAGAGCTATAGTATCTCCCGATGAAAAATTTGGAAGAATCTCCATCCCTAAAAAGTTACTAGACGAAATAGGAGCAATTAAAGAGATTGTTTTTGTTGGTTGCGATCACAAAATAGAAATCTGGTCAAAAGAGGCTTACGAGAAAGAAAGATTAGATAGCGGATCTTACAGCTTATTGGCACAGAGAATTTTAGGTTAACAAATAAGCATATGAGTAATTATCACATACCTGTACTACTTGAAGAGAGTGTATCTGCCTTGGCATTAAAAGAGGGAGGCAAATATGCCGATGTAACTTTTGGAGGAGGTGGACATAGCAGATTGATTTTAGAGCGTTTAAGGAGTAATTCAACACTACTAGCTATGGATAGAGACTCAGATGCTCTAAACAACGCCCCAAAAGATGACAGATTAATTTTAGTACATAATAATTTTAGATTTTTAGCAAACTACGTAGAATACTATAAACTAGGAGGTTTAGATGGAATTTTAGCAGATCTAGGAGTATCCTCTCATCAATTCGACACTCAAGAGAGAGGATTTTCATTCAGATTTGATTCAATGTTAGATATGAGGATGAACCAGCTTGCACAACATACTGCGTCTGATATTTTAAATAGTTATTCAATAGATGAGCTCTGTAGGGTATTCAAAACCTATGGTGAAGTAGAAAACAGCAAGCGGGTTGCATCTCTAATATGCAAAGAGAGAGAGTTTAATAGTATTAAAACAACTTTTGATCTAAATAAAACACTTGAACCTATTCTTCCAAAATTTGGAGATCACAAATATTTGGCAAAAGTGTATCAAGCGCTCAGAATAGAGGTTAACGGAGAGATGAGAGATTTAGAGAACTTCCTTACCTCTTCTTTGAGTATATTAAACAAAGGTGCTCGAGTAGTAATCATAACCTATCACTCTTTGGAAGATAGAATAGTAAAAAATTTCTTTAAATCTGGTAATATAGAGGGAAAAATCAATAAAGATATTTATGGAAACAGCGATACCCCATTTGAGCTGGTAAATAAAAAACCTATTCTTCCATCGGAAAACGAGATATCAGTTAATACCAGATCTCGCAGTGCAAAGTTGAGAGTAGCGCAAAAAAAATAATAACCTAAAATAGAGTTAAAAAAGATTTATAAAAAACAATTAAAGAAAAGAAGTTGAGCAAAACAAATTGGTTGAATGAAATATTAGGAGGTCATTTACTGGCCTCTAGCGGTATATTAAATAATATACGCTATATAATATTTGTGTTCATTCTAATCATATTCTATATCTCGCTCAATTTTGCAATAGAGGATAGGCTAAAAACAGAGCGAGCAAATCAACGTGAGTTAAAACATCTAAAATCTGAATATATCAGCAAATCGGCAAAACTACAAAACTTTAGTAAAAAGCTTGAAGTTGAGAAAAGATTAAAAGAGTTAAACTCAAAACTAAGGGAGCCATCGTCTCCTGCTATTAGAATAGTAATTGACTAAAATAGTGGGTATGAATAATAATTTTAAAAAAGTATCTATCATCTATGTTTTCCTTATACTGTTATCACTAGCAGTAATATGGAAGATATTTTATCTGCAATACATAGAAAAAGCAGAAATAACAGATATAGATATTTCATATAAGATAGAGGAGATTGAAGCTAAGAGAGGATCTATCTTCTCAAGCGATGGTAGACCATTGTCTACATCTGTACCATACTTTCAGATTCGCATGGACTGTGTAGTTATATCTGACACACTATTTAACAATAATATTGATGCCCTTTGTAGATCTCTTTCACAACTATACAAAGATAAAAGTGCAGCCGCATACAAAGCAGAAATAATAAAAGCCCGCAAAGAAGGAAAGAGATATAAACCAATTGGTAACAGATTGGTAGACTACACCGAGATGTTAGAAATAAGAAAGTTCCCTATTTTTTCACAGGGTCAAAATAGAGGGGGGCTAATTACAGAACAGAGGAATAGAAGAAAAAATCCATATGGGAGACTAGCATATAGAACTATCGGATTTATTAATAATAATGGAGAAGGTACCGGAATAGAGAGAAGCTATGATGCATTTCTAAAAGGAAGACCAGGAAGACAAACAGTTCAAAGAATTCTTGGCGGAGAATGGATACCAGCTACAGGTCTAGATGTTATTCAACCAGAAGATGGATTTGATATTCAAACCACATTAGATATTGACATACAAGAAGCTGCAGAAGATGCGCTTAGAGACCAACTCTCAAAATCAGATGTTTTTGAAGGTGCTACTGCAATAGTAATGGAGGTTAAAACAGGAGCTATTCGAGCTATCGCAAATATGAAAAAAGGAGTAAGAAACGACTTTGATGAATCATATAACTATGCAATTGGACACTCAACCGAGCCTGGGTCAACTTTTAAATTAGCCACATTAATTGCTCTAATAGAGGATGGCTACGTTAATTTAGAGAGCAAAGTGGATGCAGGAAATGGAAGATGGAGATATATCTCAACTAACTTTACAGACGTGACAAGGGTTGGTTATGGAGTTATTGATGTAAAGACAGCATTTGAAAAATCATCAAACGTTGCATTTGCAAAGCTTGTAACGGAACATTATGGAAATAATGAAAAGCGATATGTTAACAGAATAGTTAACATGAAGCTAACAGAGAGATTCAATTTAGATATATTAGGTGAAGCTCGTGCAGTAATCTACTCTCCAGACAATGCCCTTTGGAGCAGAATATCTCTACCAATGATGTCTATAGGATACTTCTCTTTATTAACTCCTCTTCACACATTAACATTTTACAATGCTGTTGCAAATAATGGAAAAATGATGAAGCCATACTTCATAGAAAATTTACAAAAAAATGGCGTAATTCACCAAAAATTTGGTTCACAAGAGATTACAGGCTCAATCTGCTCAAAAAGAACTCTAGATCAAGTTCAAAACGCACTGCGAGGAGTAGTAGAAAATGGAACAGCAAAGGCAATTGATGATCCAAGATATCAAATTTCGGGTAAAACAGGGACGGCTCAGATTGCATTCGATGGTAAATATAAGGATGCTTCCGGCAACAGAAAACACCAAGCTTCATTTGCAGGCTACTTTCCATCTGACAATCCAAAATACTCCATGATAGTAGTTCTTTATACAAATAAAACAAGAGATAATTTCTATGGTGGAGCATGGGCAGCACCAGTATTTAAAAGAATTGCCGATAAAATTTATGCAAGAGCAATAGATTGGAACGACCCCCTTACAAAAAAAGACGAAAGAATTAATACTACTAAACCAGATCTATATGGAGATTCAAAATCAATCAGAATAATCTCTAAAGAACTTGATTTAGGACATAAAATAGATACAAAGAACAGTTCTTGGATTGCTCTAAAAGAAGATAAGGTAAATCCAATAACAATTAATAATAACATGGTCCCAGATGTTCGGGGAATGGGATTGAAAGATGCTATCTATATATTAGAAAACATGGGCTATCGAGTTAGTTTCTCTGGCCGTGGAAAAATAGTAGCACAAAATCCCGAACCAAATATTCAAATTAGTAAAGGATCCATAATTCAACTAACATTGGAGAGATAGTTATGATAAGCTTAAAATTAATACTAAAAAATATCGAAATAGAGAAAATAGCTGGTTCAATGGATACAAATATAGAGATTGAGAATCTCACCTATGACTCAAGAACAGCTACTTTCAAATCTCTTTTCATTGCAATAAGAGGAAACTCTTATGATGGTCATAATTATATAGAAAGCGCTATAGAGAATGGAGCTTGTGCTATTGTTTGTGAAGAGCTTCCAAAAAAAATATCGCCATCAGTTTCATATATTTTGACAAAAGATTCGCACTACTCTTTGGGAGTTATTGCTTCAAATTATTATAACAACCCATCCAATAAAATTAAATTAGTAGGAATAACAGGAACAAATGGAAAGACAACAACAGTAACCCTGCTGTATAACCTATTTACAGATCTAGGGTACAAATGTGGTTTAATCTCAACCATAGAAAATTATGTTGGAAAAGTTAGAGTAGAAGCTACACACACTACACCAGATCCATTATCTCTTAATAACCTTCTATATCAAATGAATTTAGAAGGATGCGAATACTGTTTTATGGAGGTTAGCTCACATGCCCTATCGCAAGAAAGAGTTTCAGGACTAACCTTTTACGGTGCTATTTTCTCAAATATAACTCATGATCATCTAGATTACCATAAAACATTTATAGAGTATATCAAAGCTAAGAAGAGACTTTTTGACACATTAGATAAAAATGCATTCGCCCTTATTAATAGCGATGATAAAAATGGTGAGACAATGATACAAAATTGTAATGCCAAAGTCTATAGATACTCTACTCACTCCCCTGCCGATTTTAATTGTAAAATTGTTGAAAAAGGCATGGATGGTATGCAATTAAATATAGGAGGGACAGAGATATGGAGCAGATTTATTGGAGAGCATAATGCATATAATTTACTTGCTGTTTATGCTACAGCAATTCTTCTTAATGCACAACATGATCAAGTACTTACTTCATTAAGCAAGATGGGGAGTGTTGCAGGAAGGTTAGAATACACCAAAGGGGCAGAAGATTTAACAGTATTTGTAGACTACGCTCATACCCCTGATGCTTTAGAAAATGTACTTAAAACACTAAATGATAGCTCGCAAGGAAGAGAACTTATCACTGTTTTTGGATGTGGTGGCAACAGAGATAGAAGTAAAAGACCCAAAATGGGCCAAATTGCAGCAAAGTACTCTACAAAAATTGTAGTAACATCAGATAATCCACGATTTGAAGATCCAGATTTAATAATTGAGGAGATCAAAGAGGGGCTAACTGCAGTAGAACGGATGAGAGCGCTATTTATTACAGACAGAAGAGAGGCAATAAGGACAGCCATTGCAATCGCCCCTAAAGAGGCAGTAATATTAATAGCAGGAAAGGGACACGAAACATATCAAGATATCAACGGTATTAAATCACATTTTGACGATATGGAGATAGTTAAGGAGTTTTTAAACCAAAAAATAGTTTAAGAGATGTTATATAACCTATATGAATATATAAAGGATTTTATAGATTTTCCAGGCTTGGGACTTCTTAGATATATCTCATTTAGAGCATTTTCTGCAATTCTTCTATCTTTAATAATCTCTCTTTTTGTTGGTAAAAAAATAATAACAAGACTAGCAAAAAAACAAATTGGAGAGGATATTAGAGATTTGGGCCTAGAGGGACAAATGCAAAAAAAGGGAACTCCAACTATGGGTGGCATTATAATACTAATAGCAACACTCGTCCCTACAATGCTTTTAGGTAATTTAAAAAACATCTATGTAATTCTACTGATCATTACAACAATATGGCTAGGATTCATAGGTTTCTTAGACGACTACATTAAAGTATTTAAGAAAAATAAAGAGGGGCTTCAAGGAAAATTCAAAATCTATGGACAAATAACCCTTGGATTAATCGTTGGAATAACGCTCTATTTTAGTGACCAACCAGTAATTAGAGTCCCTGCAAACATTCAGGAGAGAGGAGTTAGATCAGAGATTGTTAATAGAACTGGAGAAGAGCCTCAAATTAGATACTTCAAAGACGAAAAAAGCACAAAAACTACAATTCCATTTGTAAAGAATAATGAGTTTGATTACTCATGGCTTTCACCAATAAAGGGTGAACTTGGCCAAAAGATTGGTTGGATAATCTATATTATTTCTATAATATTTATTATAACGGCCGTATCTAATGGCACTAATCTTACAGACGGAATGGATGGACTTGCCACAGGAATCTCTGCAATTGTGGGAACAACATTAGGTATTCTTGCCTATCTATCAGGAAATATAATATACTCGAATTATCTACACATTATGTATATTCCAGATAGTGGAGAAATTGTAATAGTAATGGCTGCATTTATAGGGGCTCTCATTGGTTTTCTCTGGTACAACTCATATCCTGCACAAGTATTTATGGGAGATACTGGCAGTTTAGCTATCGGAGGGATAATAGCTGTTTCGGCAATCATGATTAGAAAGGAGCTATTAATACCAATTCTATGTGGTATATTCTTTATAGAAAGTCTATCTGTAATAGCACAAAGAGTCTATTTCAAATATACCAAGAGGAGATATGGCATAGGACAACGAATATTTAAAATGTCTCCTCTTCATCACCATTTTCAAAAAGAGAATATAGATGCAATTATTAAACATCCAATCAAGGCTCTTCCAGAAGCAAAAATTGTTACAAGATTCTGGATTATCGCAATTTTTCTGGCTGTAATAACAATAATAACCCTTAAAATAAGATAAACATGCAAAAGACAGTTATACTAGGAGCTGGGGAGAGCGGTATTGGCGCAGCAGTTTTATCAAAGAAACTTGGTAATGATGTTTTTCTATCGGATATTAGTAATATATCCGATGAGGCTAAAACAATATTAGATAATCACAATATAAGTTACGAAGAGGGGCAGCATACTAGAGAGTTAATTTTAGACTCTCAATTAGTCATTAAAAGTCCTGGTATTCCAGATAATATTCCTATTATTGACAAAATAAAAGAGAGCAATATCCCAATAATATCAGAGATCGAATTTGCAGGAAAGTACGATAAGGCAAAAAAAATATGTGTAACAGGGAGCAATGGAAAAACAACCACCTCTTCTTTAATCTACTTTTTACTTAAAAATGCAGGTTTTAATGTTGGTTTAGCAGGAAATATCGGCCAAAGTTACGCTTACCAAGTAGCTACGTGCAACTACGATTACTATGTTCTAGAATTAAGTAGTTTTCAACTCGATGGAATGTACGACTTTAAAGCAGACATAGCCGTATTGTTAAATATAACCCCAGATCATTTAGATAGATACAATAATAATTTTGATGATTATATAAAAGCTAAGTTTAGAATCACACAAAATATGTTGCAAGAAGATTGCTTTATTTTTTGTGCCGATGACACTGTAACCATAAATCAACTTAGCAAGGTTGTTATGCAAGCAACAAAACTTCCATTTAGTATTAATACTGAAGTTTCAGAGGGAGCTTATATTAGAGAAAATCAAATGGTAGTTAGCTATAACAACGACTCTTATCAAATGGAGCTTTCAGAGCTATCTCTGAGGGGTAAACACAACATATATAACTCAATGGCCGCTGCAATAGCTGGTAAAATATTAAAAATCGATAATCACATTTTAAGAGAGAGTTTAAAATCATTTAGAGGGATTGAGCACCGCCTAGAAAAAGTTCTAAAGATCAAAGATGTCATATATATTAATGATTCAAAAGCAACAAATGTTAACTCTACATGGTATGCTCTTGAAAGTATAGAGACGCCAATAATATGGATAGCAGGTGGAAAAGATAAAGGAAATGATTATACACCAGTTTTAGAACTAGTTAGAAATCGGGTAAAAGCAATTATCTGCTTGGGTTTAGATAATAAAAAATTATTAGATACATTTTCAAACACAGTTGATACTATAATTGAAGTAAAAAGTGCAAAAGAGGCAGTAAATAACGCCTATAATATTGCAAAACCTGGAGATACCGTATTATTATCACCTGCTTGCGCAAGTTTTGATCTTTTTAAAAACTACGAAGATAGAGGGGAGCAATTTAAGAAAGCAGTAAAAGAGTTATAAAAAATAATTACCAAGAGTATGATAAGCGAAAAAGAGATATCAAAACATCTTAAAGGAGATAGGGTAATATGGATAATAGTCTTATTCATGGCCTTAATCTCTATTGCTGCTGTATACTCTTCTAGTAGCTCATTAGCATTTAGAGAAAATAAGAGTACAATTAGTTTTTTATTTAAACAGATGAAATTTGTCTCTTTTGGATTAATGGCACTATACTGTTGCTATAAATTACCCTTAAAGCTTTACAGGGTAACTGCATATTTTGGACTAATTTTGGCAATATTCTTATTAATAATTACGCTTATCAAAGGGGCTAAAATTAACGAGGCAGGAAGATGGTTAAATATAATGGGATTTATGTTCCAACCCGCAGAAATTGCTAAAGTTGCAGTTATAGTATATCTTGCTAAGATACTCGAAATAAAAAAACTAGACACATTTAATGAATTTGTTAAATATATAATTGTACCGATAGGTATAGCGGTAACTTTAGTATTGTATGGTAGTATCTCAACTGGTCTGCTAATATCGGCTGTTACATTTCTTATATTAATAGTTAATGGAGTAAAATGGAGTCACATTTTTAAAAGTGGAGGAATAGTATTAGTTGGAATTTCATTCATAATTTTACTGAATCTATCTTTTAATCTATTTCCGAGGATTGATACTGCAGTAAGTAGAATAAAACATTTTACAACTACATCAGAAAAATCAGAAAATCTTACTGACACCGAAAAAAGAGCGCTGTTGGACAAAACATTCCAAGCAGATATGGCTAAGGTTGCCATATCATCAGTGGGAGTTACAGGTAAAGGGCCAGGAAAAAGTACTCAACGTTATCTTCTTCCTCACCCTTACTCCGATTTTATCTATGCAATTATTATAGAAGAGTGGGGATTCCTAGGAGGGTTATTTGTATTAATGCTTTACATTATTTTCTTTACAAGGTGCATGGCAATAGCCAAATCATGCTCAACAACCTTTACATTTACACTAGTTATGGGTATAGCTATATTAATTACTGCACAAGCTATGCTCCATATTTGTGTTAATGTAGGACTAATTCCAGTTACAGGACACACTCTTCCACTAATTAGCTTAGGGGGTACATCTCTAATTATTATTAGTGGTTCATTTGGGATAATTTTATCTGTAAGCAGAACATTAGCCGAAAAAAATATAGAAGAGGATTTAGATGAGACTACAAAAATTATAGAGGAGGACAATATAGAAGAAAAAGAGACTAATATTGTAAAAGAGCAACAAATATTGGAGGTTTAGAATGAGTTTAAGAGTTATCATAAGTGGTGGTGGTACAGGAGGACATATTTTCCCAGCCATATCTATTGCAAATGCGCTTAAGAGCGTAGATGGCAATATAGAGATACTATTTGTTGGTGCACAGGGTAAAATGGAAATGGAGAGAGTTCCTAAAGCTGGATTTGATATTATAGGTTTACCTATAACAGGATTCAATAGAAACTCAATAATTAAAAATCTAAAATTACCACTTAAAATAATTTTAAGTCTTTTTAAGGCTCAAAGAGTTATTAACAGATTCAAACCTCATGTTGTTATCGGAGTGGGCGGATATGCTAGTGGACCTCTTCTATGGTGTTCAAAATATAAAGGAATACCTTATTTTATTCAAGAACAAAACTCATACGCTGGAATAACTAATAGAATATTGGGGAAAAGTGCACAAAAAGTATTTGTAGCATATGAGAATATGGAGAGTTTTTTTAAAAACTCTAAAATAGAGATCACAGGGAATCCAGTTAGAGAAGGGATAAAAAGAAGAGACAACGATTCTAGATTATTAGCTCATAAATACTTTAATATAGATGATACTAAAAAAACATTATTAATAATAGGTGGCAGTCTTGGAGCACGTACTCTTAACGAGTGCGTTGAACAATATATATTAGAAAATAAAGAGAGTGAATTAAATATAATTTGGCAATGCGGAAGTTTTTATAACCAAAGAGCACAAATATTTATCAAAAACAATAAGAGGGACTATATCAAACTATACAAATTCATAGATCAAATGGATATGGCTTATTGTGCAGCAGATCTAATTATTTCAAGAGCTGGAGCAGGTACTATTTCTGAGTTAGCAGTTGCATCAAAAGCAACAATATTTGTCCCCTCACCCAATGTTGCAGAAGATCACCAGACACATAATGCAAAAGCTCTAGTATCAAAAAGGGCCGCAATTATGGTTAAAGATAATAATGCAAAAAAAGAACTTTTTAGTATTGCCTCTAAAATTATAGTGGATGATAACTTATTAAATCAATTAGAGGAAAATATTGGTAATCTCGCTAAAAATGATGCCGCCAAAAATATAGCAAAACGTATTATAGAACTAATAGACAATAGAGATGAGTAAAGTATATTTAATAGGAATAGGAGGTATCGGTATGAGTGCTCTCGCTAGATACTATAATAGTTGTGGATACTATGTTGCTGGCTATGATAAAACAGAGAGCAAGCTAACGGATGAACTTGTTAAAGAAGGAATAAAAATAACATATATAGACTCTTTAGAAACAATCCCTCTAGAGATAAAATCGTCATTGGAGAATACCCTAATAATCTATACTCCAGCTATTCCAAAAGAGTCTGTTCAGCTAAACTATTTTATAGATAATAACTATAAAATAATTAAACGATCTCAGGCATTAGGCTATATTGCTCAAAATAAGACAACACTTGCTGTTGCTGGAACACATGGAAAGACCACGACATCAACTATATTAGCTTATATATTCAATTACTCCACAAAAAAAGCGACATCTTTTTTAGGAGGAATTTCAAAAAACTTTAACTCTAATCTTGTAGTTGATAACGGGGAATATCTTGTAGCAGAAGCAGATGAGTATGATAGATCATTTTTGCAATTATTTCCTAAAATAGCTGCAGTAACATCCACTGACTCTGATCACTTAGACATTTATCAAGATTCAAAAACAATGATAAAATCATTTTGCGATTTTGTCTCTCAGATTCAAATTGATGGTGCTGCTATTCTTCATCTAGATACCGATCCAGAACTTAAGAAACACGCTAAATCAAGAGTGTATTCATATTCATATAGTAGAGAGTCCGACTTTTATGGTAAAAATCATATTAAGAAAAACGATGGAAGAATTATATTTGATTTAGTACATCCAAATGGTAAGATCAAGGATTGTCAATTGGGTATTGGTGGAGAAATAAACACAGAAAATGCCATTGCAGCTGCAGCAATTGCAATTACTGCTGGGGTTGACCATAATCAAATTAAAGAGGCGTTGTTAAATTTTAAAGGAGTAGAGAGACGATTTGATATTAGAGTAAATAGTGATAAAGTTGTATATATAGACGACTATGCTCATCATCCTAATGAATTAAAAGCGGCAATACGATCAATAAGGGATCTTTTCCCTAATAAAAAACTAACAGGTATATTTCAACCTCATCTTTATAGTAGAACAAAAGACTTTTATAAAGAGTTTGCTCAAGCACTTGATTCATTAGATTATACTATTTTAATGGATATCTATCCAGCTCGTGAAAAACCTATTGAAGGAGTATCATCTAAGTTAATCCTAGATAACATGTTAAACAATAATAAATTACTGATTAGCAAAGAGAATCTAATTGATTATATCAAAAATAATGAATTTGAAGTATTAATTACATTTGGAGCAGGAGATATAGACAGATTTGTTCCAATAATAGAAGAATATTTAAAATAAAACACGCTGAATATGCTGAAAAGAATACTCATACTAATAGGATATATAATCATCACATCTGTGCTGGTTATCTATTTTATTTTTTCTCATAGAATTAGTAGTAATGAGTCTCAAAAAACAGTATATAATCAAATACAAGTTATAATAAAAGATAGTGCTCAAAACAGATTTATTTCTCCAAAAGAGATCAGAGAGATAATTAGAAAAGAGGGGATAGAAAAAAACATTACTAAACTTTCAGATATCAACATAGCCCAACTAGAAAAAGTTGTAGATAATAGAACCGTAGTAAAAAAATCACAAATTAGTATTACCCACAAAGGAAGAATGGTAATAGAAGTCTATCAGAGAAGACCAATATTAAGATTTGAAACAAATAAAGGGGGATTCTATATGGATGAAACAGCGTATATCTTCCCACTAGTAAGAACATTCACATCCTATGTTCCAATCATTACTGGAGAAATTCCGTTTGATATTCCCACCGAAAGGTACCGTGGAGTTATTGAGAAGAGCGAATGGGCACATATGATAAAAGATTTTGGACTTTACCTTGAGAAAGAGGAGTTCTGGAACTCAATGATAGATCAAATTTTTGTTAATAACAAGGGAGAGCTTATCCTTATACCAAAAAATGGAACCAAAGAGATAATATTTGGTAAACCAGAAGATATTGAAACAAAATTTAGAAAGCTATTTGCTTTTTATGATAAAGTTGTATATATATATGGCTGGAATCACTACAAAAGTGTTGACCTAAGATTTAATAACCAAATCGTTTGCAAGAAATAGAAAAAATAAAAAAATATATTTGACCATTATGAATTACGTAGCAGCAATAGACCTGGGTACTACAAAGATAGTTACGCTTGTCGCAGAAAAATCAGGAGATAGTTGTAGAATTATTGCATACAAAGAGTCTCCTTCAAAAGGTGTTATGAGAGGTGAGGTCATAAATATCAAAAATGTAGTAGATATTATAAACGACCATATAAATCAGATTAAAGTAGAGAACCACATAAAAATTACTAGAGTCTATGTTGGAATTGCTGGACAGAATATTAAATGTACATCCGCAAGACTAAATAGGCATAGATCTTCTGCAAATCTAATTGAACTTTCAGAAATTAGAAGTATGATTTTAGAGATGAATAACTCTCGTGTAAACGAAGGTGAGAAAATACTTCATGTAATACCTCAATCATATAATGTAGATAACTTTATGGGTATATATGAACCTGAAGGAATGAATGGAACAAAAATAGAGGGAGATTACAAACTTTTTATTGGGAAAAAGAACTCTATTGACAATACTAAAATGGCAATTGAGAGAGCTGGATTAGAACTTAAAGAGGTAATTCTTGAACCAATTGCATCTGCATGTTCAATATTATCAGAAGATGAAAAGGAGATTGGAGTTGCGATGGTAGATATTGGAGGTGGTACTACAGATGTGATAATATTTCAAGATAATATAATAAGACATGTTGCAGTAATCCCATTTGGAGGAAATTCAGTCACAGAAGATCTTCGTCAAGGCTGTGGTATTTCATACAAAAATGCAGAGAAAATCAAATTAGATTTTGGGCATTGCCACAGTGCATATGCTCCCGAAAATAAAAACATAATCATACCTTCTATTAATGGCTCACAATCTAAAGAGCTCTCTCTTAAATTTATATCTAAAATCATAGAGGCAAGAATGGAAGAGATTCTTGAAGCTGTACTATATGAAATTGAGAGATCTGGCTATATAGATAAAATATCGGCTGGAATAGTATTTACTGGAGGAGGGTCATTAATTATGAATCTTAAACAACTCTCTGAAAGTATTACCGGACTATCTACTAGAATTGCATATCCAGACAAAAACATCAGTTTTGATACTCCTAAAGAGATTTGTAAACCTGCAACTGCCACTGCAATTGGATTAGCAATGTATGCTATGGATAGTATTAATTCACAAGATAATAATGTAAAAAATGTGGATGCAGATATATTCTCTAATAATGACTTAGAAACAGAATCTCCTGAGCCTGTAACTGTTAAAAAAGCACCAAAAGATAAAACCAATATAAACTCAATTTTCAACAAGTTTATAACAAAAATACTTGATGGAAATGATAATCGCGTTTAAATTTGCAGTATGAAAAATTATGATGACATTATACCAACAAATTGGGAAACCAATGAATCAATAATAAAAGTTATTGGTGTTGGTGGTGGCGGCTGCAATGCGGTTTGCCAAATGTACAAAGAGGGAATTAAGAATGTAGATTTTCTAGTTTGTAATACAGATAAACAGGTGTTAGCATCTAGCCCAATCCCCAACAGACTACAACTTGGAGGCGTGATAACTAAGGGTTTAGGAGCTGGGTGTAATCCAGAACAAGGGAGAAAAGCCGCTTTAGAGAGCATTGATGAAATTAAGTCAAAGCTTAATGGCTCCACAGAGATGCTATTTATAACTGCTGGTATGGGAGGAGGAACTGGTACAGGAGCAGCCCCAATAATTGCAAATATTGCAAAAGAATTGGGCATCCTCACTGTAGCTGTTGTCACTTTGCCTTTTAGGGACGAGGGAAAAGAGTTTATTAAAAGAGCAGTTCAAGGAATAAAAGAGTTAGAAAAGTGTGTAGATAGCCTTCTTATTATTGACAATCAAAAGCTTTATAAAATATACGGAGATCTCTCTATTTTTGATGCTTTTCCAAAAGCTGACTCGGTTTTAAGTACCGCAGTTAGAGGAATCGCAGAGATTATAACAAAACCAGGCTTTGTTAACGTAGATTTTGCCGATGTAAAAACTGTAATGCAAAATAGCGGTATGGCATTGATGGGAATGGGAGAAGGAAGTGGAGAAAATAGGGCAATAAAGGCTATAGAAGAGGCCATAAATTCTCCATTACTAAACGACTACGATCTTAAAACAGCTAAAAATGTGTTAGTCAACATAACCTCTAGTACAGAAGATGGAATAAAAATGTCTGAATTGTCACAGATAATGGATTACATTAAAGAGTTTACAGGCAATGAAGGCAATTTTAAAAGAGGTCTTGTTAGAGATGAGTCTCTTAATGGACAAGTAAGAGTTACGATTGTTGCAACAGGTTTTGATATGAATACTCTACCTCACATTTCTCAAGGAGATGAAATTGAGAGAATTTCGCTAAATTCAAAAGAGGGAGAGATTGATAATTCAAATCTTGGGTCGCCAATAAAGAGACCACAAGATCCTATCAAGATTGTAATCACTCCTGCAAAAAAGGTTATCGACCAGAATGAACTACAAGAGAAGAAGATAAAAAAAGTTCCATCACTTATTTTAGAAGATGGAGAAGATATTTCTGAGTACGAAAATCAACCTGCATATGTCAGAAAAAAAGTAAAAATTGAGAGTTCTAAACATGAATCATATACCGATGATAAAAATTATACAATAGAAACTTCTGGAGGTAAGAACATAATTTCTGACAACTCTTATATTCACCAAAATCAAGATTAGAATGAGAAAGACTAGAGTTAGATTTGCACCGAGTCCAACAGGGCCCTTACATATGGGAGGAGTAAGAACTGCTCTCTATAACTATTTATATGCAAAACAAAGAGGAGGCACATTTATTATAAGAATAGAAGACACCGATTCTCAAAGATTTGTAAAAGGGGCTGAAGAATATATACTAGAATCTCTAAATTGGTGTGGAATTACTCCAGACGAAGGAGTAGAAAATGGAAAGATTGTTGAGCATCCAAGTGATAAACATCCTCATGCTCCTTATAGGCAGTCTCAAAGGAGAGATATGTATAAAAAATATGCAATGCAACTAATCGATAGTGGTAATGCATACTACTCTTTTGACACCTCTGAAGAGTTAGAGAACAGACGTAAAGAGTGTGAAAATAAGGGAGAAACATTTATCTACAACTCAACAACAAGAAATAGCCTAAAAAACTCCTTAACACTTAGTAAAGAAGAGACTGAGAATTTATTAAATCAAACGGACAATTGGGTTATTAGATTTAAAGTTCCTGAAAACAGCACGTTAACTATTTTTGACCAGATTAGAGGAGAGATCCATATTGATACAAACACTCTTGATGATAAAGTTCTTTGGAAGTGCATTGATAAACTTCCAACTTACCATCTTGCAAATGTGGTTGATGACAAATATATGGAGATTTCTGATGTCATAAGAGGAGAGGAGTGGCTTCCATCTCTCCCTTTACACTTTTTACTATATAAAGCACTTGGATGGGAAGAGTACCGTCCAAATTTTGCACATCTCTCACTCCTTCTAAAACCAGATGGAAAAGGGAAATTAAGTAAAAGAGATGGAGAGAGACTAGGATTTCCAGTTTTTCCTCTTGAGTGGAGGGGAGAAAATGGAGAAATATTTAAGGGATACAGAGAAGATGGATACTATCCAGAGGCTTTTATAAACATATTAGCTCTATTAGGCTGGAACCCAGGCACCGAACAGGAGATTCTTTGCTTAGAAGAGTTAATTAATCTTTTTTCACTAGATAGAGTTGTTAAATCTGGTGCTAAATTTAATCTAGAAAAAGCTAAATGGTTTAACCAAGAGTACTTAAGAAAAAAAGATATCTCTGAATTGGTCAAAGAGTTCAAAGAAATTTTAATAAAAAAAGGAATCTCAAAAGAGGATGAATTTATATACAGAGTAGTTGAACTGATTAAGGAGAGGGCCTCATTTGTTAAAGAGTTTTGGGACCTTAGCAACTATTTCTTTGAAGCTCCAATTCACTATGACCAAAAAGTAGTGGATAAGTTTTGGAAAGATGATATTCCAAATAACATTACCAGAATTTACAATGAGTTAGAAATTTGCAACGATTTCTCCGTTTCAAATATAGAGAGACTAATTTCCGAAACAATAAAAGAGAACAATTGGAAAATGGGGCCAATGATGAATAGTCTAAGACTAATCTTAGTTGGGGAATCAAAAGGTCCATCAATAGCAGATATAATATCAATTATTGGAAAAGATGAGACAATAAAAAGATTAAAAAGAGGATTAGAGGCTATTTAAGGCCTCTAATCTTTTTCTCCCAATTCCATGCACTTCTCATTACATCTTCAATTGGAGTATCGGCACTCCAACCCAATATTTCATTTGCTTTAGATGGGTCTGCCCACACCTGTTCAACATCACCTGCCCGTCTTGGAGCTATCTTGTATGGAACCTCAAGCCCATTAGCTTTCATAAATATTCTCAAAATATCTAATACAGACATTCCATTCCCTGTTCCAAGATTAAAAAATTCAATCGAACCATCCATCTTTTCTCTATCATTTAATAGCCTTTGAATAGACGCAACGTGAGCTTTTGCCAAATCACATACATATATATAATCTCTAATACACGATCCATCTGGAGTATTATAGTCATCGCCAAAAACTGAAATTATATCTCTTATACCAGCAGCTGTTTGAGTAACAAAAGGAAGAAGATTTTGAGGTATCCCTAATGGCAACTCTCCAATTTGAGATGATGGATGAGCTCCAATTGGATTAAAATATCGTAAAGAGATAACTTTAATTGAATCACCATTTGCATAAGCAATATCCTTTAAAATCTCTTCACACATCTGTTTTGTTTTACCATATGGTGACTGAGCTGGCTGTAACGGTGCCGATTCAGATACTGGCAAGTGGTCCTTATCTGGTTGACCATAAACTGTACATGAAGACGAGAATACAATTGATCCAACACTATACTTTAGAGAGAGTTCTATCAAGTTTAACAGAGACTGTAAGTTATTTTTATAATAGAGCATCGGCTTCTCTACACTCTCCCCTACCGCTTTAAACGCAGCAAAATGAATAGTCGCTTCAATATTATCGTATTTACTAAAAACTGACTCAAAATCCTCAAAATCACTACAATCTACCTGCTCAAATAATGGCTTAAATCCAACAATGGAGTTTACTCCATCTAGTACTGAGATATTAGAATTAGATAGATTGTCCACAATAATTGGCTCATAACCACTATTAATTAGCTCTACCACAGTATGTGCACCAATATAACCAGTGCCCCCTGTAACAAGAATTCTTCTCTTTTTCATAATTATTAAGTTTTGTGGATGTTATTGTTTAAAATACTCCTTTATAGCATTACAAATCTCAATCTGAATCTCTCTTGTTAACTCAGTATGCATAGGAAGAGATAAAACACTATTTGCTAAAGCTTCTGAATTATCTAAAGAAACAAAAGTTTTGGATATATCTTTAAATGCCTTTTGATTATTTAGAGAAACAGGGTAATATGTCATAGATGCAATGTCTTTACTTGCTAGATAATCTTTTAATGAATCTCTATGACCACTCTTGACTTGCATTGTAAACTGATGATAAACGTGAGTAGAATTGCTAACCTCAAAAGGCATAATCAATTCATCCACCTCTTTTAGAAGCTCCTTATATATCTGAGCTGCTTGATATCTAGAATTTGAATACTCATCTAGATGCTTTAACTTTATCTGAAGAACAGCAGCTTGTATAGTATCAAGCCTTGAATTACAACCAATAATATCGTGATAATATTTATTTTTTTGCCCATGATCTGTTACCATCCTAACTCTCTGAGCATATAAATCACTCTGAGTAAATATAGCACCACCATCTCCATAGCATCCTAAATTCTTTGTAGGAAAAAATGATGTGCATCCAATAGTTCCAATTGTTCCGAGATACTTTTGAGAACCATCTGAAAAAGTATATTTTGCTCCAATCGCTTGAGCATTATCTTCAATAACAAACAAGTTATGATTATTTGCTATTTTCATAATAGCCTCCATATCTGCAGCTTGCCCAAATAAATGAACAGGAACAATTGCCTTGGTTCTTTCTGTTATAGATTTTTCAATATCCTCAACCTTAATATTAAACGTATCTGGGTACACATCAACCATTACAGGTACCAACCCTAACAATCCAACCACTTCGGCAGTTGCTGCATAAGTAAAAGCAGGAACAATAACCTCATCACCTGGCTTTAATTCCAATGCCATCATTGCTATTTGCAAGGCATCAGTCCCATTAGCACACCCAATAACATGTTTAGATGAGAGATAATCACACATCTCCTTTTCAAAACTCTTAACCTCTGGCCCGTTAATAAAATTGGTATTCTCTAAAACATTTAAAATAGCTGAATCAACTTCACTTTTAATTCTCTTATACTGACCTTTAATGTCCAAAATAGGTATTTTCATCTTTATCTAATTTATTACTACAAATGTATAAAATTATCTCATTGATACTGGTAAATGGCTATCTTTGTAATCAAAAAAAAATGGATGCTAATATTAAATGCATAGGAATTGCATGCGATCATGCTGGATACGAATTAAAAAACGAGATAATTGACCACCTAAATAACTTAGGTGCTAAAGTGTTAGACTTTGGGACAAATAGCAATAAAAGTATGGATTATCCAGATGTTGCTCACCCTCTTGCAGAATCTGTAGTAAATGGTGAATGTGATTTTGGGATAGCAATTTGTGGTTCCGGAAATGGAATTTCAATGACTGTTAATAAACACAAAAATATCAGAGCGGCTCTCTGTTGGAATGTTGAGTTGGCGCAATTGGCACGTGAGCATAACAATGCGAACATTCTCTCTCTGCCTGCAAGGTTTATTGATCAAAAACTAGCTATAGAAATTGTTGACAAATTTTTCTCATCAGATTTTGAAGGGGGAAGGCACCAAACAAGAATAGATAAAATTAACTTAAAGTAATACTCTCTTGACTATTTCCGATACTAATAGACCATATATTGTTGATAATAACAATATAAATATTCCGCTATCACGAGATCTATCAAAATATCCAAATGGGATAATAATTAGCATTAATAAACCCCTAAATTGGACATCTGCCGATGTTGTAAGAAAAGTTAAATTCTCACTACAACGCTTTTTTAGCACAAAAAATATAAAAGTTGGTCATGCAGGAACATTAGACCCTCTTGCAACTGGAATACTGCTTATATGTATAGGTAAGGCCACTAAACTAGCAGATATACTACAGTCTCAGGTAAAGGAGTACATAGCAACAATTCAATTTGGTGCCACAACCCCATCATACGACTTAGAGACCCCAATCGATCAAAAATATCCATTTGAACATATAAATACAGAGTCAATCAACAGAATTCTTCCAGAGTTAACTGGAGAGATAGATCAAATTCCTCCTATTTTTTCTGCTAAACTAATAGATGGAAATAGAGCATATGAACTAGCAAGAGCTGGAATACAAAAAGAACTAAAAGCGTCTAAAATAACTATATACAATCTAGAAATTATCAAATATATATCTCCAGACCTAACCATTGCCATAAAATGCAGTAAAGGAACGTACATAAGATCATTTGCCAGAGATTTGGGTTTATCATTAGATAGTGGAGCTCACTTAACAGCTCTTATCAGATCTTGTTCTGGAGATTTTTACATACAAAACTCAGTTTCTCTAGATCAAATGAAACTTTTTATAGAATAATTCGTATAATAGATTACCTGTTTATTTTTTAAAAATCATCTATTTATGAAATTATCCCAATTCAACTACAAGCTTTCAACAGATCATATTGCCAAATATCCTCAAAAATACAGAGATGAGTCAAGACTTCTTGTTCTACATAAAGATAGTGGTAACATAGAACATAAACTTTTCAAAGATATTCTTGATTACACATCAGAAAACGACACTTTTGTGTTTAACAATACAAAAGTATTTCCTGCTAGACTCTATGGGAACAAAGAGAAAACTGGCGCTGAGATAGAGGTTTTTCTCTTAAGAGAGCTCAATAGAGAGCAGAGATTATGGGACGTTCTTGTAGATCCTGCAAGAAAAATAAGAATTGGAAATAAACTCTATTTTGGAGAAAATGACAATCTTGTTGCCGAGGTTATTGACAATACAACTTCTAGAGGAAGAACTCTTAGATTTCTATTTGATGGTACTCACGAAGAGTTCAAATCTACCCTATACAAAATGGGAGAGATGCCTATACCAAGATGGATTAGACAAAAGGCTGAGGCCATTGACTATGAAAGATATCAAACAATATATGCTCAAAACGAAGGTGCTGTTGCTGCCCCTGCCGCTGGGCTTCACTTTAGCAGAGAGCTTCTTAAAAGAATCGAGATAAAAGGCATAAATCAAACTAGCCTAACACTCCATATGGGGCTTGGAAATTTTAGAAATGTTGATGTAGAAGATCTTTCTAAACATAAAATGGACTCAGAACAAGTCATCATTCCAGAAGATTGTGCCGACATGATAAACCAGACTAAAATCAGAGGAAATAAAGTATTTGCTATTGGGGTAACCGTCATTAAAGCTATGGAGACAACTGTTACAACTCAAAAACAGATAAAACCATATAATGGATGGACTAATAAGTTTATTTTTCCACCATATAGTTTCTCAATTGCAGATGCTCTTGTAACAAACTTTCAGCTGCCACAATCTACAATGTTAATGGTTGCAGCCGCATTTGGGGGTTATGACAAAGTAATGAATGCATACGATATTGCATTAAAAGAGGGCTATAAATTTGGCACATATGGAGATGCTCTTTTAATTCTATAATTTAAAAAATCTAAATTTTTACACTAAATTTAGATTCATATAAATATATAATTATTTCTGAATATGGGGTAGAATTTAATATCTACCTCATATTTTTGTTATATATGGACAGAGATTTCACACAATTACTTATTGCCCTAAACTCGGCAATGAAATATAATTCAACGGCCGCAAAAATGCTAATTGATAACTATAACTCACTTGAGGCCATTTTTAACTTATCAGAAGAAGAGCTCTCAAATCTTTTTGGTAAGAGATATGCATTTTTTGATGAACTTAAAAAAAAAGAGCATTATCAAAATGCTAAAAGTGAGTATATGTGGTGCAAAAGAGAGGGAATAGAGATATTATCACCATACCTAAACAACAAATCATACCCAAATAGAATGCTAAACTGTTATGATTATCCCATCTTAATTTATAAAAAGGGAGAAGTAGATCTAAATAGAGATAGAATAATTTCTATTGTTGGCACGAGAAGATCAACTCAATATGGGCAATATATATGTGAAAAAATAGTAGAAGATATATATACCCTAGACAAAGACATTATTATTGTTAGTGGACTGGCATTTGGAACAGATATCAACGTACATAAATGTTCATTAAAAAGAGGGATAACAAATATAGCAGTATTAGCTTGTGGATTAGATAAAATATATCCAACACAACACAGTAAATACATAAAAGATATCTGTAAAAATGGTGCAATTATCTCTGAATACCCAAGGGAGACGCAAAATATGAAAATCAATTTTCTAAAAAGGAATAGAATAATAGCATCATTATCTGATATAACTATAATAATTGAGTCCGCACAGAGCGGCGGAGCAAGGATAACAGCCCAACTTGCCAATACATATAACAGATCTGTCTATGCGGTACCAGGCAGATTAAACGACATTCTATCTCTTGGATGTATAGATCTCATAAGTAATAATCAGGCAGAGATATATTGTAGTGCAAAAAAAATATTCGATAATCAAAATTGGGAAATTACTAAAGGAGATCTTCTCTTTAACAATAATGGACATTACGAACAAAATTCCGAGAAACGAAAAATATTAGTAGCTTTGAGCACAAATTCCGATCTTTCTATAGATAATCTATCTCAAAGATGTGGAGTCTCTGTTAAAGAGCTCTACCCCGCTCTTTTAGAACTCGAGCTTGAAGGGAGAATAGGCTCTAACAAAGAAAGATACTATTTAAAAAACTAATTTTCTGCCTTAAATATTTAATATCTTATGCCGCTCTTTATAGATACCCATGCTCATATTTACGATAGTACATTTAACGATAATATATCGGAAATTATTGAAAGATCTATAGAAACTGGGACAACTAAAATTGTGATGCCTGCTATTGATTCGTCGCACCATATAAACATGATGAATCTTGCACAAAAATTCAAAGAGATACTCTATCCTTGCATTGGACTACATCCAACATCAGTAAATCGTGATTACAATAAAGAACTCGATTTTGTAAAAGAGCAGCTTGTTAAACAAAAATTTACAGCTATTGGAGAGATTGGTATAGATGGGTACTGGTCAAAAGAGTTTCTAAATGAACAGACAATCTGCTTTAAAAAACAGATAGAGCTAGCTATTGAGAATAATCTTCCAATAATTATCCACTCCAGAAACGCCACACAAGAAATATTTGATGTTCTATCGGAATTTAAAGGCTGTAATTTAAAAGGTGTTTTTCACGCTTATTCTGGAAGCATAGAGACTTATGTTAGAGCAAAAAAAATGTTTGACTTAAAGTTCGGTATTGGAGGTGTAGTTACTTATAAAAATAGTAACTTAGCCGAAGTTGTAAAAGAGATTCAATTAGAGGATATAGTTCTAGAAACAGACTCACCATGGTTAACACCTGTACCTTTTAGAGGAAAAATTAACGACCCTTCAAAAATAGAGATTATAGCTAAAAAAGTATCTGAAATAAAAGAGCTCTCTTTGGATATAACTGCATTAAAAACTACAGAAAATGCAACTAAACTATTTGTGTTATGACAAATATCATAAAATCTAAAATTTTACTGATTTACACAGGTGGCACCATTGGGATGAAAGAAGATCCCGAAACAATGGCTCTCTCTCCATTTGAATTTAATCAAATACTCATAGAGGTTCCAGAACTTAAAAAAATTGTTCATACAATAGATACTCTCTCCTTTGAGCCTCCGATTGACTCATCTGATATCAATCTTGATTTCTGGGTAGATCTAGCTATTAAGATTAAAGAGGAATATCTAAACTATGATGGTTTTGTTATACTTCATGGAACAGACACAATGTCCTTTACCGCCTCTGCATTAAGCTTTATGATTAACAACTTAGAGAAGCCTATAATTCTAACAGGGAGCCAACTTCCGATTGGCAAATTAAGGACAGATGGTAAAGAGAACTTAATCTCCTCTATCGAAATTGCAGCTTCAAGGGACAGCATAGGCAGGCCTATCGTACCTGAAGTTTGCATTTATTTTGACAATAAACTATTTAGAGGTAATCGAACTACCAAATTTAGTGCAGAGAATTTTAAAGCTTTTTTCTCTCCAAACTACCCTGCTCTTGCTGAATCGGGTATTCATATAAAATTTAACAAAGCATATATAAATTATCCCAAAAACTGGGGGAACGAAATAGAGATAGAGACATCTCTTAATTCATCAATTGCAGTTATCAAACTATTTCCTGGAATAACTCCAGATTATATTAATGCTGTTTTAGAAACACCAAATATAAGAGCAGTAATAATCGAAACCTTTGGCTCTGGAAATGCACCAACAAGTAGTTGGTTTATATCTCTCATAGAAAAAGCTTGTAATAAAGGGATTTTGATTGTCAATATAACACAATGTTTAACAGGTAGTGTTGATATGGACGCATATTCAACTGGAATTTCATTAAAAAAAGCTGGGGTAATCGGAGGTTATGATTCTACTTTTGAAGCTGCTATATGTAAATTAATTTTTTTAATGGGCAAATACCATGATAACAAGCACATTAAAGACATAATGACCACAAACATAAAAGGAGAAATTACATTCAATTAGTTGTTTTTAAAAAATTCTTTATAAATTGCACAATAATTGATTTTAATTAAAAACAGATAACTATTTAAAATACATTGTTTAATACTTTAATCATTCCAAAATTTATGAAAAAAATTTTCATGTTTTTGGCAGTAATTGGTTTCATTACCATATCTGCACAGTATGCTACTGCTCAAACTCAGGACTCTACAGAACTTACAGTTCAACAAGAGACTCCTATTCATCAGCAGCTTAAATCAAAATTCATCGAAGGTGGTCCTAGCTTTATGGCGTCAGTATTGATGTGTCTTATCTTCGGTTTGGCTATCGCTATTGAAAGAATTATTTACTTAAACTTAGCATCTACTAACACAGAAAAGCTTTTGAAAAAAATAGAAGAGGCTTATGCTACAGGTGGAGCTGAAGCTGCAAAAGAAATTTGCAGAAACACTAGAGGACCTGTTGCTAGTATATTCTACCAAGGTATTTCACGTGCTGACGAAGGTATCGATGTAGTAGAAAAAGCTGTAGTTTCTTATGGTTCAGTTCAAATGAGCCAGTTAGAGAATGGTCTTTCTTGGATTCAGCTATTTATCTCTATTGCTCCAATGTTAGGTTTCATGGGTACAGTTATTGGTATGATTGGTGCATTTGATGCTATCCAAGCAGCTGGAGATATCTCTCCTAACGTTGTTGCTGGTGGTATTAAAGTTGCGTTGATTACCACTGTTACAGGTCTTATCGTTGCGATTATTCTTCAAATTTTCTACAACTATCTTGTTGCTAAGATCGACTCTATCGTTGTATCAATGGAAGATGCATCTATCTCGCTTATCGATATTCTTGTAAAAGCTAAAAAATAGTACACTATGCAAAAATTTATTAAATATATATCATACCTACTGTTAGGATTGGGATTGATTTTATCAATTGCTTTCTTTGCTAACAAAGATGGTATGCTGGATACATATCTTGGATACTCATACATCCTATTTGGGGTTGCTGGAGTATTGGCTATTGTGCTTCCTTTAATTAATGTTGCACAAAATCCTAAATCATTCAAAAAGATATTATTCAGTATTATTATCGCTGCAGTAGTTATTGGTATCTCTTTTGCACTAGCAAAAGGAGATGCTCTTACAGTTGTGTTAGATAAAGAGCCTTCGGAGTTTACTTTAAAAGCCACCGATGCAGGTCTTATTCTAACCTATTTATTATTTGGAGCAGCAGTTGTTGCAATTGTTGCTGGCGGTATTGTTAACTTGGTTAGAAACCGATAATAAAAAAAATTAATATGGCGAGACCAGTACAAGAAATCAATGCAGGTTCGATGGCAGATATAGCCTTCTTGCTTCTAATCTTTTTCCTTATGGTAACAACCATGGATATTGAGGCAGGTTTGCAAAGACGTCTCCCTCCGATGCCGGACGAGAATCAAAAAGTTGACGATATTAAAATTAATCGTAGAAACATTTTGGTAGTTCGTATCAATGATGCGGATAGATTGTTCGCAGGTGGGCAACTTCTAGATGTAAGCCAGCTAAAAGATAAAGCAAAGGAGTTTCTAGCCAATCCTGCCAATGATGAGAACCTTCCAGAAAGAGAAGATAAGGTTATCGAAGGGTTTGGGTCATTCGCTGTATCTAAGGGTGTAATATCTCTACAAAATACAAGAGGAACTAGTTATAAAACTTATATAGAAGTTCAAAATGAACTAGTAAAAGCAGTAAATGAGTTAAGAGATGAATTTTCTCTTACTAACTTTGGAAGAGTTTACTCGGCACTAGACGAGGATAAACAACGAATTGTTAGGGAAGCTATTCCTCAAAATATATCTGAGGCAGAACCTAAAGATACAGGTAGAAATCGATAAAACAGGTAAATACAATGGCAAAATTTTCAAACAAAGGGAAAAAAGGTGTTCCAGCACTAAGTACTGCATCACTACCCGATATTGTCTTTATGATATTGTTTTTCTTCATGGTATCAACCAGTATGCGTCAAACAGACAGATTGGTTACTGTGAAGGTACCTGAAGCATCGGAGATAGCTAAGTTAGAGAGAAAAGATTTAGCAGCATATATATACGTGGGAACTCCTGTTCCAAGTATGCAAGCTCAATTTGGTACAGATGCACGTATACAGCTAAATGACTCTTTCAAAACAGTGAATGATATCAGAGACTTTATCGCAGCAGAACGCGAAACAAAAAGCGAAGTTGACCGTCAATTTATGACAGTATCTATAAAAGCGGATGAAAATGTTAGAATGGGTATTATTACCGATATCAAACAAGAATTAAGAAGGACATCTGCTTTAAGAATAATGTATAACGCAAGAAAAGCCGAAAAAAATAACTAGAGGCTTATCAAAATTGATTATACTAGATTTTAAAAAGGGTGCCTTATTAAACAAAGGGCATCCTTTTTTGTATTATAATTAATAAATACTCTTATCATGTTTAAAAAAATTTTTTCAATAATCGTTCTAATATCAATTAGCTTTGGACTCCTCTTTGCGCAAGATGGCCAAAGAAGAGGAATGCAACAAATGAATAAACCCAAATTTGTCTTCTTATTTATAGGAGATGGAATGGGTCTTTCACAAATCTCAATGGCAGAGGCATATCTATCTACTCTTAAAGGAGAAATATCTAATGAACCTCTATCTTTCACAAAATTCCCTGTAATGGGTATGTCCACTACATATTCTGCAAACTCTTATATAACATGCTCTTCTGCTGCAGGTACAGCACTATCTACCGGGTTTAAAACAAATAATGGTGTGCTTGGATTAGATCCTGATGGGAATAAACTTAGAAGCATATCATATGATATTCACAATGCTGGATTTGCAGTGGGAATAGCCTCTAATACAACAATAGATCACGCAACGCCTGCTGCTTTTTATGCTAGTAGTAGCAGCAGAAATAACTATTACGAAATTGCAGTTCAAATCCCTGCTACTAACTTTGAGTTCTTTGGTGGTGGTGGATTTCTTCAACCTAATGGTCCAGATAATGACCAAAAGAATATCTATTCTGTTTTAGAAGATGGAGGGTATAAGATTGCTAGAGGCATAAATGAATTTATGACAATAAAAGGGTCTGGTAAGGTCGCATTTTTCCAAGAGAAAGGAAAAGAGGCGGATCTTCCTTATGCGATTGACAGATCTGAGAACGACCTAACATTAAAGCACGTTGTTGCAGCTGCAATTGAACACCTTTATGGCACAAAAGGATTTTTCTTAATGACAGAAGGAGGTAAAATTGATTGGGCTGGTCATAGCAATGATGGCAAAACAAATATTTTAGAGGTACTAGACTTTGCCGATGCCATATCTGTTGCATATGAATTTTACAAAAAATTCCCTACAGAAACACTAATAATTGTTACTGCAGACCATGAAACTGGTGGAATGTCTCTAGGAGATGAAAAGGGATACGTCCTAAATTTAGGAGCTCTAGAGCCTCAGAAAAAATCATTAGCAACAGACAAAGAGAGTGCAGAAAAAATTGAGGAGCTAAATGAAAAAGCTAAGATAGGCTGGACCACATCTTCACATACAGGTGTTGCTGTTCCTGTGTATTCAATTGGAGCAGGCAGTAGAATGTTTTCAGGAAGAATGGACAATACCGATATTCCAAAGAAAATATTAGAAGTAATGGGAATAACTAAAAAATAATGAAAAAAACATTTCTATTAACATTACTAATAACTCTCTCAATAAAATCATGGACTTATGACTACGGTCCAAAAAGAGAGTTCCGAGGAGCGTGGATTCACACTGTTGGCAATAGTAACTTTAGAAATATGACAAAAGACTCTATCCAAAGTCTCTTAATTGAGACTTTGGATATCTTTGAAAAGGCAAATATAAATGCTGTTATATTTCAAGTACGGCCACAAGCAGATGCATTTTACATCTCTGATATAGAACCATGGAGCAGATTCCTTTCTGGAGAACAGGGAGTGGCCCCTAAAGAGATATGGGACCCTCTAGATTTCATGATAAAGGAGGCTCATAAACGAGGAATGGAACTACATGCTTGGTGCAATCCATACAGAGTAACCTCAAATGATAGGGAACAACTATATCCTGGTCATCTCTACTTTAGAAAACCACATATTTTTAAGAGATATGGAAAACAGCTCTATTTTGATCCCGGAGAACCAGAAGCTGTTGAACATACGATAAAAGTAATTAAAGATATTGTTGAGAGATACGATATTGATGCAATTCATTTTGATGACTATTTTTATCCATATCCTATAAAATTCGAAGAGTTTCACGACGATCACTCCTTTGTCAAATACTCTAAAGACCAAGGTTTTGAGTATTGGCAAAAAGCGGACTGGAGAAGAGAAAACGTTAATCGACTAATTCGTATGTTAAACGACACCATTAAATCTGTTAAACCATGGGTTAGATTTGGTATTAGTCCTTTTGGAATACATAGGAATATATCTGACACTCCAGATAGTAGTGGTAGCAGAACAAATGGATTGTCTAATTACGATCAGCTATTTGCAGATGTACCTCTTTGGGTAAGAGAGGGCTGGATAGACTATAATGTACCTCAGATTTACTGGAAAATTGGACATCCTGCTGCTGACTATTATGAATTAATCAACTGGTGGAATAATAATAACTATAAGCAGCACCTCTATATTGGACAAAACATATCCACTTTTAAAGAACCAGACTTAAACAATCCATCTCAATCGCAGTTTAGAGAAAAGATGAGACTAGTTAGAGAACTAGAAAATGTACATGGAAATGTTTGGTGGCCAGGTTGGAGCATACCTAACAATCCATTTAACTTTACTGACACCCTTACTAAACAATATCAGAGCTATCCTGCTCTAATTCCCTCATATACTCATATTGACTCTATTGCCCCTAAACCTATAACCAACCTAAAGAGAAAGGCAAATCATATTACGTGGAGTCATAATGAGAAAAGTGATCCATTACAAAAAGCAAGATTTTACGCAGTATACAAATTCCCTTCAGATGTAAAAACAGATACAGATAAGAATCAATATCTTGTCAAAATTGTTAATGAACCTAAATTTGAAATCACTCCTTCTAAAGAGAAAAAAAAGAGGTTTAAATATGTTATTACAGCAATTGATCGATGTTGGAATGAAAGCTTACCATCTAAGGAATTAATAGTCAGGCATTAAAAAGTTATTATTGTGGTTTAGCGGCATTTTAGTAAATTTGCCGCTAAATTTTTATTAATCTAAGCTAGTATGTAATGAAAAAAATTCTCTCTTTCTCCCTATTTCTTATTATAGGACTAATATTATCTCAACTTTTACCGCAAATAATTGGTGAAGAATATGAAAGTTTTAAGGCAATAACAAATACACTACTCTATATATCCCTTGCCTATATAATGATTAATGTGGGAAGAGAATTTGAATTAGACAAAACTAGATGGAAAAGCTATATAGATGACTATTTTATAGCCATGGCAACAGCTGCTTTACCCTGGATATTTGTTGCCTTTTATTATATTTTTATCCTTCTTCCCGTAGAATATAATACAAGCTGGGAGGCATGGAAAGAGAGCCTTCTTTTGAGTAGGTTTGCTGCACCCACATCTGCAGGAATTCTATTTACTATGCTTGCAGCAATAGGGCTAAGAACTAGTTGGGTATATAAAAAGATTCAAGTTCTAGCAATTTTCGACGATCTTGATACAATATTACTTATGATTCCTCTTCAAATAATGATGATTGGAATGAAATGGCAAATGGGAGCTGTGGTAATATTAGTATTCATTATGCTCTACTATGGTTGGAGAAAAATGGGAAAACTAAACATAAATCAGTCATGGAGCTCAATAATTATCTATTCAGTATTTATTGTAGCATTAACCTGGGCACTACATTTTGTAACTCTTCATTTTTTTGGAGAAGATGGAGGCATACATATAGAGGTACTTCTTCCTGCATTTGTTTTAGGAATGCTAATGAGACAAGTTCACATAGATAGTAAAATTGAGAGAAGAGTTTCGTCATTCATATCAATATTTTTTATGCTTTTGGTAGGTTTAAGTATGCCACAATTTTTGGGTAGTGGAGTTATGGAAGATTGTATAGATGTTGAGGGTTCTATTTTGGGATGCCAACCAATGATGCCTATGAGTAAAATCCTTTTACATGTAATCATTGTTTCGACATTATCAAATATTGGAAAGCTCGTCCCTGTATTATTCTATAGAGATAGAATGATAGAAGAGAGATTAGCTCTCTCTATTGGTATGTTTACAAGAGGAGAGGTTGGGGCTGGTATAATTTTTATAGCATTGGGTTACAATATTGGAGGGCCAGCGCTAATAATTTCTGTTCTTACAATTGTGCTAAATTTAATATTAACGGGTATATTTGTAGTTTGGGTGAGAAAGCTTGCAATAAAAGCGGCACTAAAAAACAGTAACTAATTTGTAATTTAAGATTTAAGATAATAAAATGGAAAGCTGTAGTAGAGTTAAAATCTCTAAAATAAAGGAGATGGAACCAGGTGAAAAAATCTTGGTAAAAGGATGGGTAAGAACAAAAAGAGGTAATAAAAATGTTACTTTCGTTGCTCTTAATGATGGTTCTTCTGTTAGTAATGTACAAATTGTTCTAGATGGTTCTAAATTTTCCGAAGAGTCTCTAAAAGGAGTTACAACTGGTGCATCAATTGGTGTGTTTGGAGTATTGGTTGAGTCTCCAGGTAAAGGACAAGCACTAGAAATATCTGCCGATAAATTGGAGCTATATGGAACAGCTGATCCCAATAGCTATCCCTTACAAAAAAAGGGACACACTATGGAGTTTCTAAGAGAAATAGGACATTTAAGACCTAGGACAAACACCTTTGGATGTATTTTTAGAATTAGGCATGCAATGGCTTATGCAATACACAAATTCTTTAATGACAAAGGATTCTACTACCTTCATACTCCAATAATTACAGCATCTGATGCCGAAGGAGCAGGTGCTATGTTTCAAGTAACAACGTTAGATCTATCAAATCCCCCTAGAAAAGAGTGTGGAGCAATAGATTACTCTAAAGACTTTTTTGGCAAATCGGCAAATCTAACGGTCAGTGGGCAGCTAGAAGGAGAGTTAGGAGCGCTAGCTCTTGGAGAGATATATACATTTGGGCCCACTTTTAGAGCAGAAAACTCTAATACTCCGCGACATCTATCTGAATTTTGGATGATTGAACCAGAAATGGCATTCTATGAGATAAAAGAGAATATGGACCTTGCAGAGGAGTTTATTAAATATTTGGTTAAATATGCACTAGATAACTGCATAGAAGACTTGAGGTTCTTAAACGATATGTTTGATAAGGAACTTATTCAAAGACTAGAAGATGTAGTTAATACTCAATTTGTAAGGCTATCATACACAGAGGGTATTGAGATTCTAATAAATTCTGGCCAAAAATTTGAATTCCCTGTATCATGGGGAACAGATTTACAAAGCGAGCATGAGAGATATTTAGTTGAGAAACACTTTAAAAAGCCTGTTATTTTAACAGATTATCCAAAAGAGATAAAAGCTTTTTATATGAAGCAAAACTCTGATGGAAAAACCGTTAGAGCAATGGATGTTCTTTTCCCAAAAATTGGAGAGATTATTGGGGGTTCACAAAGAGAGGAGTCACTAGAAAAACTTCAATCAAGAGTAGAGGAGCTTCATATGGATCCTAGCTCATTATGGTGGTATCTAGAGACCAGAAAATATGGCACAGTTCCTCATGCAGGATTTGGTCTAGGGTTTGAAAGATTGCTTCTATTTGTTACTGGTATGACCAATATAAGGGATGTCATTCCTTTTCCAAGATCACCTAAAAATGCAGAATTTTAATATATGTTGATAATTGGAATAGCCGGAGGTACCGGATCTGGAAAGTCTACAGTTGTAAGACAAATTACTAAAATCTTGGGAGATAACGACGTTGTAGTTATCCCCCAAGACTCATATTATAAAGACAATAGTCATCTCCCTCTAGAAGAGAGACTAGAGTTAAATTTCGACCACCCACAATCTGTAGATTTTGAGCTATTAATTACTCAACTTAACGATCTTAAAAAAGGAGTCGCAGTAGACCAGCCTATATACTCCTACTTAACATGCTCTAGATCTAAAGATGATAATGTTAGGGTAAATCCTTCTAAAGTAATTATTGTGGAGGGAATACTTATTTTCACATGTGAAGAGCTTAGAAACTGTATGGATATAAAGGTTTTTGTAGATGCCGATGCCGATGATAGACTTGGAAGAGTTATCACTAGAGATAATATAGAGAGAGGAAGAAGCGTAGAAAAAGTATTGGAGAGGTATGAGAAAACTGTTAAACCAATGCATTTGCAGTTTATTGAACCAAGTAAAAGGTATGCAGATATAATTATTCCACAAGGAGGTCACAATCAAGTAGCAATAGACATTTTGCTTGCAACAATAGAAAAAGCATTAAATATTAAATAATTGATGTTTAAAAGAGATAATAACGCTGGTCTATATCTAACAATCTCCTTTCACTTAGTTCTACTTATAATTCTTTTAATATATAGAATTAGTTATGAATTGAGAGAGGAGAGCTCTTTTATTCTTGACTTTACAAGAGAAGAGCTTATAGAAAAAATTGCAAAAAAAGAGCAATTAAAGGAGGAGGTTAGTAAGGAGATTGACGATATTCTCGCTGGCAGAACTGCTATTAGAAATGTTGTTGTAGATAGATCTAATCAAAAAGGGTCACAACTACGTGACGATAGATATAAAAACCCTCAAGAGCTGTACGACCAAGCTCAACGTGTACAAGAGAGACTAGATGCAGCAAAAAGAGAGGCAGACAAGTTTAAAGGCACAGATAATATACCAAACACTAGAGAAATTCCACAAACAACAGAGCAAAGTTATAAAGGGCCATCTGTAATATCATATTATCTAGAGAATAGAAAAGCTATGAGTTTACCTATTCCAGTATACAAATGCATTGGTGGAGGTGACGTAAAAGTAATTATTGTAGTAAATAGGAATGGTTATGTGGTTTCGGCCACTGTTGCTAAAGATGAGTCTGCCGATGATAATTGCCTTACAGAATATGCAATAAAGGCTGCAAAATCTTCTCGATTTACAGCCTCTTCTGACGCCCCTACTAGACAAAGTGGAGAAATAGTCTATCGTTTTATTGCTCAATAGCTATCTTAATAGTATTATCCATCTTATGAATTATTGGATAAAATGCTTTATCATCTAAAGGAGAGTATCTAGCAGTATATGCATATACATGATTTAATATCAGATCTCGGCTCTCATTCCACTCAACATTTGTAAATCTAACTCCATTAGAGATTGCGTAGTTTTTAAACTCTCTCTCTATATTTATATCCTCAAAAAACTTGTATAAATTATCTAATTTATCTACCTGATTGAGCTTTGACCGGTACTTATCTGCAATATGAAGTCCAAATTTAAATGTGAGACCTAAATTAGTAACTTTAAAAAATAGGGAGCCTACAGCAGTTGTATCAATTGGAATAAAAATATCTGGCATTATTCCACCACCTCCATAAACAATTTTACCTTTAGGAGTTGTGTACATTAGAGAATCATTAAACTTAATACTATCGGCATAAAACATCTCTCCGTGTTTAAATCTTTCAAATATATCGTCCCTGTATGAATCATCTCCAGTATATGGCTTTTGAATTGATCTCCCTGTTGGAGTATAAAAACGGGCAACAGTCAAACGTATTCCAGAATTATCAGAGAAATATATTGGTTCTTGAACAAGTCCTTTCCCAAAAGAGCGTCTTCCTAAAATCATTCCCCTGTCATTATCTTGAATTGCACCAGCAAAAATTTCACTAGAGGAAGCAGATCCCTCATCTATAAGCACTTTAATTGACAAGTCTTTACATTTTCCGCTATTATCTGCATGAAAATTTTGCCTTGCTCTTCTTCTTCCTTCCATATAAACAATTAAATCTCCCTTATTCAAAAATTCATTAGAAAGGAGCAATGCTTGATCTAAATATCCACCAGAATTTCCTCTGAGATCAAACAGAAGTGATCTCATTCCGCTCTCTCTTAAATGAGATACAGCATCCATAAATTCAGAATGACTAGTTCTGGAAAATCTTGATAATTTAATATAACCCAAAGTATCATTTAACATATAGGCCACATCAACACTTTTAACAGGAATTTTTCCCCTTTTTATCTCAAAAGTTAAAAGATTATCTATGCCCACTCGTTTTATATCTAAATTAACAAACGTACCAGACTTTCCTCTTAATTTACTAACAAGTGAGTCTTGATTAACATTAACCCCAGCGACATCAACTCCATCAACTTTCACAATTCTATCTCCGGACAAAATGCCTGTTCTCTCAGAAGGGCCTCCTGGGACAACATTAATAACAATTGCGGTATCATTAGGAACATTAAAATGAATACCAATACCATCAAAATTACCAACTAACTGCTCTTCTGAAGATTGTAAATCCTTAGGCCCTAAATATACAGAATGAGGGTCTAGTTTCTGTAATATTAGAGGTATTGACTCCTCAGTTATGGCTTCACTATCCACATTGTCCACATAATGCATATCAATTTGAGACAAAATTAACATTAGCTTGTCCCAGCTATTTGCAGAGACTTTAAGTTCACGCTTAGTCGAATATTCACTATAAACCTTAAAACTAAGAGCCCCTAATAGAAAAACTATTATAACCCATGTAAATGGAACTTTACCTCTATTGATCATCATTTTTTCTCTCTGTTAGATTTACTATTTCAATACCTGCTCTGACTAAAAGATCCAAACCATCTGTTACAGTGTAGCTATCTTTATACACCAATCTGACAATTCCTGCTTGAATTATCAACTTTGCACACTCTACACATGGAGCTGTAGTTACATACATAGTAGCTCCTTTACTACTATTCCCAGACTTTGCAATCTTGGTAATAGCATTTGCTTCTGCATGGAGCACATAGGGCTTTGTTTTGCCATTTTCATCTTCGCATACATTGTCAAACCCAGCTGGAGTACCATTATATCCATCGGATATAATCATTCTCTCTTTAACAATTAGAGCCCCAACTCTTCTGCGCTTACAATAAGAGTTTTTTGCCCAAACCTGAGCCATTTCTAAATAACTCCTATCAAACTGCTCTTGTTTATTTTTTATCTCTAGTTTATTCATAAAAATTAGGTATTCTTTATTTTTACTCAGATCTCTGATATAAATATCTTTTAATACTCCTTTTAGGTGTCTTTTCAAACTCTTCCGGAATAATTTCAAACGACTGAATTTTAGAGTAGTTTGGTAATTCATTATTAACCATATCTACAATCTCAATCATTTTTGTATTAGTAGCATCGGCAGTTAAACCATCCTTTTCAATAAGTTCTAGATCTGGGTAGATTAATACAGCCAACCCATTACCCTTTTCTACAACCAATGACTCCGAAACATAAGGCATATTGTTAAAAATTGACTCAATCTCCTCTGTATAGATATTTTGCCCAGATGGTCCTAGAATCATGCTCTTAGATCTACCTTTTATATATAAATAACCATCTTTGTCAATAACACCCATATCTCCTGTCTTTAGCCAACCATCAGAAGTCAATACTTGCTCTGTTGCCTCTGGATTTTTATAATAACCAAGCATAACATTGGCTCCTTTACACAAAATCTCACCAGCTTCATTTTCTGGATCTTGAGAGTCAATCATCAACTCCATTCTAGGAGCAACCTTACCACAAGAGAATAATCTAGTATTATTCCAAGGGGCATAGGTAATTATGGGTGCACACTCTGTCATTCCATAACCAACAGTAAAAGGGAACCCAATTTTTCTAAAAAAGCTCTCAGCCTCTCTATTAAAAGCCGCACCTCCAATAATTACCTCATAAAACTTACCTCCAAATGTATTTATAAGCTCTTTTTGAATCCTTTTTTGAATCCTTTGATCTATCACTGGCAATTTTAAGAGAACTCTTATAGATTTCTTATTTATAATAGGTTGCAGTCTCTTTTTATATATTTTTTCAATAATTAGCGGAACAGAAATTACAATATCTGGTTTGATTTCGGCAAATGCATCTAGAATAATTTTAGGACTTGGTATTCTAGTTAAAAAATGAACATGAGCACCAACTGTCATTTCAAAAAGGAACTCAAACATCATTCCATACATATGAGCAGTTGGCAGCATAGCTACAACATTAGAGCTATTATTTATATGTGGCTGAACCTCTTTTGCAAAAAATATATTCGACAATAAAGCTCTATATGGGATCATTACTCCCTTAGAGAACCCTGTTGTTCCAGAGGTATAATTAATCATCGACAACTCTTCGGAATCATCTATATGATAATTAATATGTTCAGATCTAAAGTTTTTAGGATATTTCTTACCAAATAACTCATTTAAATGCTCTCTCGTGCTTTTTACTATCGGATCTTTAGCGTATAGAATAGCAAAATCGTGTATCTGTATAACAGCCTCTAAGTTGGGCATTTCTGTCTCACTTAATTGCTCCCAAATAACATCTCCAACAAATAGAATACGTGAATCTGAATGATTAACAATATGGTGAATATTACCAGGTTTAAATTCATGTAGAATAGGTACTGCAACAGCTCCATAAGTTAAAGCCGATAGAAAAATCACCCCCCAATTAGCTTGATTTTTTGAACATATAGAGATCTTATCACCTTTCTTAACACCACAAATCTCAAATACAATATGGAGTTTTTCAATCCTTCTTGCAACATCTCTGTAATAGAGAGTTATTCCTTTATAATCAGATAAAGCAGCTCTATCCCAGTTATCTTTAAAACTTTGTTCTAGCAGTTTATTTAATGATTGTTCCATTATCAAATTACGCAAATGTTTGTAAATTACATAAATTGGAGTACATTCCTCCTCTATCAATTAACTCTTGATGATCTCCTCTTTCAACAACCTCACCATCTTTTAAAACTATTATCTCATCTGCATGTCTAATAGTAGATAATCTATGAGCAATAACTATGGATGTTCTATTTTTCATCAATTTAGTTAAAGCATCTTGAACCAATTTTTCACTCTCTGTATCTAAAGCAGAGGTTGCTTCATCTAAAATTAAAATTGGTGGATTTTTTAACACAGCCCTTGCTATAGCTAACCTTTGACGTTGGCCTCCCGAAAGAGTCGCCCCTCTATCTCCAATATTTGTATCATATCCATTTGGCAAATGTTCAATAAATTCATGAGCATTGGCTATTTTAGCAGCATTAACAACATCATCATATGTTACCCCTTGAAGTCCAAAAGTAATATTATTATAAACAGAGTCATTAAAAAGAATTGCCTCTTGAGTAACAATACCCATTAATGAAATAATATCTTTTGGCTCATACTCTCTAACGTCTACTCCATCAATTTTTAATGAACCCGAAGTAACATCGTAAAATCTAGGAATAAGATCTGCCATGGTGGATTTTCCAGCACCTGAAGGTCCAACCAAAGCTATTGTTTTCCCTTTAGGAATTTCTAGATTAATATTTCTTAACACAGGCTCTTTAACATATGAAAATGAGACATTATCAAAGAAAATAGATTGAGTAAATTTCTCAATTTTCTTAGGACTATCTGCTTTCTTAATCTGAGGTTCTACATCCAAAATAGCAAAAAGTCTCTCACCAGAAGCTAGCCCTCTTTGGAGGTTTGCATATGCATTAGAAATAGATTTAGCAGGTTCTAAAACTCTCCAATAAAATCCAATATATACAACAAAAGATGACCACTCCATGCCTAGATTACCATTCATCTGCAAATAACCACCATAAAATAGAACAGATGCAGCAACAGTTATTCCCAAAAACTCGGATAGTGGAGAAGCTAACTCTTGCTTATTATACATCTTTTTACTAATTCGTCTATGACTTTCATTACTGCTGTCAAAATTGTTATTTACATAATCTTGAGCATTGAAAGCCTTTATTATTCTAGCACCAGAGATTGCCTCTTCAAAATGACTAACAATTCTACCCATCATACTTTGAGTATCTTTTGCCCCTTTTTTTAATTTTCTACTTAATCTTCCAATAACAATTGCCGATATTGGTAGAGTTAATAGAGTTACTGCAGTCAACTGTGGAGACATATAAAAAAGCATAGACAAAAACCCAATAATTAGCAAAGGGTCTCTAAATAAAATATGAAAGCTATTAGCAACCCCATTTTGAACTTCTGTAACATCATTAGAAATACTTGAGAGAATATCACCCTTTCTGTGTTGACTAAAATAGCCTATATGCATCTTAGTAATCTTATGAAATAGAGCAGTTCTGATATTTTTCATAATATGTGTTCTCATACTAACAAGAACTCTTTGTGAAAGATATCTCATTAGATTTGACAACAAGGATGTAGTAATAAGAACTATACATACATATACAAGACCTGTTAATGCTCCTGATTTTTTTATGTAACCTACCAGATAGTGATTAAAAAGTGCCTGAAAATAATCTATTGACAGAGCAAATGGAGGAAGAGTAACGTTTAAGTCGATTGAGTCTGCTTCAAATAGAACTTTTAGAAGCGGAGCTATTAACGCATAGTTTGCTATTCCAAAAATTACAGAAAAAATTGAAATAACTAAATATCTTGGCCAGAACCTAGAATATGGCTTTGCAAAAGCCAGTAACCTCATAAATGTATTCATATCTTATTTTGTCTCTTCGTAATCTACATATTCACCAACTCCCTTATCTACAATCTTTTCCTCTTTTGGCCCATTTTTTATATACACCTCACCCTCTCTATAGTTATCTGAATTGTTTTGAGTATTGCTATTATTGTAATTGGTATAAAAATTAGTACTACCAAAACCATTACCATAGTTTTTAATCTTTTTTTGTATCCACCATTTAAGAAGATACGGCGCAAATCTAACTAATAACCAAATAATTAGAAAAAAAATCAATATGAACGTAATAAAACCTTCCATTACTTAATCTTTACTTTTTTATACTTTCCTGTCTCTAAATCTAACAGAACTCCAAAGTTTGCAATAGTTTTGGCAAAAATCACACCATTCTCATGTAAAATAATCTCTGTATCTGGCCGCAATCTGTATTTCCCTTTTAGATCACCTACCTCTTTTCCTTCAATATTAAAAATTGAAGTTCTTAACATTGTTCTTAAAACAAAGTAATTCTTACCATTAACAATTATGATCTCAGGAAAATCTTTTATTGTCTCATCCAAAGAGATATCTCTCCAATCCTCCTTATGAGTCATATTTAAACTATATAGTCTCAAAAAATTACCTTTATGTAGCAACATGACATTTTGACTGTCTTCTATTTCAAAAATTTTTGGTCCTAGAATTATAGAATCCCTCAATGTTTTAGGAAATCCATAGACATATCTCCCAGTTCTATCTAGAAGATAAATCTCATCGGAAGAGGCAAACATCATTTGTAGTTTCCCATTATTAAAATAATCTACTTGTTCAACATAGCCTTTTAATTGCTCCTTAAAAGGGATACCCCACAATCCTTTTCTATTTTTGTCAGATAGACGCAACCAATTATTTGGCAACTGTTCTAAAAACTCTTTATCTCCATTATTAAAATTAATCAGCTCAAAAGGTCCTTTGGGAACAACAATCACAGTATCATTTTCCCACCCTATTGGCTTAATTGTATCTGTTATTCTTGCAACAGGGAGCCTACTAAGACTATCAGCATACAAATGAAACCGCAAATAGGGCCCCTCTTTTGATTGAAAAATCTGGAAAGAGGTAAGCAGAATATTTTTACTTTTGATATAACTATCTAACTCATTTCTAACGTCTCTTCTAAAATATCTTGTTATTGAGTCTGCAATAAAAGAGCCATTTACAAAACTACTTAGATATGAATCAGATGTTTGTGAATATCTACTCATCTTTGTTTGTGATAGATAATCCGATAATGTAAACCTATTAAATGATCCATTTATGTACTCATTGAGCAGCAATGAATCAGAAATTAATATATAGTCTTTATCTTGAACAAAAAAGCTATTAGTTCTATCTCTTTTAAAAAGATCTCCAAAATATAGTCTGAATATATCTGAATGCTCAAATTTTTGAATGCTTAAATCGCTATCACTACTAAAGATATCTTTTAAAAATCCAAACTTACTCTTCTCTAAAGATAAAATAGTAAATGGAACTAATTGAGATCCATATGGTATTAGTGCTTGAGATATCGAAGAGAGACTAAGACTACCCAACCATTTAGTAGAATTCAAATCTGGATTAGTACCCTTTCCCGAGAACTCTCTGTATCTTATTGATTTTGATATTATTTTATTTATATCGGCAACTGTAAATGATGTTACAGAAAATGTATTGTATGGCAGCAAATCATAAATACTACTTTTTTGAGGTTTGTTATCCTCAAAGATCTGAGAGTAATACAAAGATCCCAAAATGTTATGTGGCCTCCCTATAAACTTAATGTTATCTGAGTTACACTCCAAATAATAAGAGCTCCAAGAACAAAATTTCAAAAAGAAATCGGCATATCTTAACGAACTTCTATCCCCTATTCCCGAAAAAATCTTGCCTATTTGAGAGTGATTAATAAAAACCCTCACTCGGGACTCATTACTCTCAACAAGAATGCTATCAAAAATACTATTATCTAATATTGAAGAGTTTGATAATAGATGCCTTACCGATGACTCTATTAAAATAGCAGATGAAGATACTATAACGTAATCATTCCAAAAAAGGAGCTCTCCTCCTGGAATTTTATATATATCTATATTATTAAATTTTCTATGAGTTTTTGTAACATTAATACTCTCTTTCAAATGATTGATATGTTTGAGATCATTAATTATAGGACAATGGATAATAAAAAGAGGAGAGATCTCATTATTTGCAGAGTAATGAAAAGATAAAACAGATTTAAAATTGGCATTATTATAATTGCTTCCGCTTTTAAAAAAACTATAAAGTCTATTTAGAAATGTTTTAAATTCTCTGTTAGAACTTAATAGATTATCTGACAATGGATTACTAGCAATCAGTGCGCTATTTATTGAAGCTAAATCACTAAATAAAAAAAGAGCGGACACATCTATAGGAACTGCCCTAAACACTTCTTTATCCACATAAGAAAATGATATTGAGTCCTCCTTATTATACCCTCTAATAGACAGAAATGCGGCAATTGCTAAAACAACAGCCGCCGCTAAAAACAAAAGTTTTGTATATCTATTTTTATCAATAAAACGCATCGTATATTATGGCACAAAGCTATAAAAAAAGAGGTGCCCAAAAAAATCAATTACCAAGCTCCGATAAAAATTTTATTCTTACAAGCCTAATCTCCTCCTCAGAATATCCCCTACCCAATTCTGCAACCGCCTCTTTTAGTGAATCTGTAGATGCCTCTGTCTTGAAATATTCATATATATCGTCTACTTTATCGTCATCTACAGTCTGTCTAATATAATAATCGATATTTAGCTTGGTTCCAGAACTAACAATTGCTTCTATCTCTGTTAAAAGATCCTCCATATCCATTCCCTTGGAATCGGCAATATCTTCAAAAGGTAATTTTCTATCTATACTTGTTATAATAAATACTTTGTTTAATGACTTATTTACAACAGATTTAATAATCATTTCAGAAGGCCGCTCAATATCATTCTCTTTTACATATCTATCTATTAATGATATAAACTCCTTTCCATATCGCTTTGCCTTACCCTCTCCCACCCCTTGACAATTCTTTAATTCATCAATAGAGATTGGATAATGTATTGACATATCTTCTAATGAAGTATCATTAAATATAACAAATGGTGGTAAAGATATCTTTTTAGAAATAGATGATCTTAAATCCTTTAACATTGCTAACAATGTAGTATCTCCTCCGCCTCCAATATTAGATTTGTTTCCAATTGTAATAATCTCATCACCATCAGAATCCTGATACTCTCTATCCTCCACTAGCATAATTGTGCGAGGAGACTTCAGGAACTCTATACCATCATCGGTAATATATAGTAAACCATATTTTTCAATATCTTTATTTAACAATCTATTAATCAAGCACTGCCTTATAACGGCTAACCAAAACTTTACTCCTCTAGAAATTCCAACTCCAAATAGTTCATGATTATGATGATTGTAAGATTTAATTAAAGAGTTATTAACCCCAGCCAATATATTTGCTATATGATCTGCCTTAAATTGCTCTTTTATACCAGAAACAAGCTGTAAAACAACCTTTACCTCCTCTTTTCCATCAAATTGAGCTTTAGGGTTTAAACAGTTATCACAATTCCCACATCCCTCCGGTTGAGTATATCTCTCACCAAAGTAGTTTAGAAGAACAACTCTACGACACAGATTTGTTTCTGCATAGGCAACCGTCTCTAAAAGAAGCTGCTTACCAACCTCCTGCTCGGCAATCGGTTTATTCTGCATAAACTTTTCTAATTTCTGAATATCTTTATAAGAATAGAAAGCAATACACTGTCCCTCTCCGCCATCTCTACCAGACCTTCCTGTCTCTTGATAATACCCCTCGAGACTTTTTGGCATATCATAATGAATTACATATCTAACATCTGGTTTATCAATACCCATCCCAAAAGCGATTGTTGCTACAACCACCTCCACATCTTCCATCAAAAATTTATCTTGATTGTCTGCCCTTGTTGATGCATCTAAACCTGCATGATAAGGAAGTGCCTTTATTCCATTTACATTAAGTAACTCTGCAACCTCTTCAACCTTTTTTCTACTTAGGCAATATATTATACCAGACTTACCTGAATTGCTCTTAATAAACTTAATAATTTCTTTATCTATATTTACCTTAGGCCTAATTTCATAATATAAATTAGCTCTATTAAAAGAAGATTTAAAAACTCTTGCATGGGACATGCCAAGATTTTTTTGAATATCGCTCTGTACCTTTGGAGTAGCAGTAGCAGTCAAAGCAATTATTGGAGCCTCCCCAATCTCTTTAGCTATAGAGTAAATTTTTCTATATTCTGGTCTAAAATCATGCCCCCATTCAGATATACAGTGAGCCTCGTCAACAGCAAAAAAAGATATTTTGATTTGCTGTAAAAATTGAATATTCTCCTCTTTTGTTAATGACTCTGGTGCTACATATAGCATTTTTGTTGCTCCAGAAATCAAATCCTCTTTAACTTTCTGAATTTGAGTTTTTGTTAATGAAGAGTTTAAAAAGTGGGCTATACCCTCTTTCTCTACAACAAACCCTCTAATTGCATCTACTTGATTCTTCATCAACGCTATCAGAGGAGAAATAATTATGGCCGTTCCGTCCATAATTAAAGCTGGAAGTTGATAACATAACGACTTCCCACCACCTGTTGGCATCAAAACAAACGAATCCTCACCATTAATTAGATTTCTAATAATCTCCTCCTGCTCTCCTTTGAAAGAATCAAATCCGAAATATCGTTTAAGCTCACGGTGCAGTAACTCCGAACTAACTAGCATATTTAATGAACAATAATCTTAATAAATATATAAAAAAAGCTACCTTTGTGCCTCTAAGTTATCTAATTGTTTTCTCATTACAAAATTTTTATGACTAATTTGACCACAGATATTATTGAAACTGCTAAAGAGGTAATTGAAAAAGAGGCTCGTGCAGTTCAAGCTTTAACAAACTATATCGACAAAGAATTTGAGACAATTGTAAATCTTATCTATAATTCAAAAGGCAGAGTTATACTAACAGGCATAGGAAAGAGCGCTATTATTGCTTCAAAGATTGTTGCAACTCTTAACTCTACAGGTACAGCAGCTCTATTTATGCATGCTGCTGATGCTATTCATGGAGATTTGGGAATGATTCAACCAGAAGATGTGGTAATATGTATCTCAAAAAGTGGAAATACTCCAGAGATTAAAATTTTGGTTCCTCTTATAAAACGCAGAGGCAATACACTTATCGCAATGGTTTCGAATATAGAGTCATACCTAGCTAAAGGTGCAGACTACATTTTAAAAACAACAATAGAAAACGAAGCTTGTCCAAATAATTTAGCTCCAACATCAAGCACTACAACTCAACTAGTGCTAGGAGATGCACTTGCAGTAACCCTCTTAAAACTTAAAGGTTTTTCTAAAGAGGATTTTGCAAAATTACACCCTGGTGGCTCTTTGGGTAAGAGATTGTATACTCGAGTTATCGACATTATCGACAAAGATTCTATACCATATGTAAGTCCTAAAGAAACTATTCAAAACACAATAATAAATATTTCTGCCAACAGATTAGGTGCCACAGTAGTTGTTGATAATGATATGAGTTGTGTAATGGGTATAATTACAGACGGAGATGTTAGAAGAATGCTAGAAAAAGGAATACCCATAGAATCTTTAAAAGCTTCTGATATAATGTCTCATAACCCAAAAACTATCGAAAGCAGCGAACTCGCAATTAAAGCATTTAATTTGATGGAAAAAAACAAAATCACATCTGTAATTGTTACGGATAATAGTAGATATATTGGCTTAATTCATATTCATGATATAATAAGGGAGGGAATAGTATGACAAATTTTAACCCAAATGACCCCGGAATGGCAAATGGCAATTTCTTTGCTCTTCCATATAGTGTAGATGATTCAGAGATTATCTTACTACCTGTACCATGGGATGCAACAACATCTTACAAGCCAGGAACACACATGGGACCAAACGCTATTATTGATGCATCTGCACAAGTAGACCTCTACGACGAATCTGTTCCAAATGCTTGGGAAATTAAAATTGGAACTCTTGAGCAAGAACAATCAATCTTAGCCAACAATAGTATAGCTAGAGAACATGCTGTCAAGGTAATAGATGCTCTAGAAAACGGATTAGAGCTATCAACAGTTAAAGATAGTCTTAATATTGTTAATAATCTTTCAGAAGAGCTGAATCTCTTTGTATATAATACCTGTAAAAAACATATTGCAGAGGGTAAAATTGTTGGCGTTGTTGGAGGAGATCACTCAGTACCTTTTGGCAATATCAAAGCTATATCAGAAAAATATGAGGATTTTGGTATTCTCCACATAGATGCCCATGCCGATCTTAGAGTAGCCTACGAAGGGTTTACATATTCTCATGCTTCAATTTTATATAATTGCTTATCTCAAATACCTCAATTATCTCAATTAACTCAAGTAGCTATTAGAGATTTTTGCGAACAAGAGGCAGATATAATTAATTCTGACCCAAGAATCAGATCTTTTACAGATATTGAGATTAAGCGAAACCTCTTTGAAGGAAAAACTTGGAAGAGTATCTGTGAATCCATACTAACCACTCTACCTCAAAACATATACATATCTATAGACATAGATGGATTATCCCCTGAATTGTGTCCAAACACAGGGACTCCTGTACCTGGTGGTCTTTCTTTTAGAGAATTTGATTATCTTATGCTTATGATAGCAAATTCTAAAAAGAGAGTTATTGGATTTGATCTATGTGAAGTTTCGCCGAGTCCAGACAGTGAGTGGGATGCTAATGTAGGCGCAAGAGTACTTTATAAAACTTGTATATATACACACTTAAACAACAACAAGGTCCAAGATAAATAAAACAATAATGGCATTTGGTTATAGACACCGATTAGGGATAAGAAAAGAGGTTGGGAATCTCTTTTCTGTCTTAACTCATAGCAATAGTATTGGAGGAGTAATTCTAATTATTTGTACAATAGGAGCTTTAGTAACTGCAAATCTATTTTCTGATTCTTTAATTTCTCAGATTTGGAGCACTCAAATTGCATTAAAAATTGGAACATTTGTGCTAGATATGGACATACAAACATTTATTAACGATGTTTTAATGGCTATATTCTTTTTTGTTGTAGGTTTGGAGATAAAACGAGAGATGTTAGTTGGTGAACTCACATCTTTTAAACAAGCAGCTCTTCCAATTTTTGCCGCTATTGGAGGGATGATTGTTCCTGCTCTATTTTTCTATATAATAAATTATGGAACACCAAATCAGCATGGCTGGGGTATTCCAATGGCTACCGATATTGCCTTTACATTAGGAGCGATATCTCTCCTTGGAAAAAGAGTGCCAATATCAATTAAAATTTTTTTAACAGCATTAGCTATAGTAGACGATATTGGTTCAATTATAGTTCTTGCAATATTTTACCCAAGTCACCCTCTAGAGACTACATATCTATACTATGCAATAGTAGTTATTGCTATTTTAATAATACTAAATAGGCTTAACGTAAATCGATCATCACTGTTTATTATTCCTGGAATTATTTTGTGGTATTTTATATATGAATCAGGTATTCATGCTACTATTGCAGGAGTTATACTTGCAATGACTATACCTGCAAAAACTCAAATCAATGAAGTGCGTTTTTTTACAAGGAGTACTTACTACCTCTCTAAATTCAAAAAGCTAAGTAACGATCAGGTAAATATACTTGCCAACACACAACAACTAGATATTATACATAACCTTCACTCATATATACGTAAAATAAATCCACCCATTAATCGATTTGAACATAGAATACATCCGTGGATTACATTTTCAATAATGCCTCTTTTTGCTTTTGCTAATGCCAGAGTAGATCTATCTGGATTTTCTCTAGATACACTTTTTGGAAATGTTTCTGTCGGAATCTTTGTTGGATTATTTTTAGGGAAACCAATTGGAATATTCACAGCATCTATGATTGCATGTAGGCTCGGTATTGCAAAACTACCTCATGACACAACAAAACCTCAATTATTATCTGCAGGTATACTTGCTGGAATAGGATTTACTATGTCTATTTTTATAGATGGCCTTGCTTTTAAAGATCCCTTAATTATTAACGAGGGTAAAGCTGCTATTTTAATTGCATCCACTGTTGCCGCTACAATAGGACTTATAGCACTCCACTACACAACAGATAAAAAAATTAGATTTATAAATTAACCCCTTTTTATACAATAAACTAAAAGGGAACAATAATTTTCCCTTTTTTTTACTACTTTTGGCATATATTTCACAAATAAGATCAACACATAAATTAATAAATTAATATGAAAAAAACGTTAAAAACATTAGCACTTCTATCTGCGATTACTGTAACTTTAGTATCGTGTAACGGTTCAAAACAAACCGCTAGCATTCCAGGAATTTCTAAAGGAATGGTAGATTCTGCCAGCTATGCAGCAGGCATAACTATGGGAAATATGATTGTATCTGCTAATCTATCAGATATGAACATGACAGAGTTTCAAAAAGGTCTTTCTGACGTTATAAATGAAAAAGACCTTAAGATTGACATGGCTATGGCAAATCAGATACTATCTCAATATATGGGAGCAAAAGAGAATGCTGTTGCTTTAGAAAACATGGAAAAAGGCAAAGCATTTTTAGCATCTAACAAAGAAAATGAAGGTGTTATTGAAACTGAAAGCGGATTACAATACATTATAATTGAAGAGGGTAACGAAGTATTCCCTACTGCAGATGATACTATTGAGGTACACTACAAAGGAACACTAATTGATGGTTCTCAGTTTGATTCATCATACGACAGAGGAGAGCCAATTTCATTGAGATTAGGAGACTTTATCCCTGGTTGGGTAGAAGGAATGCAAAAAATCAGCGAAGGAGGAAAAATCAAATTATTTATCCCTTCAGAATTGGCATATGGCACTCAAAGCGCAGGAAGTATAAAGGGTGGTTCTGTTCTTATTTTTGAAGTAGAGCTTATTAAAGTTACACCACAAGAGAACTAAATCTATTGAGTTATGTCGTTGGAAATTTCAGGAAAGCTTTTGCAGATAATGCAAATCCAAAAAGGGACAAGTAGCAGAGGAGAGTGGCAAAAACAAGAGTTTATTGTTGAGACTCAAGATGGTCAATACAGTAAAAAAATATGTTTTAATGTGTGGGGAGAAGATAAAATTGCAGAACTATCTAAAATCAACATAGATTCTGAAATTAAGGTTATGTTCAATCTTGAATCCAGAGAATACAATTCCAGGTGGTATACAGATGTTAGAGCGTGGAGGGTTGAAAAAGTTGGATCTTCTAATGAAGAGATTGATTCAAATCCATTTGGAGACTCATATTCTAATTTCACTACTCCAACAACATCAGAAGATATGTCAGACGATCTTCCATTCTAAGCTAATTGCTTAATAATAAATCATAAGAGGGTGTCAAATTAAATTTTGACACCCTCTTATATTATAATTAAAACAAAGACTTGAAAAGAGGTCTATTTTTAAACCAAGTCACCTGCCTCTTTGCATATCTTCTAGTATTTATCTTAATCCTATCAATAGCCTCATCTAGAGAGATCTCTCCATTAAAATGATCAAATAATTCTCTATAACCTACGCTCTTTAAGGATGGGAGATCTCTATACTCTCTTAATCCATAAACCTCCTCTACCAACCCCATCTTTACCATTTTATCAACGCGTTCATTAATCCTATTATAAAGCAACTCTCTTTGAGGGTTCAAAAAGATTGGTTCAATTATAAAGTCTCTTACTTTTGTAGTGTTATTTTTGAAAGAGGAGAATTTTTTTCCAGTTGCTATTGTTACCTCCAATGCTCTCATTACTCTTTGTGGATTAGAGAGATCTATCTGCATATAACTCTCATAGTCTAAGATTTTTAAATCCCGACGCAGAGACTCTACGCCCTCCAATTTAAGTCTTTGAGTAAGTTTTTCTCTAACAATACCACAACTGTCTGGAAAATTATCCAACCCAGTACATACGGCTTCTACATATAGACCAGATCCTCCTACCATTACCAGATTATCATACTTCTTAAATAAACCCTCAATTAAAGCTAGTGCCTCTACTTCGTATTTACCCGCCGTATAAAAATCTTTAATAGAATGAGAAAAAATGAAATAGTGCCGAACCATAGCTAATTGCTCCTCAGACGGAGGGGCAGTACCTATCTTTAACTCTCTATATATTTGTCTAGAGTCACAGGAAATTATTGGAGAATTTAACTTTTGGGCTAGAGATATGCTATAGTCAGTTTTTCCAGATGCAGTTGGACCTACAATTACAAACAGTTTTTTATAAATCTTTTGTGACATCTCCTTCAATAGATAATGGATCTGTGTCTCCAAATTCAATCATATTCTCAAAATCGTCATAATTATCTGAAAACTGATCTGGGTTCTTACCTCTTTCTGCAACTAATCTTGGATACACTCGCCTAGTATTATGCAGCTCTTCATCTTGAGAAACAAGTGTCAATATGATAAATCTGTCTTTGAACATGTCATATACATACTCAAGAATTAAGTAACCTTTGGATACTATATCTTTTAATTTAATGCTATCCATTGTACCGTCTCCAAGATCAAAGAGGCCATATTCACCCTTTACTTTACCTTTTGAATCAATTGCCCTAAAAAGAGACATCTGATCTGGAGAGAATCCCAAATCATTTATAAGATACTGATTTAAAGAGAAAAGATTTGTACTATCCTTAATCTCATACTCCCTCATAAATATCTTATTATTAGCAATTGAAGCTTTATATCTATATATCATCACAATAAATTAAGAGAGTGTAAAGTTATAAACTTTTAAGCAAAAAATCTAATGTATTTACATTGTCCGCATAATCAATTAATTTTGGTTTTTGTGAGTCTCCAAAATTAACAAATAAGTCATTATATCTGTAATTAACAACAACCTGAATGGAGGTTATATTATTATCTAAAAATCCCAAAATCTCTTCATTAGAACTGTATGTACGATAATAAACAATACCTGCAGGGGGGGTAGAAATTTTAGCTCCAAAATCCTGAATCAAAACAAAGTTGTTTGCATCAATAAAACTAGTATCTGAAAGTGTTAAAACAGCCTTATTTTGCAAATATGACGAATAAAACCCTTTGGATAAGTACTTAAAAGAAAGGGCAGTAGACTCAATTAGATGAGAGAAATCATATGATTCTGGAACAAATAGATTTGTTACACTCCTACACCCCATACCACTATACAAGCATATGTCTAACGCTAGCCTGTCAAGATCATCCCTCGACTCATCACCCTTCAAAATAGCAACTGAGGTCATCGACCCTCTTAATAGCAGCTTACTATTATAATATTTCTTAGAGAAATAGTCTATTGTGGAATCACTTCCAGATACAATCAAAGCATCTACAACATCGCTAATTTCTGAAACGATGTTTATTCTATCCTCCCAGAAAGGATTTAAAGAGCAAAGAGTCCTCTTTATATAACTATACCAAAACTTATCTTTTGATGAAGGCTTAACTGCTACTTTATATCCTACAGAGAGAACCGATAGAATATCATGAAATCCTACTAAAGGAATATTTCCTGCACATACAACACAAACCTCTCTATCTCTCTCAAACAACTCAACATCATAATCATACAACCAATCCTCTAATCGCTTTTTATCCAAAAAACAAGAGCATATAGTAGATAGTGAGTGAATCTGATTACAAAATAAAAAGTTGGGATTATTTGACTGACTACTTTCAAGCGTGCTTATAAATTGTAAATAATCATCTGATTCATTAATACAATTATTAGAGTAAGCTTGACAATAACTCATCAATCTACTCCCAAGCATAGAGAAATCTGCTATAAAAACATCTTTATACATTTTGCAAAATTAGTAAAAAGGGAGTAATTTTACACAAACATTACAATTCTACTATGGTTGAAACTGACCAAATTGACTCGTATATATCTATCGCAGAACCATCAAAAGGTCTATACAAAGAGCTTGGCAGTAAGTTTATCTCATTAGCCTATCCTGTTGAGAGTGTAGAAGAGGTTAAAGAGATTATTTCTAATATTAAAAAAGAGTACTTTGATGCTAGGCACCATTGCTATGCATATAGAATAGGAATAAATGGAGAGGAATGGAGATATAACGATGACGGAGAGCCATCATCATCGGCAGGGAAACCTATATATGGACAGCTTCTATCTAATAACATTTCTGATATTCTAATTATTGTTATAAGATATTTTGGTGGGACAAAATTAGGAATACCTGGGTTAATTAGATCATATAAAACAGCAACCTTAGATGCTTTGAATAACTCTATAAAAATAGAAAAAATTGCTACAAAACAATTTACAATAGAGTCTAGTTATCAAGATCTTGAGGTGGTTATGAAAATAATAAAGAGGTTAAATATCCAAATAACAAATCAAGAGTACCAAATTGAGTGTAAAACAACTGTAAAAATAAGATTAAATCAAGTTGAACATTTTGTATCTTCTATCCCTGAAACTCTTAATATAAAAATTATATGCCAAAACACCTAATATCAATACACGACTTTTCTAAAGAAGAGATTTTGAAAACACTCCAGAAAGCTGCGGAGTTCGAAGAGAATTATAGACAGCCCCTTTTCACAGACAAGGTAATTGCAACTATCTTCTTTGAGCCATCTACCCGAACTAGGCTTAGCTTCGAAACTGCCTCTAATAGACTTGGAGCAAGAGTTATTGGATTCTCAGACTCAGATAACACAAGTGTTAAAAAAGGAGAGACATTAAAAGACACTATAAAAATGGTTTCTAACTATGCAGATCTTATCATAATGAGGCATCCACTAGAGGGTAGCGCAAGATATGCCTCTGAGATATCAGATGTTCCTGTCATTAACGCTGGAGATGGCTCTAATCAACATCCTACACAAACGCTTTTAGATTTATACTCTATTTTAAAAACACAAGGGACCCTAGAAAATTTAAACATCTCTGTGGTTGGTGATCTAAAATATGGAAGAACAGTCCACTCACTAATTTATGCTATGTCTCATTTTAATCCCACTTTCAACTTCATCTCTCCAGAGGAGTTAAGATTAACCGATGAATATAGAGACTTTATGTATGATAACAATATCAAATTCACAGAGAATCAACTATTAAAAGAGAATATAGAGAATGCAGATATAGTTTATATGACAAGAGTTCAAAGGGAGAGGTTCACAGATGCATTAGAATACGAAAAAGTAAAAAACTGTTATAGCTTAGATATATCTATGTTAGCTAACTGCAAAGAAAACATGAAAATACTTCATCCACTACCAAGAGTAAATGAAATTGCACAAAACGTAGACAATAGCAAGCATGCATACTATTTTGAACAAGCAGAAAATGGGGTATATGCTAGAATGGCTATAATTAGTAATCTATTAACAGCTCAATAAAATCTATAATATGGAAAAGCAACTAAAAGTAAGTGCAATAAAAGATGGAACAGTGCTAGATCATATCCCAGCTAATCAACTGTTTCGAGTAATAGATATACTTGGACTAAATAATAGCTGTAACCAAATAACATTTGGTACAAACTTAGAGAGCAAACTACTTGGTAAAAAAGCTATTATTAAAATTTCTGATAAATATTTCGAGGATGCAGATATCAATAGAATTGCACTTATTGCTCCTCAAGCAAAAATCAATATAATCCACGACTTTGAAGTAGTAGAAAAAAGGGTAATCTCAATTCCAGCAAAAATCAAAGGCATTGCTAAATGCATGAATCCCGCATGTATTACAAATCACCAACCTGTAGAGACTCTCTTCTACACAAAAACTGAAGGCGAAAATTTTAAACTTAAATGTCACTATTGTGAAAAGGTCACTGAGAAAACAAACTTAAAAATTATAAGCAACTCGTAATCTCAGTCTAATAGATACTCTCATTTAAGAGCTCCAAGGTTTGAAATTAATATTTTTTATTTACCTTTGACCCACAAATTTGTTATTAATTATTAAAAAAGATCAATTATGAAAATAGCTCACAATTTCAATGCTGGTCCATGCGTTCTTCCTAGAGAAGCTGTTGATGCAGCAATAGAGTCTTTAAAAGATTTTAAAGGAACCGGAATGTCTGTAATTGAGATGTCTCACAGATCAAAAGAGTGGGAAGCAGTTATGGATGAGTGTCGTAATCTTTGGAAAGAACTCCTAAATATCCCAGAAGGATATCATGTTCTATTTCTTGGTGGCGGTGCAAGTATGCAGTTTTTATATGTAGCTATGAATCTTCTTGAAAATAAAGCAGGCTATTTAGAGACTGGTGTATGGGCTAAAAAAGCACTAAAAGAGGCAAAAGCTCTTGGCTCAGCAGTTGCTGTTGCAAGTTCGGCCGATAAAAATTACAGTTATATACCAAAAGGGTACGAAATTCCTACAGATTTAGATTATTTCCATATAACAACTAACAATACAATTTATGGAACAGAGATCCATACCGATATGGACTCTCCTGTAAATTTAGTTGCAGACATGTCTTCTGATATTATGAGTAGACCTGTTGATGTAAGCAAATATGCTTTAATATACGGTGGTGCTCAAAAAAATGTTGGTCCTGCTGGTGTAACTTTTGTAATTGTTAGAGAAGATATTCTAGGCAAGGTATCGAGATACATCCCAACAATGCTTGATTACAGAACCCATATTGAAAACGATTCAATGTTCAATACTCCTCCTGTTTTCTCTATAATGGTTATGAACGAGACGCTTAAATGGGTGAAAAGATCCGGAGGATTAGAAAAAATATACCAAATCAATAAAGATAAGGCTCAACTTCTTTATAACGAAATAGACAGAAATAAGATGTTCAAAGGCACTGCTGCAACAGAGGATAGATCGTTAATGAATATCTGTTTTGTTATGGCCGATGAATACAAAGAGAAAGAAGCTGAATTTATGACTTTTGCCAAAGAGAGAGGAATGGTTGGCATTAAAGGTCATAGATCAGTTGGTGGATTTAGAGCGTCAACATACAATGCTTGCCCAGTAGAGAGCATAAAGGCACTTGTAGATTGCATGCAAGAATTTGAAAAACTAAATTCATAACCTAAAAACAATTCATAAGATGAAAATATTAGTAGCAACAGACAAGCCTTTTGCAAAGGCAGCTGTAGATGGAATTAGAGGAATTGTTGAGGGAGCTGGACATACTTTAGCTCTTTTAGAGAAATACACCACTCCTCAAGAGCTATACTCTGCTGTAGAAGATGTTGATGCAATGATTATTAGATCTGACAAAGTAACTTCCGAAGTTATTGATCATGCAAAACAACTTAAAATAGTAGTAAGAGCAGGAGCTGGTTATGACAATATAGATTTATCGGCATGCTCACAAAAAGGCATAGTAGCGATGAATACTCCTGGACAAAACTCAAATGCCGTAGCAGAACTTGCTATTGGAATGATGATTTATATGTCCAGAGGCTGTTTTAACGGATCAACAGGTAGTGAGTTAAAAGATAAAACATTGGGAATTCATGCCTATGGTAATGTTGGAAAGCTTGTTGCTAAGATTGCTAAAGGGTTTGATATGAATATTATTGCATTTGACCCATTTGTGTCTAAAGAGGCTATAGAAGCTGACGGAGTAAAGGCGGCATCATCTATTGAGGAGCTTTACTCATCATCAGACTTCTTATCTTTACATATCCCTGCAACTGCACAGACCAAAAAATCTATTGGCCTAAATTTATTAAAATTAATGCCTAAAGGAGCATGTTTGGTTAATACTGCCAGAAAAGAGGTTATTAATGAAGAGGAGTTGGTGGTTGCTTTAGAAGAGAGATCAGATCTTAAATATGTTACAGATATTGCAGCAGACAATCAAGCAACTTTAGACCAAAAATTCCAGCATAGAGTATTTGCAACTCCCAAAAAAATGGGAGCTCAGACTGCTGAAGCAAATATTAATGCAGGATTAGCAGCAGCCTCTCAAATTGTAAAATTCTTTGAATCTGGAGATACAACTTTCCAAGTTAACAAATAATCTAAAAATTAATTAACACTCATGGTAAAAGTAAGACCATTTGCAGCTATAAGACCTCCAAAAGAGATAGCAAACCAAGTAGCATCTAGGCCATATGATGTCCTAAATTCAGTCGAAGCAAAAGAGGAGGCTGGAGAGAAATCTCTTCTACATATTATAAAACCAGAGATCGATTTTGATCCAATTATAGATGAGCACTCGCAAGAGGCATATGACAAAGCCGTTGAGAACTTTAAATTGTGGCAACATAATGGATGGCTAGTACAAGATCAAAAACCTATGTATTATGTTTATGCCCAAACAATGGAGGGTAGAACACAATATGGATTGGTTGTTGGCGCATCAGTTGAAGATTACCTCACAGGTAAGATTAAAAAGCACGAACTAACCAGAAAAGATAAAGAAGAGGATAGAATGATTCATGTAAGAATACAAGATGCCAATGTTGAACCTGTATTCTTTGCATACCCTGATAATGACCAAATAAACAAAATTGTATCTGAAGTAGTAACAAACAGCTCTCCTGAATATGATTTTGTTGCAGAAGATGGATTTGGACACCATTTTTGGGTTATTAACGATTCCGATAAAATATCACAAATCACAGAAATATTCTCCTCTATTCCAGCTTTTTATGTTGCCGATGGTCATCATAGAACTGCAGCTGCAGCATTAGTTGGTCAAGAGAAGAAAAACAACAATCCAAACCATACAGGAGAAGAAGAGTACAATTTCTTTTTAGCAGTAGTTTTCCCAGAAAGTCATCTTAAGATTATTGACTATAACAGAGTTGTAAAAGATCTAAATGGAATGAGCTCAGAGGAGTTTATCTCAAAATTAGGAGAAGACTTTATTGTTGAGAAGAAAGGGTCAGAAATTTATAAACCTGAAACTCTACACAACTTCTCAATGTATATAGATGGTCAATGGTTCTCTTTGACAGCAAAAGAGGGGACATATAACGATAACGATCCTATTGGAGTATTAGATGTTACTGTATTATCTAATTTAGTATTTGATAAATTATTAGACATTAAAGATCTTAGAACTTCAAAGAGAATTGACTTTGTTGGAGGAATTAGAGGATTGGGCGAACTCAAAAAGCGTGTTGACTCTGGAGAGATGGCAGCTGCATTTGCTCTTTACCCAGTATCTATGAAACAACTTATTGATATAGCAGATACTAATAATATTATGCCTCCAAAAACAACATGGTTTGAACCAAAACTAAGGAGTGGATTAGCTATTCACAAATTGAGTTAAAATACTTATTTTTTATAACCAAAAGAGGTCATTTTTATAGATGACCTCTTTTTTTAATTTATTTTAATTACCAAAGTAGTTATTAATTTAAATTATTATATATAAATTTGTTACCCTAAACACAACTATGAAATGAATTTCAAACTATTTTTATGCGTAATCGTTATGATTACCATCATGCCAATCATTTCAATCGGACAATCTAGAAGATGGGAGGATAAAAAAGAGTCCTCTCAATCCTATTCAGGACCTATTGATGAGAATATGGCTCTATTTAGAGGAAGAGTCCCCACTCCCTACAAATTCCTTCATAAAGGTACATACTATGCCTACAAAAAAGAGTTTATAGATGGGACGCTAAAATATAACGGAGTGGAATACCAAAATATTCTAATGAATCTAAATAGCCATTTAGATGAGATGTATGTAATGAGCAAGTCCTCTTCCAGAACTATTGTTCTTAATCCTGATTTTTTTGAGTTTGCACATTTTGACTCCGGGTACTATATTTATGTTAGAAACTCCCAAATCGCAGATGGATACTACGAATTATTATATTCTGGGAAGGTATCGTTATATAAAAAAAACATAAAAGTCTTTTCAGAAAAAATCGGCGATTATGTGGATGCTCAAACAAATAGTAGAATTATTCGCTCTTTCACATCTGCAGACCTTTACTATTTAAAAAAAGATGGCAAATTTTATCCTATAAAAAATAGGTCATCTATTCTATCTCAATTTAAGAATAACAGACAAGAGATAAGAAGATTTATTAGAGAGAATAACCTCAACTCAAGAGAGGGAAAAACAATCGATTACATATATGCTAAAATAGTAGAGTATGCAGACAATTTATAAGACACTATTAACTAACCTAATACTTGTATTGCTGCTATGTTTTACCAATATAGCATATGGGCAAAACCAATCTCGGAGAGTATTTTACAAAGGAGCCACTGGAAATGAGATAACCATCTTAACAAAAGATGTTTTAAATAAAGAGATATTCTTTATTGGGATTAATCACTCATTCTTTATAGATATAGACTGTACTGCTGATAACTTTCTTGAACACTTAACACAACAACTAGAGAGAGAAAAGTTGGCTCTTATTGACTTAAATGGAGCACTATTTGTTGTAGATAGTAAATCTAAATTAAGTGATTTTTCACTAGATATATTTGCACAAAAAAGTTCTGAGAAAAAAGAGGAGGATGCTCTAGTGGATGTAATTTACGAAACTCGAGCCGCCACATCTCAGAGTAGGATATATACAATTGGAGATATCAATAATCCGGCAACTACCTCAAATGTAGTATTGAGTGGCTATGTAAAACACTACTCAACTGGAGAACCATTAGCTGGTGTAACAGTAATTGTTGAGAATAGATCTACATATGCTACAACAGATATATATGGATTCTTTAGGATAATGGTTCCTGTTGGTGAAGGAGCAATACAGCTTAAATCACAGGGATTAGAAGACCTTAGGCTTATGTTAGAGGTTTATAATCAGGGCAAATTAGATGTTCTAATGAAAGAACAAGTATATTCGCTAAGAGAAATTGTCTTATCTGCCGAGGGTACTCGTCAAACCAGAAGCACTCAATTAGGCCTTGAGAGAGTTAGAATAAATAGAATTAGGCATATTCCCTCTGCATTTGGCGAGGCAGATGTTCTAAAAGCGATAATGACTCTTCCTGGAGTTAAGTCGGTTGGAGAGATATCTGGAGGCTTTAATGTCAGAGGAGGAGCAACTGATCAAAATCTAGTTCTATTCAATGAATCTACCATTTATAACCCAACACATCTTTTTGGACTATTCTCATCATTTAATCCCGATGTAGTTAGTGAAGTTGAACTATATAAAAGCTCTATCCCAGCAAAATATGGAGGAAGAATATCTTCTGTACTAGAAGTATCTAGTAGAAACGGAAATAATAATAAAATAACTGGATCTGCAGGTGTTGGTCCTCTAACAAGCAAGTTCCATATAGAAGGGCCAATAAAAAAAGATAAAACTAATTTTATTACTGCCTTTAGAACCACATACTCCGATTGGATATTAGGATTACTCCCAGAAGATAGCGGGTACAGAGATGGAAAAGCTTCATTTAATGATTTATCAATGGGTATTTCTCATAAAATAGATAACCGCAACTCCCTATTTTTATATGGATACTATTCAGGAGATAAGTTTAGCTTTAGCTCAGACACCACATTCTCTTATCAAAATATAAATTTATCCGCAAAATGGAGAAGAATTGTTAATGACAAACACAATTTACTTATATCTGGCGGATATGATAGATATAGCTATTCAAACTTTGATCAATCCAATGGCATTAATGCATATCAGTTAGATTTTAACATAAATCAATTTTATGGCAAAGCAAATTTTAATTGGCTTATTTCAGATAATCATACTTTAAGTTATGGTGCAAACGCTGTTGTTTATAGTATCCTACCTGGGAAATACACTCCAAAGGGAGAAAATTCTATTGTGGTGCCTAAAACACTCGAAACAGAACAAGCTATTGAAGCTGCCATATTCATTAGTGATTCTTGGAGAATAAATGATAGATTGTCTGCTGAGTTAGGGCTTAGATATACACTATACTCTGCAATTGGTCCTGCAAACTATTATAAATATTTTGGTAAGGACTTTGCTCCAGAATATATCACTGATACTATAAGTGCAAAAAGCATGGAGATTATTAAGCCATATCACTCTCCAGAAATTAGGCTATCTATGAGATATATGATTACAAACGATCTCTCTATAAAAGCTGGATTTAATAGTATGGCCCAAAATATTCATATGATATCAAATACTTCCGCAGTATCTCCTACAGACACATGGAAACTGAGTGATGCAAATATAACTCCTCAAAAAGGATGGCAAGCTGCAGCAGGTTTATATCAGAACCTACTAGATAGATTCGAAATTTCTATTGAAGGGTACTATAAGCATCTATCAAACTACCTTGATTACAAAAGCGGAGCATCCCTTATAATGAATGAGAACATAGAACAAGATGTATTTAGAACAAAAGGTAAAGCATATGGTGTTGAATTTATGGTTAAGAAGTCCATTGGTCGATTAAATGGATGGATGGCTTATACATATTCCAGATCTCTTCTTAGAGAGTCTGAAAGCAGCGGATCATCCAATACATCCAATAGAAAGTGGTATCCAGCTGCTTATGATAAACCAAATGATTTTAAACTAATCGCAAACTATAAATTTACTCAACGATTCAGTATATCTATGAATATTGACTATTCAACAGGAAGACCAATCACTATTCCTGTAGGTAAATTTAATTATGGTGGTGGTGAGAGATTAATTTATTCTCAAAGAAATTCATACCGAATTCCTGACTATTTTAGAATGGATTTTGCTATAAATATAGAACCTAGTCACAACCTTAAACTACTAACTCATAGTACTATTACAATTGGTGTTTATAATTTGACGGGCAGAGATAATGTATTCTCTATATATTACAAAACAGAGGGAATTCATCAACAGGTAAAAGGATACAAATTGTCAATATTTGGCACTCAAATACCTTATATTAACTACAATATAAAGTTTTAACAATTTAGAAGATGAATACAAATAGAAAAATAGTTAAATATATATTTAGAGTTTTACTTACTGTAACTACTCTACTATTCCTACAATTTTGTATCAGTCCATATGATGCTAAAATTGACCCTCTTGATAATCATATTATTGTTATTGAAGGAGATATTACACCTAATGACACAACAAAAATTAAAATTAGTTTAACCAGAAATTTAGATCAACCACCAGGTGAAAAACAAGATATTGTTAGTGCATTTGTTTGGGTAGAGGATGAGGTTGGCAATAAATACTTTGGATATAGAACAACTATTAATTTTCAGACCTATTATATTGTACCTCCTTTTAATTATAATATTAACCTAAAATACAAACTCTGTCTAAATGTGACTTCTAATCTTAACGAAATTTGGGATGGAGGTAATAACATTCAATATACCTATGAATCTGAACTGTTAGAACTTCTGGTTGCACCTCCGATTGAATCTATTAATTACAAAACAAATGAAGACAAAAGCGCTGTTACATTCTTTGTCAATAGTAATGATCCTTCTAATAATACTACATATTATAAATGGTCTTTTAGAGAAGATTGGGAGTTTAAATCGCTTTACATGTCATACTTTGAATACAACCCATTTAGAAAAGAGGTTGTTCCTATAAACTCATATGAAGATAATAGACATATCTGTTGGTCATTTAAAGAGTCATCATCTATACTTATATTTAATACAGAAGCACTATCAGAAGATAGAGTTCATATGCTACCACTTGTATCTATGGGAAAAACAGACCTACGAACAAGCTATTTATACTCTATGAATCTTAAACAGATGGCAATCTCAAAAGAGGCATATAAATTCTGGGATAATCTAAAAAAGAACTCCGAAGAGATTGGGGGGATATTTGATCCACAACCTAGTGATGTTTCTGGAAATATCAAATGCATATCTCACCCAGGTAAAAGAGTTATTGGATATATATCGGCTGGTATACCTTCATACAAAAGAATATTCGCAAAAGGGAAAGATATTGGTATATATAAACACCCATCAAATTGTGGCGAGATGGTTGTAACTGGCTCCGAAAATCCATTATCAGATGAGTGGATGTATTTAATTGGATACGACATAATTGGTGTAGATATAGATTTTAACGGAGGTGCCCCAGAGAAGTACTGGATAGCAATCCAGTGTGTAGATTGCCGATTATTTGGTACAAAAGAAAAACCTAGCTACTGGCCTAACATTGAATCATTATGAAAACAAAATATCTTTTACTACTATTATTAATTAACTTCTTCTCTTTCTTGCCCTTTTGCTTTGCAAAAGGAGAGGTAATATATCTATCAACAGATAGAGATTTTTACATTGCAGGCGAAAATATGTGGTTATCTCTCTTCTCTTTCACAAAAGATGAGAAAAGCAATCTTACTCTAAACAATCATAACAAAATTGCATATATAGAGATATCAAACAGCTCAGGAACAGTAATTACTGAAAAGATTTTAATTACAGATTCAAGAGGGAGTGGCATTATTAATTTGCCGCCAAATTTGCCTAGTGGGTTTTACAATATCTATGCATATACAAATAATAAAACTAATATCAATGAGACTCCTTTATTTAAAAAGAGGGTTGCAATAATAAATACTCTTATTAGTCAAAGTGTTCAAGAGGGAGTGATTGTAGAGAATGAGGATAGTATTAGTATTACAGGCAATAATTACCCGACTACAGACAACTTCGATAATACCTCAAAAAATCTAAAAATTATAAAAAAAGAAAATAAGGTATATTTAGAGAATACTGGGAGCGAAAATTTGACACTATCTCTATCTATATATAATACTAGTCTAATAGAGGAAGATTTAAATCCATCAAGTATTTATACCTATTTAAAAAATGAAATAGATCATAAATACTCTCAATTTGATATTTCTGAAGCTATTAATTACGAGGGTGAAGTTATAAAAGGCAGTGTTACTGATATAGAAGGAAATATTGTTGCTGGTCATCAGCTTTTTTTATCAGTAGCTCAAGATAGGTCAAATATATACTCGGCTATAACTGATTCTCTAGGTATGTTTGAAATCTATACATATCCAATCTTTGGAGAGAGAGAGCTATACTTAGAAACAATAACGCCTGATACTCTTAACTCTTTTAACTACACAATTTTTGATCCATTTAGAAGGATAAATGGGGAATCCTTTCCTACACTTAACATAAAAAAGAGTTATGAGAAAGAGCTAATAAAAAGAAGTTATGAGATGCAAATCTACAGAAGATCAATGGCAGATACACTATTCAAGTTTAAATCTATCTTATCTGACCCTCTACTAAATTACAATCTTAACAAAGAGTATATTTTAGACCATTATACTAGATTCCCATTCATTAGAGATATTTTAATTGAATATGTTAAAGAGTTACAACATAGAATTATTAATAATAAGCCCACAATTAGAATGATATGGCAGGATAGAGTTGGAAATATACACGTCTCTTACGGGAACTCATTAATACTACTTGACGGAATTCCAATATTTGACCATTCCCAGATAATAAATTATGACCCGTTAAAAATTGAGTCCCTCAAATTATATCCTGGGGAGTATCATATTGGCCCATCAAAATTTGAGGGTATCGTTTTATTTAACACATATAAAAATGATTTTGCCGATCTAAAAATTAAAAATAATGCTAGACTTATTGAGTTTAAAGGAGTATTAAATCCTATAGAGAGTAATTATAGCTTTTCAAAAGATTGGGTATATAAACTTTCATCACTTATTTTTTGGAACCCAATAATCTCTTTAGAAGGTGGAGAGAAGATAGAGATAGATCTTTCTAAATCGAATCTTAGCAATCGTAAAGATAAAATTACTTATAAAGTGGAGGGGTTTTCAAAAGAGGGCTCATCACCAATATATTTAAAAGGGAATTTATAAGAATTGATTTTTAATTCGAGTTTTTAAACTGTATTTTTGCATCATAATTGATATATTATGATA
>LUYZ01000095.1 GCA_001603425.1 Bacteroidales bacterium Bact_08
TGCTGGTACTTTTCTCAATGGCAAATTATATATAGGAAGTGATACTGCACCAGGCGGTAGAGTAGGAGAGCCAGCTTCTGAGTTTTTATCTGAGCAATTGTCAAATTTTGGTTTTGTGGTTGATAAGATGAAGACTGGAACACCACCCAGAATTGATGTAAGATCTGTAGATTTAAGTAAGTTAGAATTGCAGCCAGGAGATTTACTACCAGAAAGATTTTCGTATAACGATTTATTATCTCCTATACAAGCAGGATTAAGTCAAAAACCTTGTTATATGGTTCATACTAATAAATCTGTACATGATGCATTAGAATTAGGTTTTTCATTTTCTCCTCTCTTTTCTGGAAAGATTTCGGGTCGTGGACCTAGATATTGTCCTAGCATTGAGGATAAACTTAAAACCTTTTCTGATAAATCTTCACATCAACTTTTTTTAGAACCTGAAGGATGGTCTACAAATGAATACTATTTACAAGGTTTCTCTTCATCGCTTCCTCTAGACGTTCAATATAATGCTCTACGACTAATTCCAGGTTTCCAAACAATCAAGATATATCGTCCAGCTTATGCTGTGGAGTATGATTATTTTCCACCTACTCAATTAAACCACACATTAGAAACTAAAAGTGTTGATGGATTGTATTTCGCAGGTCAAGTTAATGGTACAACAGGATACGAAGAAGCTGCTGCACAAGGATTGATTGCTGGTATAAATGCGCATTTAAAAATAAACTCTAGAGAGCCATTTATCCTCAGAAGAGACGAGGCTTATATTGGAGTATTGGTTGATGATCTTGTTACTAAAGGAGTGGATGAGCCCTATAGAATGTTCACCTCTAGAGCTGAGTATAGGATACTATTGAGACAAGACAATGCAGATTTACGATTAACGCCCAAAGCTTATGAGCTTGGTTTAATAAGTGACAGAAGATACTCTTCTTTTATTTCTAAATATTCATCTATTGATAGCTTAACAGGAACCTTGTGTAATTATTCTATTCGTCCGGATACTATTAATAATTATCTTTCCTCAGTGGGATCATCACCAATAACTCAGTCTAAGAAGGCTGCTGATATCCTCACTAGACCGGAGGTTGATATTTGGGGATTACTTAGTAATGTTCCACGAGAAACATATGACTCTTCTTTGTCTGATTCTCAAATGATTTGCGACACAAATAGAGAGTACTATAATGAACAAGAAAACGTAAATAGTATTGATTGGGATAATATTTTGCTGCTTTTACCATATATGCCCAAAGGTGATTTCGATTTACTAGATTGTGCTAAAAATAGAGAGAAACTCATTATCGAATCTGCTGAGATAAAAATTAAATACAAAGGTTATATAGAGAGAGAGAAGAAGATTGCAGATAAAATTTTAAGATTGGAGGATGTGAAGATCCCAGATAACTTTGATTATAATTCGTTGCTGTCAATATCTACGGAGTCTCGTCAAAAACTTATGAGGTATAAACCAAAAACAATATCTCAAGCATCAAGAATTCCTGGTGTATCTCCAGCAGATATTTCTGTTTTATTGGTTTATTTTGGAAGATAATTTACTTTCAATGGGTTTTTATTCCATTGGAAGGTTTATATAGGTGCTTTTTAGTTTTGAGGCTAGTGATATATCGCTAGCCTCAATTCGAATTAACCCATCTTCTACTGTGGTTATGGTTTTTTCTATATCAAATAAATCATTATTTCGGGTCTCTGAATTTATTTCCTTCGTTATGATATATATAGTAGAAGAGTTTAAAAAAGAAACTCTGCTAAGAAGAGTGTTTAGTGAGTTTTTTTCGTAAAAGTTGTAATTTGTATCAGCAATATGAAGGGTGTTTTTATTAAATTTCCCCAAAAAATAAGATAGTTTCCCATCAATATATGTGATGTCTAGTAAATATCCATTATATAAAGAATCTAAAATAGAGTATTTGAATATTGAGATAGGGTAGTGTGGTATGTTTAAATTGTTCGTATACTCTATGAATATGTCGTTAAGAATAGAATATTTTCGATTTATTAATAATAAAACTTTGGGATAATCTATAGTATCTGATAGTGCAGAGCATTTTCTATAGTAAGGACTGTTCTTTAATTTCTGGATTATATCATTTTTTAAAGAAAAAGCACAATCATTTCTTGATAGAGTAAATGGGAATCCCTGGTTTCGATATAATTTAAATAGCGAATCCGTTGCGGGTTTAACTAAAATATAATCAAACTGATTATAGTTTTTAAGTATGTGTTCAATGATTATTTTAGATAAAGAGTTTCCTCTGTGCTCTTCTAAAGTCGCAACCCCATATAAATATGCCCCCACAACTTCCCTTTCTGATGAAAATGATGATGGAATTATTGTTGCACAAGATACTATGGATCCAGTAGAACTCTCCATCATACCGAATGTTGTTGCATGTGGAAGGCATAAATTAGTAAAATTTGTCAAATAAATCTCATCTTGAGAAAAGCACTTTCTCCAGATATTAATAATATCGGAGTAGTGCGCAATATTTATTTGGACTAATTTATATTTCATTTACTTTAAGTTATAGATTTCTTCCACTAATGAGGAGTATTTTTCTAGAATCTTTGACCTTTTTAATTTAAGAGTTTGAGAAAGTAGTCCATTTATTGGGCTCCAATCATCAATAACAATTCTAAATCTTTTAATATTTTCGTGCGCAGCAAGAGTTTTATTGATTTTACTTATCTCCTTTTCTATGAAATTGTATAACTCTATATTGCTATTTAGAGTCTCTACATTAAGTAAAATATTATTATTATTGCAGAACTCCTCAACTTTAGCTTTGTTTAAGTTGATAATTGCCGATGCAAATTTTTCATTTGCACCTATTACCATACAGTTATCAATATAGCTAGATTCTTTAATTTTATTCTCTATTATTTGGGGAGCTATATATTTTCCAGCTGAAAGTTTGAATATCTCTTTTTTTCTGTCGGTTATTTTTAAAAATATTGTATCTACAAATTGTCCAATATCTCCAGTATGAAACCATCCCTCACTATCTATTACCTCTTTAGTATAATCCGGATCTTTATAATATCCCAACATAACATGTGGCCCTCTTACTAAGATTTCTCCATCTTCAGCCAATTTAACCTCTGTTCCTTCAACTACTTTTCCCACAGTGCCAATTTTAATAATCATCTCTTTTGGATTATTAACAGCAATAACTGGAGAAGTTTCGGTCATTCCATATCCCTCAAAAATATATAGTTTTGCAGCAGTGAATAGTCGTATTATTTTTTCTTGAATAGATGACCCACCTGAAACTATAAGCATCTCCTTTCCTCCCAATCTTGATCTCCATTTACTGTAAACAAGTTTATCTGCAATTAAGTGTTGTAGTTTATATAAGAGGCTTTTTTTACTATAGTCATAGTTACAGGCTAAATTAAAAGCCCATAAGTATATAGTTTTTGAGATGCCTTTTAAATCTTTAGAAGCATTTTCTAGTTTATTGAACATCATTTCTAATACCCTTGGAACAGCGCAAAATCCATCGGCATTGCAGTCAGCTAAATCTGATGCTATAGTTGATAAACTTTCTGCATAGTAGGTGCTTATACCTAAATATTGATATTCGTAATTCATACTTCTTTCATAAATATGGCATAAAGGTAGAAAGCTCAACATTTTGTGTCTATTATCTTTAATCTGCTGAACGGCATGAGATAAGAAGTTGAAAACTAAGTTTTTATGACTTAGCATAACTCCTTTTGGAGTTCCTGTTGTTCCTGATGTGTAAATTATTGTTGCTATATCTGTTTCATTAATAGTATTTTTATAACTATTAATTTTATCTTTTATAATCTCATTGGCTTCTAATCCATTATTATACAGGTCTTTAATATGAAGATACTTATCAAATGGTTCAATGCCAACTAAAATAATCTCTTTATTTAATTTATGAATAATAGAAGCAATTTTTTTTCCAATAATATTATTTCCTACAAAGATTAATTTTGCATCAGAATGCTCAATTATAAATTCGTAATCTGAGTCGGAAAGAGTTGAGTATATTGGTACATGGATATTATTGGAGAGCATACATCCCATATCAATAAAGTTCCACTCAGGTCTGTTATTAGAAATGGTAATGATTTTTTCGTTGGATTCCAACCCTAACATGTTAAATGAATATGCTAGAAGGTGTGACTTTGTGTAGTACTCTTGCGTTGAGATTTTTTCCCATTTTCCTTCTTTTTTCTGAGCTAGAATATCCTCTTTTGGATAAAGTTCTACTGCTCTCTCTAAAAGATCGAATACTCTTTTAACTTCCATTAGTATCTGTTTTTAATTTGTAAATTGCCTCTTTTATATCGTCAATAAAAAGATCTATATCTTCTTTTTTTGTGTTAAATGAGCACATCCATCTCACTTCGTTAATCTCTTCTGTCCAAACATAAAAATAGTGTTTTTTCTGTAGCTCTTCTGATAAATAGAGTGGGATTGTTGCAAAAACCACATTTGTTTCCACTTTTCTAGAAATCTTGACCTCACATATATCTGAAAGACGTTCCGATAGATATTTGGCCATTTGATTAGCATTATTCGCTAGTTCTAAATAAAGTCCATTAGTTAGATATGCCTTAAATTGGGCTGCAATATATCTGTTTTTTGAGAAAAGCTGAGACAGTTGTTTTCTTTTATACTCAATATTTGCTTTGATATCTTTGTTAAATATTAGCAAAGCCTCTCCAATCATTAGTCCATTTTTTGTTCCTCCAAACGAAAGAGCATCAATATTTGTTTTGGTAATAAAGTCATTCAATGAAATTTTTAAAGATGCAATAGCATTAGATATCCTTGCGCCGTCTATATGTAAATAGCCACCTTTACTATGTATTATATCAGATATTTGCCTTATCTCATCTAAACTATAGAGTGTACCTAACTCTGTTGGTTGAGATATTGATACAACTTTTGGTTGACTATGATGTTGAAATCCATAACCGACAAGTTTTTCCAAAATTTGATTAGGAAATATTTTACCGTCAATCGACTTTATAGGGATTAGTTTACATCCAGTTAGCTTTTCTGGAGCTCCACACTCATCTACATTTATATGAGCTGTTTCTGGACAAATAATAGAGTTAAAACTTTCAGTCATTGAGCTTATTGCTAGAACGTTAGCCCCAGTTCCATTAAATACAAAATAGGTGTTTACATCTGTACCTGTTAGGGATTTAAACATATCTTCAACCTCTTTGGTTATAGGATCTTCTCCGTAAGCAACAGAAAAACCATGATTTGCATTAATAATAGACTCTATTATTTCATTAGCAATACCAGAGTGGTTGTCACTACCAAAACTATGTTTCATAATATTAAGATTATTTAACAAAAGTATAAAAATCTAAAAACTATAAAAAAAATAGAGACCGCCTATTATTTAGACAGCCTCTATTTTTTTTCTTTTCCACTTTTATAAAAGAGCTTTGTATGCTTCTGCGTCTAAAAGATCATTTACTTCTTCTAGGTTTGAAAGCTCAATTTTAATCATCCAACCATCTCCATAAGGGTCCTTATTAACGGATTCTGGAGCTGACTCAAGATTTGGGTTTACCTCTATAATTTTACCAGAAAGAGGCATATATGCATCGGCAACAGTTTTAACGGCCTCAATAGCACCAAATACTTCCGATCTTTCGAGAGTCTCTCCCTCAGTTTGAATGTCAACAAAAACGATATCTCCAAGTTGCTCTTGAGCAAATTCGGTGATACCTACTGTAGCGATTTCGCCATCGATTCTAATCCATTCGTGGTCTTTAGAATACTTAAGATCTGCAGGAATATTCATTACTTTATGTTTAAATTTTTGACAAATGTATTAAAAAAAAATTACTTTATAACTTTTTTAGAGACTGCTTAATTAATTCTTCAAGAGAAATATCTGGATTTTGAGTTAAGATTAGTGATACTACTTTTTCTACAGATGCTTTAGAAAACCCTAGTAGTATAAGTGCTGTTATTGCCTCTTCTTTGTGAGGGCTACTTAAATATCCAGGTATGGTGTCTCCTATATCGGTAGATTGTTTTTTGCCGATCTTATCTTTTAGGTCAATAATTAGACGTTGTGCTGTTTTTAGCCCTATACCTTTGACACTCTTTATTTTAGTTACATCTCCACTTAATATAGCTGCTTTAAGTTCGTCGGTAGTTAACGAAGAGAGCATCATTCTGCCAGTATTTGGTCCTATGCCAGAAACCTCAATTAGTTGAAGAAAAATCTCTCTCTCCTCTTTATTTATAAAACCGTAAAGCTGATTTGAATCTTCACGGATATGTTGATAGATGAAAATTTTTGCCCTATCTCCCTTTTTAAGAGCAGAGAATGTTTGTAATGATATTAGCGATTTATACCCAATGTTATTACACTCAATTACTAAGTCTGTGGGTGATAACTCAATTATATCTCCAGTTATATAGTCGTACATCTTTTTAATATTAAACTAATATGGCAAATTTATGTTTTTAAGTTATAATAGACAATTTTGTTTTTTTAAATTTGCAGCTATTATATTTTTATCATGAACAAAATATCAGACACATCCAATATAAGAGAGCTTTTTCCTGCGCTTAATCAAAAGATTAATGGATATAATTTGGTCTATTTAGATAATGCAGCTACTGCCCATAAACCTATTTCTGTCATTGATAGGATAAATAGTATGAACTCATATGTGAATTCTAATATTCATAGAGCTGTGCATACAATTAGTGGACAAGCTACAGAATTATATGAAAGATCTAGAGAGATTATTAGAGATTATATAAATGCTAACTCAACCAAAGAGATTATTTTTACTAGTGGAGCAACTGCTTCTATAAATCTTGTTGCATTTAGTTTCTGTTCTAAGTATCTTAATAAGGGTGATTCTATAATTGTTTCTGCTGCAGAGCATCACTCAAATATTGTACCTTGGCAGTTGGCTTGTAATAGAGTTGGTGCTCATTTAAAAGTAGTGCCAATTTTTGATAACGGAGAGATAGATTTAAAGTCTCTTGAATTGATGCTCGATAGTACTGTCAAACTAGTTGCAATTTCGCATATTTCCAATGTCCTTGGTATAGTAAATCCTATTAAGGAGATAGTTAATATCTGTCATTTAAAGGGAGTTAAGATTCTTGTTGATGGGGCTCAAGGGATAGTTCATTCAAATGTAGATGTAAGAAGTTTGGATTGTGATTTTTATCTTTTTTCTGGTCATAAATTATATGGGCCCACGGGAACAGGAGTGCTATACGGCAAAGAGGATTTATTAAATGATATGCCGCCATGGATGGGTGGAGGAGATATGGTGGGAACAGTATCGTTTGAAGAGACCACTTATGCCGATTTACCATTAAAGTATGAAGCGGGGACTCCTAATTTCATTGGTCAGTCTGCTTTAGCAGAGGCTATTGAGTTTGTCAAAGGGTTAGATAAAGAGGCTATTCATGTCAGAGAGTTGTCTATTATTGAGTATATGTTAGACCAACTATCAAAGATAGAGGGCCTTACTATTTATGGTAACACTACTAATAAAATACCACTGTTTTCATTTAGTATCGAGGGGACGAATCCTTCAGATATAGCAATGATATTAGATAAGCTTGGAATAGCTGTTAGGTCTGGCCAAATGTGTTGTGAGCCACTAATGAATAGATACGGAGTAAACTCTATGCTAAGGGCCTCATTTGCTGTTTATAATACTATTGATGAGGCAGAGTACTTTATTAAATCTTTGAAGCGAGTTATAAATATGTTAAAATAATAATTATAATAAGTAAATATTACTAATAAACTATAATACAATAAAATAAATTATGTCAATTAAAGATATACAGAATCAAATTATTGAGGAGTTTTCGGTTTTTGAAGATTGGATGGATAAATATGAATATTTAATTGAGTTAGGAAAGAGTGTCCCAATTATTAAGGAGAGTGACAAGACCGATAGTAATATAATAAAGGGGTGCCAATCAAGAGTCTGGTTGTCTGTGGAGTATAAGGATGGTAAGCTTTTTTTTAAAGCAGACAGCGATGCTATAATAACAAAAGGGATTATCTCGCTTCTTATTAGAGTATTTTCAGAGAGAGAGCCAAAAGAGATAATTGAGTCAGACCTATTTTTTTTAGATGAAATAGGGTTGAAAAATAATTTATCTCCCACTAGGGCCAATGGATTAATATCTATGATCAATCAAATTAGATATTATGCAGTTTTATACAATAAACTGTAATTGTTTTTCAATATTAATTTTTTTATTTATGAGTATAGAAAAAAATATAGTTCATGCCTTAAAGCAGGTTTATGATCCAGAAATACCTGTAAATGTATATGATTTGGGATTAATATATAATATTGAGGTTGATTCAAATAATAAGGTTTTTGTTACTATGACATTAACTGCACCAAATTGCCCAATGGTCGATCAGCTACTAGAGGATGTTAATGATGCGGTATTGACCGTACCTGGTGTCTCAGATGTCTCTATAGAGCTTACATTTGACCCTCCATGGAGTAGAGACAGAATGAGTGAAGAGGCCTTGTTTGAACTTGGAATGTTATAGTAAGTATCTTTATCAATATTTGAGAATTTAGATGAATTCAGTGACTCTTTTGCTCGGTAGTAATTTAGATGATAGCTCTAAAATAATTGAAAGAGCCATTGTCTCTATTGCTAATTTTAGTAAAATTGAGATGGTTAGTGCTAGCTATAAAAGTGAACCATGGGGTTTTAATTCAGAGAATTGGTTTATCAATAGAGGTGTTGTAATATCAACTGATTTGTTGCCGTATGAGCTTTTATCCAAGTTGTTGAGTATTGAGAAAGAGGCAGGAAGAGTTAGAGATTCAAAAAGTGAATCGGTATATAGTTCTCGAGTCTTGGACATTGATATTATTTTTTATAACAATTTAATTTTAGAAGAGAAAGATCTTACAATTCCACATAAGAGAATGCATTTAAGGTCTTTTGTATTAAAGCCTCTATGTGAGATAATTCCAAATTATATTCATCCTATATTAAAACTATCTGTGAGAAATCTTTATGAAGAGTGTAAGGATAGGTCAATAGTTATTAAGCTTTAAATTCTCTTTTTAAATGATCTTTTTTATCTGTGTGTTGTTACATATTGTGTATTTAAAGATTTTATAAAATGAAAATAATAGATGGACTAAAGTGGCGATATGCTACAAAGTATTTTAATAAAGAGAAAAAAGTTTCAAAAGAGGATATCTCAATACTAAAAGAGGCTGTTAATTTGACAGCATCATCTTATGGCCTTCAGCCATATAAAGTTATTGTTATTTCAGATCCCAAAATTAGGGAGTCATTAAAGGAGGCCTCTTGGGGGCAAAGTCAAATAACTGACGCTTCACATCTATTTCTATTCTGTAATAATCTTAATGTTACAGATGTTGATATTGATAACTATATCCAACTTAGGGCTAAAATAAATAATCTGAACCCAGAGGATTCTAAAGAGTATGCCGATATGATGAAGAGTAATATTGGGTCTCTCCCTCCAGAGATTCTATCGGCCTGGACAGCAAGGCAGTGTTATATAGCTTTAGGTACTCTTTTGGCTGCATCTTCAGAAATGGAGATTGATAGTTGTCCTATGGAGGGTTTTGATAATAACAAGTATGATGAGATACTTGGTTTAAAGGAGAAAGGTCTCTCTTCTGCTGTTCTTTGTGCTATTGGTTATAGAGATGATAAAGATTCTTTTGCTTCACTTAAAAAGGTAAGAAAGAGTATCTCTGATGTTTTTGAGGAGATTTAGATATTGTTGAGATATAAAAAGAAGAGGGCGACTTAACTTTTAAGTAGCCCTCTTTCTATTATTATTTATAAAAAGCCTCTATTCCGCTCTCTAGGAAGTTTTTAAACTCTTGGACAGAGCACTCTCCAACTGGAGTTGTTAAAATATTCTGGGAGTGGTCTATTAATACATAGTATGGCTGAGATGCAACACTAAATCTGCTAAGTTGATAATCTCTTAGATATCGGCCTAGTGTGTTCTTAAGTTTCCCGTCAATAGAGGAAATAATCTGCTCAGATTCTGGTAATTCACTTCTGTCGTCTACATATAAAGAGGCTATTACAACTTTATTATTTAAAATATCTAGAATCTCTGGTTTACTCCATACATTAGCCTCCATTACTTTGCATGCGCTGCAAGTTTTAGATTTAAATGAGAGAAGAATTGGTTTATTTTGTGAGATAGCGCACTCGATAGCTTCCGATATTGTGTAATAGCTATTAAGATTGTGAGGGGCTCTATTTTGAACTGTAGCATATTTAGCCTCTCCACATAAACCTTTAGTAACAGAAGATTCGTTATTTGAAGTGGTGTTTGTAGAGCTGATAAATTGGGTTGAGCCATCCAGAGATGGTAATATTCCCGATAGTGAATTTAATGGTGCGCCAAAAAGCCCAGGAACTAGATAAAGCGCAAATGAGAGAGATGTAATAGCTAGTACTATCCTAAATGTACCTACTGAGTTTGATGGAGAGTCGTGAGAGGTATTAAACATACCAAGAAGATATAGAGATGCAATGATAGATATTGCTATCCAGCTAGAAATAAATAGAGATCTATTGATAATTCCATATCCAAAATAGATATCTACCATTGATAGAAACTTTAAGCTAAATGCCAGTAATATAAATGCAAATACAACTTTCACAACATTTAACCATCCACCAGATTTAGGCATCTTTTTCATTAGAGATGGGAAGAAAGAGAATACCACAAATGGGAGAGAAAATGCCAGTCCAAAAACTAACATCCCTAGAATTGGTTTCAAGGCCACTCCACCAGTGACAGCAGCAGCTAAAATTGAACCTACAAATGGACCTGTGCAAGAGAAGGATACAATAACCATTGCAAAAGCAACAAAAAATGAGGCGATATATCCACCTTTATCTGCTCTAGCATCGGCTTTATTTGCTAAACCAGAAGGGAGTGTAATTTCAAATGCCCCAAAAAATGAGATAGCAAAAATTAGAAATAGGATAGAAAATATTAGGTTTGGTATCCAGTGAGTGCTTAATACATCCGTTGCGTCTGTACTCTGAAATAGAGATACTAAAACTCCAATCAATGTGTAGATAGCTGTAACAGATATCCCAAATATAACTCCTTTGAGTATACCCGCTTTTTTGGAAGAAGATCCGCTAATAAAGAAGCTTACAGTCATCGGAATCATTGGGAATACACAAGGTGTAAATACTCCACCAAGGCCAGCAACAAAGGCTATTATTAAGAATAGAGCCATACCTTGACTTTGGCTGCTAGAGCTAGAGTCTTGATTAGGAATGATGGTAGTGCTTGTTGTACTCTCTACAAAACTTGTAGAGGCTGGTATATTAAACTTAAAGTCATATTCGTCCATAAGACATTCACGACCATTGCAGACTTGATATGTTAGCACTCCTTCTACAGTAAATGACTCCGAACTTAAACGTTCTATTCTTTGAATAAATGACCCATTTTTTTCAAAAACAAGGATGTTTAAATCAAAGGCTTCGTCAAATTTGTATTTTGCTTCTTGGTTATCTTTAAATATATCTAATAGTTTAAATTTTGAGTTAGAAGCAACATCAATGTTTGTTGGAAGGGGGCCATTATCGAATTTGGTGCTGTTATACATATACCATGGAGACTCTATCTCAGCATCAAATATTAAATCTATTGTGTTGTCTTTATTCTCAATAGTTCTTAAACTCCAAATTACTGGAATTTGAGAGAAAAGTGTTGTTGAGGTAATTAAGAGCAGCAGTGAGAAAAGTATTTTTTTCATTAAGCAGTAATTAAATGTTTAACTTTTGTGGAATGATTAAACAAAATTATTAAAATTTGTATAAAAGCACTAATTTTACGCGTTATAACCATTTTTAATATTTATTATGACACAAGAGGAGCTATTTAAAAATTTGATTGCTCATGCAAAGGAGTATGGTTTTATATTTCAATCTAGTGAAATATACGATGGGCTAAGTGCTGTTTATGATTATGGACAGCTTGGAGTTGAGCTAAAGAATAATATTAAAAAGTATTGGTGGGATTCAATGGTTCGCCTTCATGATAATATTGTTGGGATTGATTCGGCTATTTTTATGCATCCTAAGATCTGGGAAGCCTCTGGCCATGTTGGCGCTTTTAATGATCCATTAATTGATAATAAGGATTCGAAAAAACGTTATAGAGCAGATGTGTTACTAGAAGATTATATAGCAAAAATTGAGGATAAGATAGAGAAAGAGGTATTAAAAGGGAGAAAAAAATTTGGAGATAGTTTTGATGAAAAACAATTTAGAGAGACAAATCCCAATATTTTAAGGAGTGTTGCAAAGGCAGATAGCGTTAGAAATAGGATGAATGACTCTCTTAATAAAGGAGATCTTGCCGATATTAAACAATTAATTATAGATTGTGAGATAGCATGTCCTATTTCTGGATCAAAAAACTGGACAGATGTTAGACAATTCAATTTAATGTTTTCTACTCAGATGGGTAGTGTTAGTGAAGACGCTAATGTTATTTATTTAAGACCAGAGACTGCGCAAGGTATTTTTGTTAATTATCTTAATGTCCAAAAAACAGGCCGAATGAAAATTCCATTTGGGATTGCTCAGATTGG
>LUYZ01000096.1 GCA_001603425.1 Bacteroidales bacterium Bact_08
CTACAATTACATCGTAACTATCTATCATATATTGTATTAAAAATATTAAGAGCCCTATCTTCAAGCTCTTTCATCAAATCAAATTCATCTGTAGTATAATCATTATATCCCAACAAATGAAAAACTCCATGAATCATAACTCTTAACAATTCACTTTCAAAATTCACACCATAAAGCTGAGAATTAGTCTTAACAGTATCTATACTAATTAAAACATCGCCAGAAATAGATGAATCTGTAGAGTAATCAAAAGTAATTACATCCGTAAAATAATCATGTTTTAAGTATTGAACATTGACATCTCTTAAGTAACTATCACTACAAAATACAAATGTAATATGACCGATTGTTGGTGGTACATTGGAGCAAGACATATTATCAACAACATGCTGAATCCACTGTTTAACCACTCTTTTTCTATTAAATCTAAAACTTATGTCTTGATTATGATAAGATAAAACCGCCATGTTACTTAACTAAAAGATCCCAATATTCAATAGCCCTACGTGTATGAGGAATTACAATAGAACCACCAACTAAATTAGCTACAGAAAGAATCTCAAAAAATTGCTCTCTGGTTACCCCTAGTTCAAAACACTTTTCTATATGATACTTTACGCAATCATCACATCTTAGTACTAGTGACGATACGAGACCTAACATCTCTTTTACTTGAGATGAGAGTGCTCCATCTTCATAAGTCCTTGTATCTAAATTAAAAAAACGTTTAAAAAATAAATTATCTGCATCGAGTATAACTTTGTTCATCTTGGCACGATATGTGCGGAATTCGTGAATCGAGTTCATAAAAGTAATTTTTTTGCAAAAGTACAAAATATAAGTTTAACATTTTTTTATTATTATGGCAAAAGTAACAGTAGTAGGTGCCGGTAACGTAGGCGCAACATGTACAAATGCAATTGCAAATATGCAATTTGCTTCAGAAATTGTATTACTAGATATTAAAGAGGGTCTTGCAGAAGGAAAAGCAAAAGATATGATGCAAACTGCAAAACTATTTCGCTTTTTTACTAAAGTAACTGGTGTAACCAACAATTACGAAGCTACAGCAAACTCAGATGTTATTGTCGTTACCTCTGGAATACCTAGAAAACCAGGAATGACTAGAGAGGAATTAATAGGTACTAACGCTAATATAGTTAATAATGTTGTAGAGAATGCTTTAAAATACTCACCAAATGCAATTTTAGTTATTGTATCTAACCCAATGGATACTATGACATATTTGACTCTAAAAAAGAGCAAATTACCTAAAAAAAGAGTGATTGGTATGGGTGGAATCCTTGATGGTAGCAGATTTACTGATTATCTTAGCATAGCATTGAATAAACCCTCAAGTGATATAGAAGGTATGGTAATTGGAGGTCATGGAGACACAACAATGATACCTCTTGCAAGACTTGCTAGTTACAAGGGAATCCCTGTAAGTAACCTTCTTTCTGAAGAGAAACTTGGCAAGGTAATTGCTGACACTATGGTAGGAGGTGCAACTCTAACAAAAATGCTAGGTACCTCTGCATGGTATGCACCTGGTGCAGCAGCTGCTGTGCTAGTTAAATCAATAATTCTTGATGAAAAAAGAACATATGCATGCTGTGTATCTCTAGAGGGAGAATATGGTCAAAATGATATATGTATAGGTGTTCCTGTTACAATAGGAAGCAATGGATGGGAAGAAATAGTTGAGTTTGACCTAAACGACCACGAAAAGGAGCTATTTAAAAAGAGCTGTGACTCAGTAAGAGCTACAAATAATGTTCTTTACGAGAACAATATTTTATAATATTCAAAAAAATTGCATCTTTGCGATGCAATTCGGGGTATTAGCTCAGTTGGCTAGAGCGCTTGCATGGCATGCAAGAGGTCATCGGTTCGACTCCGATATGCTCCACAGAAAATAAAATTAAAAACCTAAACGATTGTTCCGTAGATAGTTAAATTCATAAGATAGAAAATAATTGATAATATCTTTTGGTATATAACTAAATGTTTATAAATTTACAATCCAAATTAAATCTGAACAGAAACACAGTTATGGAAGTAAAAAAAACACCTAAAGCAAATCTCGAGAATAAGAAGCTCTTATTTAAAGAGATTGGATTAATACTGGCTCTGCTAATTGTTCTTGCAGGATTCGAATATAAATCAAAAGATAGAAACATATCGGACCTAGCAAATGATACAGCAGTATTTATTGAAGAAGAGAATATTCCTATTACAACAGAAACTCCTCCTCCTCCTCCTGAAATGCCAAAAATACCTGTTGTTTCAGACGAGATTGTAATTGTGGACGATAATATCGAAATTACCACAGACTTGAAAATTAGTACTGAAGATGATAAGAATTTAGGTGTTCAGATTATTGATTACGTTCAAGGAAGAAAGGAAGAAGAGATTGAAGAAGAGGATATACCTGTTGTACTAGTAGAGGAGAAACCTAAATTTATGGGTGGAGATGAGAATACATTTACAAAATGGGTATCTGAAAGAATTGTTTATCCAGAAATTGCAAAAGAGAATAGCGTACAAGGTAGAGTAATGCTACAGTTCAAAGTGGATACAGACGGAAGAGTTGTAGATGTAAAAGTATTGAGAGGTGTAGATCCATCTCTTGATAGAGAGGCTGTAAGAGTTGTCTCATCGTCTCCTAAGTGGACACCAGGTAGACAAAGAAACAGACCTGTTAGAGTAGTTTATAACTTCCCAGTTATATTCCAATTAAGATAATTAAAAAAGAATTATAATTTAAAGACTGCTCACTATATTGAGCAGTCTTTTTTACATACAATATATGGAAAATACTGTACTCGTTGGTGTTTTAAGACAAAACGAAGATGAAAATAAGATAAAAGAGTATCTGAATGAACTTGAGTTTTTAGCAGAGACAGCAGGTGCAAATTCAGTTAAGTGGTTTATTCAAAAACTAGATAAAGCGAATCCTAAAACATATATTGGTTCTGGTAAACTAGATGAGATTAAAGAGTATATAAAAGAGAATGAGATTAAGCTAGTAATATTTGATGATGAGCTTACACCATCTCAATTAAGAAATATAGAGAGAGAACTTGAGTGCAGAATACTAGATAGAACAAATCTAATACTCGATATTTTTGCACAAAGAGCAAAAACTGCATATGCTAAAACACAGGTAGAGCTAGCTCAATATGAATACCTTTTACCTAGATTAACACGAATGTGGACTCACTTAGAAAGACAGAGAGGTGGAATTGGTATGAGAGGCCCTGGAGAGAGTCAAATTGAGACGGATAGGAGAATAATTCTAGATAAAATAAGCAAATTGAAATCTCAACTAAAAAAAATAGATCGACAGATGGCCTCTCAAAGAGGAAATAGAGGGTCTATGGTGAGAATATCGCTTGTAGGTTATACTAATGTTGGCAAAAGTACAATCATGAACATGCTAGCTAAAAGTGATGTATTTGCAGAAAATAAACTGTTTGCTACTCTAGACACAACAGTTAGAAAAGTAGTTATTGAGAATGTACCTTTCCTTTTAAGCGATACTGTCGGTTTTATAAGAAAACTACCACACCAGCTTGTAGAGTCGTTTAAAAGTACTCTTGACGAGGTAAGAGAGGCAGATATACTAATTCATGTAGTAGACATATCACACGAAAATTTTGAAGAGCAAATAGAAATAGTAAAAAACACTCTTCACGAAATTGGCGCTAAAGATAAAGCTGTATTTCTGGTTTTCAATAAAATAGATGCATACAAATACATACCAGCAGACGAATTTTCTTTTGAAGAGAAAAAAAGAGAAAACTATAGCCTAGAAGAGCTTAAAAACACCTGGATGAACAAAGAAAATTCACCATCCATATTTATATCTGCTAAAGAGAAACTAAATATAGAGAAACTTAGAAACGATATTTACAAAATGGTTGCTGAGATCCATGCAGGCAGATATCCATTTAATAATTTTTTGTATTAAATATGACTATCTGCTATTGAGAAATACATTTACTGGAAACTTTTCTACCCTACGACCTCTATACCCTGTCATTTCTGATGGGACAAAAAGAGCGTTTAATAATGCCTCCTCTGTTGCCTCTATAGTAGCAGCAAAAATAGCCGATAGTTGATGATTTTGTAACTCTATATGGTTTAGTATAGATAATTGTTCATTAACTAAATTAGACTCATTTATAGACAATGCAATAACATAATCTCCGCTACCATTTGAAGCTATACCACCTGTCTTTGCTAATCCTAACATAGCTCTTTTAGCAACCCTCTCTAGATTTCTAGAAAGTATCGGTGCATCAGTTATCACAACAATCATACAAGAACCATCAGAATTACTAGATATATGATTAATAAAATCGTGCTTATTTAATATCTCACCCATTTTAACTCCATCTACTTCTAAAACTCCACCATAGTTAGACTGAACCAAAACACCTACAGTATATCCTCCTAGAGACTCTGGCAAAACTCTGGATGAAGTTCCAATACCAGCTTTAAAGCCAAAAGAGACAGTACCAGTCCCAGCACCTACAGCACCCTCATCCACTACTCCACTTTTAGCAATTTTTAAAGCTTCAAGAGCATCATATTTAGTAACAACACGACCTCTGATATAATTTAAATAACCATCATTAGTCTCTCCTACAACAGAATTTACAGACCCAATATTGGAATTTTCAGGGAATGATAAAGTATAATCAATCAAAGCATCTATACATGGGGCAACACTTAATGTGTTGGTTAAAAGTATAGGTGTTTCAATGTTTCCTAACTCCTTAACTTGAGAATAACCTGCTAATTTTCCAAAACCATTTGCAATATAAATAGCTGCAGGTACTTTATTTCTAAAAATATTATTCTCATGAGGTATTATAGCAGTAACACCTGTTCTAATACTGTCATGCATAATAATTGTTTTATGCCCCACCAAAACACCCTTTACATCTGTAATTGCATTATATTCTCCTCTATCAAAAATACCTATTCTCATTTCATAATCTTGTACTCTCTTTTGTCCAAGAATGGAAGTGGTTAAAAATAAGAAGAAGAAAAAAAATAGAGAAAAATAGTATGTTTGTTTCATAATAAATAAAGACTATATATTTGCTAAAAACTCAGATAAAATAGTAGCAAGCTCATTGGGTGCCTCAATAAATGAGCAGTGACCTGTCTGTGGTATTGTAATTACACAGGATCCAAATGTTGTATGCATTTTCAGTGATGTTTCTGCGGTGATATAATTATCGCATGAACCTAAAACAATAAGTTTAGGAAATTGTAAACTCATAAAAAAATCAGAGTTGTCCTCTCTAAGCATAATTCCTTTGATAGATGAAACAATGCCTTCAGGGTCATGAACTTCAGATATCTCTACAAGCTCTAGTATCTTGTCCTCTAACCTATTAATATTAGAATTAGAAAAAATTTTAGATAAAGAGAGTGATGCAATCTGATGTAACTTATTGAGTCTTATCAGCTCTATTTCTCGCTCTCTCTCAATCTTTTTCTGATCTGAATCTGCATATGGAGTTGAATGTAAAAGAATTACTGAAGAGAATAAATTAGGGAATCTTTTAATAGAATCTAAAGCAACATAGCCTCCCATAGAGTGACCAATTAAAACAACATTAGAAAAGATCTCTAAAGAGTTCAAAAGTGAAGATATTGCACCAGAAACTCTCTCCATACTATTTACTTCAAAAGAGCCTGATAATCCATGACCTGGTAGATCTATAGCAATAACTCTGTACTTATCTGTAAATTTTTCAATAAAATCACTCCAAATATATAATGTCTCCAAATATCCGTGCAGAAAAAGCAAAACAGGTTTATCTGGACTATAACTAACTCCCTTTTTTATAGAATCACTTATATGTATAGGGATACCAGATATGATTTTAAAATACTCCATAAAAACTTTTTTACAAATTTAAAAAGAAAAAGCGTTTAAAGTTCATATATTTGAATATTAAAAAAATTGCAATGAAATATTTAGTAAAAATCCTGTCAATATTGACAATTTCAGCCTCCCTTTATAGTTGTAATAAAGAGATTGATCCTATAGTTTTAACAGGGAGTTGGGAATTAGATACCCTATCAGTAATAGTAAATATTGTATACAATCCACAAGTGGCAGAAGAGTATCCAAATACGCTCATCTTCCTAGAAAAAAATAAACATAATCTTAGAAGAGAGCTTATGAAACCACAGAGAATTGTATTTAAAGCACCAAATATTAGTGAATTTTACTATAATGATGTTCCTTTACCAGTAACTGGCACTTATTTACAAGAGAGCGCTTATTTTGTAATTCACAACACCCTTTTCTCGGATGGTATTCTTGGAGCATCAGATAATTTAAGATTGGAATTGTACTATTCCAAAGATCGATTAATGCAAATATTATTTAATTTTTTGACTAATGAAGATGACTCTCAAGAGACTTTTAGTCGATTAATTGAGCAATTTAATGGCATTGGATCTTATAAAAAAGCTATTTAGATTGTTATAATCTCTAATAAAATAAGGGTGACTAATTTATTAGTCACCCTCACTTTTGTATAATATAAATTTAGTCCTTTATTTTAGCTTTTAAAAACTCTCTATTCATTCTAGCAATATGTAATACAGAGATACCTTTAGGACACTCCATTTCGCAAGCTCTTGTATTAGTACATGCACCAAAACCTAGCTCATCCATCTTCGCAACCATTGCTTTTACACGCCTTGCAGCCTCAACTTTCCCCTGAGGTAAAAGAGCTAAAGAACTAACTCTTGCTGAGACAAATAACATTGCAGATCCGTTCTTACATGTAGCTATACAAGCAGCACAGCCAACACATGAAGCAGCATCCATGCTCTCTTCTGCATCTTCTCTTGGTATAGGAATAGCATTTGCATCTGGAATACCACCAGTATTAACAGAAACATAGCCTCCTGCTTGTAAAATCTTATCTAGAGCATTTCTATCAACAACCAAATCTTTAATTACAGGCATTCCTGCAGATCTCCAAGGTTCAATCGTAATGGTTTCTCCATCTTTAAATTTACGCATATGAAGCTGACATGTTGTAATATCATCATCAGGACCATGAGCTCTACCATTAATGTAAAGCGAACACATTCCACAAATACCCTCTCTACAATCATGATCGAATGCAACAGGTCCCTCACTTTTACAACCCTTATTTACTGCAACTGGGTCGATTCCCTCTCTAACCAGCTGATCATTCAGAATATCCATCATCTCCAGAAAAGAGGAATCGGGAGATATATCTTTTACATGATATGTCTGGAAATAACCTTTATCCTTAGCGCTCTTCTGACGCCATATTTTTAACGTAAAGTCCATATCTGTCAAATGCTTAATCTTTGTAATTTCTATTTGCTATCTTAACAAACTCATATTTAAGAGGCTCTTTATGCAAAATATGATCTGCACTATTTGCATCATACTCCCAGCATCCTACATACATAAAGTTTTCATCGTCACGTTTTGTTTCTCCCTCTTCTGTTTGCATCTCTTCTCTAAAGTGACCACCACAGGACTCTCTCCTATGTAACGCATCTTTAGCCATTAACTCACCCATTTCTAGGAAATCTGCTACTCTTAATGCTTTCTCTAGCTCTTGATTGAATTCATCGTTAGTATTTGGAACAAAAACATCTTTCCAAAAATCCTCTCTTAGCTCTTTAATCTGAACTATAGCTTTCTTAAGACCTTCTTCATTTCTAGCCATACCAACGTAATCCCACATAATATGACCTAGTTTCTTATGAAAATGATCTACAGGTTGTTTACCTTTAATTGAAAATAATTTGGTAATTTTATCTTTAACCTGCTTTTCTGTCTCAATAAACTCCTTAGAATTAATATCGGTTTTTGGCTCGCTAATTTTTCCAGCTAAATAATCTCCAATAGTATAAGGTAGTATAAAATATCCATCTGCCAATCCTTGCATCAAAGCAGATGCACCTAGTCTATTACCACCATGATCACTGAAGTTTGCTTCACCTATAGAGAACAAACCAGGAATAGTAGTTTCTAGGTTATAATCTACCCATATTCCACCCATTGTATAGTGAATTGCAGGATATATCATCATAGGCTCTTTATAAGGATCAACGTCTGTAATCTTCTCATACATCTGGAACAAATTACCGTATCTAGCCTCAATTACGCTCTTGCCTAAACGTTCAATAGCCGATTTAAAATCTAGAAATACAGCCAACCCTGTCTCATTTACTCCAAAACCAGCATCGCAACGCTCTTTTGCAGCTCTAGATGCAACGTCCCTTGGTACTAAATTTCCAAAAGCGGGATATCTTCTCTCTAAATAATAATCTCTATCCTCTTCTGGTATTTGGGATGGTTTAATTTTATTTGTTCTTAATTTTTCTACATCATCCTTTTTCTTAGGAACCCAAATTCTTCCATCATTCCTAAGTGACTCACTCATTAAAGTAAGTTTAGACTGTTGCTCACCATGTACTGGAATACATGTAGGATGAATCTGTGCAAATGATGGGTTTCCAAAAATAGCACCCTTTTTATAACATTGCCATGCAGATGATCCATTACTATTCATAGCATTAGTAGAAAGGAAAAAGACATTTCCATAACCACCTGTAGCTATAACAACAGCATGCGCTCCATATCTTTCGATCTCACCAGTAATAAGATTTCTAACAATAATACCCTTAGCTTGTCCATTCACTAGAACTAGATCTAACATCTCCCTTCTATTGTAAGACTTAACATTGCCTAAGTGTATTTGTCTATTTAGGGCAGCATAAGCACCTAATAAAAGTTGTTGACCTGTCTGACCTCTAGCATAAAAAGTCCTACTTACTTGAGAACCTCCAAAGGATCTATTATCTAACAATCCACCATACTCTCTAGCAAAAGGCACTCCTTGAGCAACACACTGATCTATAATTAGATTACTGACTTCAGCCAATCTATAGACATTTCCCTCTCTACTTCGATAATCTCCACCCTTGATTGTATCGTAAAAAAGACGATAAACAGAGTCATTATCATTAGGGTAGTTTTTGGCAGCATTTATTCCCCCTTGCGCAGCAATCGAATGTGCTCTTCTAGGCGAGTCGCTTATGCAAAAGACTTTTACATTATACCCTAACTCTCCCAATGCAGCTGCCGCAGAAGCTCCACCAAGACCTGTTCCAACTACAATAACCTCAAGCTTTCTTTTATTAGCCGGGCTTACTACTCGAATCTGAGCCTTATGCCTTGTCCATTTTTCTGACAACGGCCCCTCAGGAATCTTAGAATTAAGTTTTTCGGACATTTCTTATACCATTTTTAAAGTCCACAAAATTATGAATTTTAAGGAAGATTACCAATTATATCTTATTATAAAATTATTTTTTATCTTTTTTTAAAAATTGAAATATATCTTTACAGATGTATACCTAATACTGTTAATATAATGAAAAAAATTGCAAGCTTTTTAGTAATGAGTATTATAACAACATTATCCTACTCTCAAATTACAATTATTCCAAAACCCAACTCTTTAGAAATTAACGA
>LUYZ01000097.1 GCA_001603425.1 Bacteroidales bacterium Bact_08
AAATAAACTAATTACAATTAGTAATAACAATTTAAAGTTAAATCTCATTTTTTAAATATTATAATATCATTTATTAATAAATACTAAACTTATCGGCATCTTGCCATGCTCTAAATTTCTCTCTATAAGTTTTTAATTGAGTAAAATCCAATTCATATACTCCAATGTTTCCACTCTCATATATAGGTAAAATTTCTTTCCCAAAATAATCTACTGCAATTCTGTCTCCATTATAAGTATTCAGTGGATCGCTCCCAGACCTATTTAAGAATATGAAAAAAGATTGATTTTCTATTGCTCTTGCTTTTACTAGTGGCTCAACAACAGATATTCTGGAAGATGGCCAATTTGCAATATTTACCATTATATCGTATGATAAATTAACATTTCTAGCCCACACCGGAAATCGAAGATCATAACAAACTTGAGTAGAGATATTAACACCATTTAAACTAAATACTGATTTACTCTTCCCTTTAGTAAAAAGACGATCTTCACCACCATAAGAGAATAGATGTCTTTTATTATAAAAATGGAGATCTACTCCATTAGTAATAATAGCTCTATTGTATAATTTATTGTTATCAATAATAGGTATAGAAGATATAATTGTTGTCTTATACTTTAAAGCCGATAATTTTAACCACCTAACACTCTCTCCACTCATATCCTCAGCCAAAGAGCTATTCATAGAAAAGCCAGTAGTAAAAAATTCCGGCAAGACCAAAAGATCTACACCGGAATTAAAATCTTTAAAAAAATTATCTAATACAATGGTATTTGTATTCAAATTTAATATTGGCGACTCCCATACTATATCAGAAGCTAAAAGAGCAATCTTCATAAGTAATTAAAACAAATTGATCAACTCTTACAAAGATAGTCTCTTTTTGCATCATTTTTATTAATAAAGTTCAATAATCACTGAACTTTGAGCCTCAATAATAGTCTCCTGCCCCACAACATACTCTAGCCCAGAAATAATATCTTTCCCTTTAGTATATTTTTCCAAACTCTCAGCATACCTACTCCAATCTAACTTAATATCTCTATTGTTATTATTTAGAATAATCATTACAGAACCACTATCTGTATATCTAAAATAGACATATAAATTATCTGTAGGCCAATAGTGCTTTGTATTTCCGACATGAATAATCTCTGAAGTTTTTCTCCAATTAAAAATTTTTGAAAAATGCTTTAGGACATCGGACTCTATTGGGGTTAGTAACTCACCAGTAAATACATTTTTAGAGTCACCACTCCATCCACCAGGCATATTTACTCTCTCTGGACCATGACCTAAGGTTCCATCTAAAGAGCTCAACATAATCTCTGTTCCATAGTAGATTTGAGGTACTCCTCTAATTGTTGCTAAAAGAGTCAGAGCCATCTTAAACTTCTTAGTATCGTACCCAACAGCATGAAATAGTCTATGAGTATCGTGATTGTCTCCAAACACCATTAATCCAATAGGATTTACATAAATATTGTCTAAAGCAAGAGATCGGTAAATTCTAAACATACCCTCTCCCCATCCTGGATCTCCATCCTCCAAAAAGGCCTTTTGAATAGCATCATAAAGTGGAAAATCCATAACAGATGGTAAATAACTATTATATCCATCGGCATTTCTAGCACCACCTTCCCAATATGCAATCTCTTGTGCCGATCCAAACCACGCCTCTCCTACTATGTTTATAGATGGGTACTCTTGCAAAATCGCTTTTATCCAATTTGCAATAGCAAATTTATCGCTATATGGAAACGTATCGACACGTATACCTGAGATGCCTGACCACTCAACCCACCAAATTGCATTTTGAATAAAATAGTTCAAAACAAATGGGTTTTTCAAGTTCATATCTGGCATGGAGGTATCAAACCACCCTCTTGTACACAAATCATTATCTACCTTAGAAGCATACGGATCAAAATGTGTTGACATTGCATAATTAGACCTAGTAAAAGAGTCAAACTTATGAATCCAATCTTCAAAAGGTAAATCACTCATCCACCAATGAGCCATTCCACAATGGTTGGGAACAATATCTTTTATAATTTTAATACCTCTGCTTTTAGCCTGCTTAACCAAATCTTTATACATATCATTTGAGCCAAATCTAGGGTCAATTCTATAATAATCTGCGCATGCATAGCCATGATATGACGCTTCTGGTTCATTATCAAAAAGCATTGGAGTAGACCAAATGGCTGTAACACCAATTGAGTTCAAATAATCTAAAGACTTAATTATACCCTCAATATCTCCTCCGTGCCTTCCATAGTGTTCTAATCGATTGCTAATCTCTTGTGCATCTTTATGGTTATCATTAGATGGGTCTCCATTAGCAAATCTATCAGGCATTATTAGATAGACCATATCTGCACTAGAAAATGTTTTGAAGTCATCTCTTGGCTCTCTTTTATTTAAAGTGTAAGAGAAACTCTCTCTTGTTACACCTCTAGACAGTGTGAATGTATAATCTCCTGCTTTAATACCATCTTGAAGCACTAAATCTACAAAGAGATAATTTGGACTATCAGCTTTATGGACTCTCTCTATTTTTATAAGATCTGAATTACTATCTATTTTATAATAAGATATATCTTTCCCATATAACATTAGTTGCAGCTTGTTACTATTCATTCCCACCCACCAATTTGGCGGTTCAACCCTCTCTATAACATTAGCTTTCATATTTCCATATGAGATAAATAAAAATAATAATAGAAAAAATCTTTTAACCATCTCCCTTTACTGTATTATTCTTAATAAATATTCTATAGCCATAAGGTTCAATTGTAATTGTCTGTTCATCTTTGAGATAAACCTGTTGCTTTGACGCATCATCTGGATTAAACAATAGATAATCTCCATTATCTATCCCATTTAAAAAAGTGATAACCTCCTCAGAAGAGAAATTAAAAATCGCAATAAGCTCGTCTTGCAATAAGGTTCTATGAAAAGCATAAATTTTATCTGGATGATCTGTTACTATTTCGTTAAAAATAGATTTATCAGGAGTATCTAATATCTCATTCGATTTCTTGAATGAAATTAAGTTTCTATAAAAATCTGTAAAGCTAAGATCTCCATTCCAATCAATCTGATCTTTAACAAAAAACTCCAACATTCTATTAAAACCAACCTCTTGACCATTGTATATCAACGGCATTCCTGGCATAACAAAAGTAAAAACAGCCATTTGTTTGGCATGATTACCTAGTCTATCAAACTCAGTTCCATTCCATGAATTCTCATCATGATTAGATGTAAAAAACATAGGGATTGTATTAGATGGGAATCTAGTATAACCTCTTTTCATATAGCTTCTAATAGAATCTATTCCGTATTCACCAGATGCAATCTTGTTTTTAATATGATGAAAATGCCAACCATAATAGGCATTAAAGGCATTGTACTGTAAAGCAGGCTCCTCTGCTTCTGCCAACATGAAGATATCAGAATTTACCTCTTTTAACTTAGCTACAGCATAATCCCAAAAATCTACAGGTACCTCAGCAGCCACGTCACATCTAAATCCATCAATTTTAATATCTCTTATCCAGTACATCATTGCATCTAACATTGCCTCTCTAACTTCTGGAACATCATAATTAAGTTTGGCAACATCTGACCAATCAAAAGGAGCTACTGGACTATTTGTTATTGAGTCCATAACATACCATTCTGGGTTAGTTTGCAGCCATTTTGCATCTCTAGAAGTATGGTTAGCAACCCAGTCCAGAATAACTTTCATTCCATGTTTATGAGCCTCTGCAACAACCATTTTAAAATCTTCTATGGTACCGAACTCAGGGTTTACCTCTTTATAATCCACTATCGAATAGTAGCTACCCAACTCACCTTTTCTGTCTTTAACACCTATTGGGTGAATCGGCATAAACCATAAAATATCCACACCAAGTTCTTTAAGTCTAGGGATATGACTCATAAATGCCTCAAATGTTCCCTCTTCTGTAAACTGTCTTGTATTTACCTCATAAATAATAGCATTTGATAGCCACTGAGGGTGTTCTACATTAGATAAATTTACTTTTTCTACTTTTGATGTTGTACACGAAAAGATAAAAAGTGACAATGAAATTAATAATACAATCTTTCTCATAATCTATATATTTTATTTATAACTGCTAATTATTGTAAATGAATTTGGATCAACTTCTATTCTAGCTCTGTTTCCATCTAACATCACTAACCTTCCAAATATTGTATTTACAACTTTAGAATTAATGCTTATTGGTAGATCTAGCTCCAAAACCTTTGTTTGGTCAGATTTATTTAATGCTATAATATAGGTCTCACCCATATAAATTCTAGCAAAAGATAGAACATCGTCGCTAATATAAAGAGGAAAGATATCTCCATAAATTAACGCCATTGAGCCTCGTCTTAAAGATGTGAGTCTCTTTAACTTATTTAGTGTCTCTCTCTCCTTTGAATTATAACCATCAAATCTCATCCATTTTCTATTGTCAGGATCATTCCCTCCTGGCTCGCCATATTCATCACCATAATAAATAGTAGGAACACCTGGAATAGTCATTATAAATGCATGAAGCAAAGATAATTTAGAATATGCAATAGAGTCTCCAACTCCAATCTCTCTCTTCCATCCTGCCAACTTACTATCTTCATCGGGTAAAAGGGCTCCTCCAGCTAAGGAGATAAATCTAGGTCTATCATGGTTACCCGTTATATATCCCATTAAATTATGGTATCCATATATTCTTAAGCTTCCAGATAACGCGTTCCAGACATCTTTAAAGCTTCCATCTTTATTGATCATGCTCCAGATCATTGAATCATAGACATTAAAATCGAACTGAGCATCTAACATCCCATTTCTTACATACGAGTCAATCAACATTGGAGAACCATATGTCTCACCAATTTGATATATTGTTCTATCAGATATTCTCTCTCTAATTTTTGAAGTTAAAGTTCTCCAGAATACTTCTGGGATATGCTTTGTTGCATCATGTCTAAATCCATCAAACTTGAAATTTTCCAACCAAAAAAGGGCAGAGTCTGTCATTGGCATATAAACCTCTTCACGCTCTAAATCTAAAGTAGGAATATGCCGATCAAACCATGTTGTTAATCTAAATTCATCCCATAATTCAAAATTAGGCCTTCCATCTGGTGTTGTATCTGGTGTAGTCCAATCCGGATTTTCTCTGAGTGTTGGACTATCAATATGCATATGGTTTGCTACGTAGTCTAGAATTACATTTATGTTATTTGAGTGAGAGTAATCTAGTAATTTTCTAAGATCAACTTCTGTACCAAATCTATCATCTATTTTTGTTAAGAAAATAGGCCAATATCCATGATATCCACTAAATTTAGTTTTAGGATCGGGATACAAACCCCATGCATCATTAGGATTTTGAGTAATAGGTGAGAGCCATATTGTATTAACTCCTAAGTCATTAAAAAAACCCTCATCTACTTTCTTAGTAATACCCTCTAGGTCACCACCAAAATAATCTACAATTGGTAAAACTTGTGGGTCATTTAACTTTCTTGTATTAGCTGGATTACCATCATAAAAACGATCTATCATTAATGAGTACATAATTTGAGCGTGAAGATCATCTCTTTTTAATTGAGATATATTATCAATAACTCGTCCATACGATATTGGAATAAGAATATCATTTGAGATATCATCTTTACTATAGGCTATTACTCTAATATATGATCGCTCCATTTTTGAGGCATAGTGAGGTATATCCACTTTAATTTGTGTATATTCATCAGACTTTTTGCCCTTTGTTGTACTAACATTGAAAGGATCTATAATGGAGTTTTGCCATAAAACAACAAAATCGGCCTTTGGTCCTATGATAGATATACTAACACTACGACTACTATTATTTATAGTAATTGCCTTTAAGTCTCCTTTGGATACGGAAGTGTGATCTAATACAATTAAAGTTCCTTTATTACCATTACTATAGAGTGTTAATTGATTAACTCGCTTAGTATTTGCATTTTTTATAACAGAAATCGTATCAAAAGTAGTAAACCTATTTACCTCCAAAGTATTGGATCTAACTGAGTCTATTTTAGAAATAGATGGAAAGAAGTCTTTTAAAATTAATATTGTTGTATCTGAATCAACTTTTGCAAAGCTAGCTAAACTGGTTGAGTCAAATACAGATAAATCTCCTTTGTGAAAGCATGATAACAAAGGAAATAACAGTGCTATAATAAATATTTTTTTCATAAATCTATTTATTAAATTTCTAAGATAATTGAAGAGTACGGAGGCATTGTAATAGTAATTGTTCTATCATTAATTCTAGATAGTAAAACTCCACCAAATCTAATTATTGGGTTTTTAAATGGCTGATCGTATATAAATGTAGCCACTCCGTCAGAGACATTGTGTAATACAAATAGCTTTTCATTATTGTGCTCTCTGTAAAAAGCCATAAAATTTTTAGAGTAATTATCAAAATTTTCAGGTATTATAGTTCTCCCCTTTGATAATGACTCATATGTATTTCTCAACTTAATTAGAGATTTATAATGATTGAAAATAGATAATGAGTCCGTTTTTTGAGCATTTAACGGAGTTACTATAGGCTCAACTGAGTTAACAGGATTAAACCAAGAAGTTCTATAGGTATCATTTGCTTTAGCATCCCAAAGAAAAGGCTCTCTTACATTAATATCACCAGTAGTCTTCATTCCTCTCATACCAATTTCCTCACCATAATACAAATAGGGAGATCCACTGACTGTTAATAGAATAGATGCTGCCATTTTTGCTCTTTGCATATTATTACCCAATCTAGAAAAAGTTCTATCTTCGTCATGATTTGAGAGCTTTGTTGCATTTATTGCATTAGATCTTACCGATTTAAATCTTTGCTCCATATCCATAATATCTTTTGGATACCATTTAGCATGAGAGTTTTCTAATACATAGATCAATTTATACCATGCATCAAAATTAAAAAGAGCTGGCAATCCAGAATAATAAGGTGCAACCAAATTGTAATCTCCAGTAAGATTCTCACCTATCATATATAAATCTGATTTATTTTGACTAACAGCTTCGTAAAATTTCTTTAAAAAAAGAGGGTTTTCATTAGAATTTTCATCTTGATATATATGTTTTACTGCATCTAACCTAAAACCAGCTACGCCCTTAGATAACCAAAACTTAGAAATCTCAACCATCTCTTTGAATGGCAGACTATTATGAGAAGTAGAAACCTCGCCATAATTTATCTCTGGCATCCAATCAGAGAACATACCCATATATTTATAACTTGTTGTACCAGAAGAAACTGAATGCCAATGATATGGATTATAACTTTTTGTCATAGGAACCTTTCCAGAGGAGATCCAACCAGCCACATCATTAGATGGTGCAAATAAAAACCAATCTCTATATGGAGATTCTATTGAAGATGTTGCCGATGTAAACCAGGGATGTGTTTTTGATGTATGATTTATCACTAAATCTAATACCACTTTTATATTTAGAGCATTAGCCTTTGAAATAAGCATTTCAAAATCGGCCATAGTACCATATACAGGATCGATGGCTCTATAATCTTCTACATCATAGCCATGATAAGAAGGTGATGGATGAATTGGAGTTAGCCATATACCAGAAACGCCAAGATCGTGAAGATAATCTAACTTTGCAGTAATTCCTTTTATATCACCAATACCATCTCCATTTGAATCGGCAAAAGAGCGAACAAAAATTTGATAAAATATGTCTGCCCTCTTCTGTCCATCCCAACTCTTCATTACATATGTAAAATTGCTATCTGAGCCATTATTATTAGGCTTTTTATCGTCTTTAGAGCAAGATAGAAGAAGTATTAATATTGCTAAAAGGGTAAACTTTTTCATTGTGTTTATATTAAAAAAAGAGGGAACCAAAAAGCTCCCTCTTTGGAAAAAATTATTGTTTAATCATCTCAAATGTTGGATCCACCTTATTTAGATTAAAGATAACCTTATAGGTACCAGCAGAAACTTCTATGTTTTTGCCATTATTAGGTGTAAGTTGATTTGGATTTTTACTTGCACTTGCATCAAATAATCCCCAACTCAAATCCCAATCGTCATCTGCTCTAAATTTAATTTCGCCATCTACCAAAGTTACAGTAGCTTCAAACATTCGCGTAGACTCATTAAATATCATTTCGGTATCTGGTGCACCCCAGCCATTTGGAGTAGCACTACCTACTATACCTATCCTAGAAATTGTTCTTACTCTCTCTAATGTTCTATTTGCCTGGTCTCTATTATCTAATTTCAAATACATAATAATACCATCAAATAGCTCAATGTTTCCACCTGGTTCAACTTTTATCTTATTACCAACAACCTGTGTATCATTAGTTCCTATATCGTTTCCATGCCATCCATCTGTATAGGTAATTTTAAAGCCATTTTGAGCTTTACCATTAAACATTACCCATCCTTCAAAGAATTGGTTATTACCAGCAATATCATATAGGAATTGAGCATTACCATGGTTCCAACCGCAGTAGTCACCAACAATCCAAACTTTATTATACTCTTTTTCTGCAGGCACATAAGTTGTTACAAAGAATGTTGTTACATCTGAGATAACGGGATCTATATTATCTACTATTTTAGATTTAACCCTAACTTCAACCTCTTGCCTAGAACCGAGCACTGCTCCTATATTGTCCATTGCATTTTGTAGGTCTAGTCCTTTAATTATAAGGCTATTGGTATTAACCGACCCTATTACTGCAACCGGATTAAAATTTGTTCCCTTTATTCCCAGTTCAACAACATAATTAATGGCTGCATCAAATCCATAATTGGCATGAGTCCATGTTATTGCAGGCAACTCATTACCCTTAGTATCATCTTCTAAAATAATTTCAGACGGTTTATTCATCTTAGCCGCAACCACTTTATCGGGATGAAATTTAACAAAATCAGACTCATCCTTGTCGCAAGCGGCAAATAGTATAATAGCAGCTAAAAAAGCTAATGTATATTTCAATGTTTTCATAATTCCCCAAGTTTAATTATAGTTTGGATTTTGAACCAAATTTGGATTTGAGATTATATCTGCCGATGGTATAGGGAAGACATTGTATCTTGCGTCAATTGCCACACCACCAGGTTGACCACCTTTAAATGGCCACAGATAAGTACCTCCTGTATAGAGTCCAAATCTAATTAGATCTGTTCTTCTTGTACCTTCCCAATACAACTCTCTAGATCTCTCATCAATAATAAAACTAAGATCTATAGAGGTTACATTACCATTGCTATTCCCATACGCTCTTTGTCTAAGCATATTTATATACGTAACAGCCTCTTGTGTTGTAGCACCTGTGCCACCTCTTAAAACAGACTCCGCTAAAATGAGGTATGCCTCTGCTAATCTAAAATAAGGAAAATCTGTATCTGGGAAATCATTATGAGAACCTCTACCTCCTGTTGACTTTTTATTTGTAAATTTAAATACAGACCAACCTTGAGTTGCAAAAGTGTTTAATGGATTAGAAATCTCTTTT
>LUYZ01000098.1 GCA_001603425.1 Bacteroidales bacterium Bact_08
ATTAGGAGCTGTACTGATGGCTGCCCTTCCTGGAGTTATTTTTGGAACAAAAATTAATGAAATTCTCCCACTATCCGATAATATTAAAAACATCTTTTTTTCTGATTTAAAAATGTTTTGGTTTGCAATCATTTTTGGTCTATTTCAAATTATTGTAGCAAAACTAATCAATGCTATAGATCTGATCAAAAACAAAGGTCTTACATATGGTTTTAATAGTATTGGATGGATCATCCTAATAATATGGGGTGGATTTAAATATGCATCTACAATGGTTGACTCTTTAAATATTCCTCAATTTTATAACTATGTAGCATTAGCGGCCCTACTTATGATTGTTCTATTCTCATCTGATAGTAAGAATCCATTTGCTAGATTGGGAATGGGGGCTATAGCTTTATATCATGTAACATCCATTTTTGGAGATATGCTCTCATACATCAGATTGTTTGGACTTGGAACTGCTGGAGCTATTTTAGGTATGGTGGTAAACTCTGTTGCATTAAGTATGACAGGAATCCCATATGTAGGATGGATTTTTACCATAATAATGCTTCTTTTTGGGCATGTTGCAGTACTTCTATTATCTAGTTTGGGAGCTTTTGTACATCCAATGCGTCTTACTTTTGTTGAGTTCTATAAGAACGCAGAGTTCAGTGGTGGTGGTAGAGCATATAACCCGTTATCAAAGAAAAATACAATAAATAATAATTAATTAATAAATAAAAATCACAATTATGGAACAAACATTACCTCTAATTTTAGCATATGTCGGAATGGCAGTTATGCTTGCCTTAACATGTATTGGAAGTGCAATTGGTGTAACTGTTGGTGGAAACGCAACAATCGGCGCACTTAAGAAAAATCCAGACATTTTTGGATCATCAATGATTTTGTGTGCTCTTCCTTCTACTCAAGGGCTTTATGGATTTGCTGGTTTTTTTCTAATGTTAGATAGATTAAATACAATTAGTGTTTTAAATCTTAATCAAGGATTAGCTATTTTTGCCGTTGGTATTGCACTAGGTATTGTTGGTATCTACTCAGCTGTTAAACAATCATCTATTGTTGCTAATGGTATTGTAGAGATGAGTAATGGTAATAATGTTTTTGGTAAAACAATGATTTTGGGCGTTTTCCCTGAATTATATGCTATTTTAGCTTTTGCTGCAACATTCCTTGCTCTTCCATCATAACCTTCTAGTTTATAATACTTTCAAAATAATCTTGGGTGTTAGGGTATATTTTACTACCTTAACACTCAATTTTGCATATAAGACACAAGTATAAACAACTAATAATATGGCACTTATAAAATCTATATCTGGAATTAGGGGTACTATTGGCGGAGAACCTGGAGACGCACTAACCCCAATTGATATTGTTAAATTTACATCGGCATATTCCAAACTAATAAAAAGAAGATATCCTAATAAAACCAACTATAAAGTAGTATTGGGTAGAGATGCCAGAATATCTGGAGAGATGGTAGAGAAATTAGTAGAAGGTACATTGATATCGTGCGGTTTTGATGTTGTCTCTGCTGGCCTTGCAACCACACCAACTGTGGAAATGGCTGTTGTGTTTGAAAATGCCGATGGAGGTATAATTTTAACTGCATCTCATAACCCAAAGCAATGGAATGCTTTAAAATTATTAGATAATAATGGAGAATTTTTGGATGCTGATAGTGGTTTTGAACTTTTAGATATTATAGAAAAAAATGAGTTCGATTATGTAGATGTGGATAGTATTGGAAAGGTATACAACAACAACTATATAGATCGACATATTCAGTCTGTTATCTCATATCCACTTGTTGACGCTCAAAAAATATATAGTCAAGGATATAAGGTGGTAGTTGATTCTGTTAATTCTGTTGGATCTATTTCAATCGTGCCTCTATTAGAGTCTTTGGGTATAAATGTTATTTCTATTAATTCAGAACCAAATGGAGATTTTGCTCACAATCCAGAGCCACTACCAGAGAATCTAACAGAACTTTCCAGAATAGTTAAATTAGAGAATGCCGATATGGGAATAGCTGTAGATCCCGATGTGGATCGATTAGCTTTTATTGATGAGAATGGTGAGCCATTTGGAGAAGAGTACACACTTGTTGCCGTAGCAGATTATATATTACAGAGAAGACCTGGCTCTACTGTTTCAAATCTCTCCTCTTCTAGAGCATTAAAAGATATAACAGAAAAATATGGTCAAAAATACTACTCATCGGCTGTAGGAGAAGTTAATGTTGTAAAGGTAATGAAAGATGTAAATGCTGTAATTGGCGGAGAGGGAAATGGAGGAATAATTGTACCAGATTTACATTATGGCAGAGATGCATTGATTGGTGTAGCATTAATGCTAAGTCATTTAGCTGATAAAAAGATTAGTTTATCTGAATTAAAAAAATTATATCCCAAATATGAAATTTCTAAAAACAAAATAGAGCTATCAAAAGATACAAATGTAGATGCTCTTCTTGTTAAAATAAAGGAGATATATGCTAATTATAAAATAACAGACATAGATGGTGTTAAGATTGATTTTGAAAAGGAGAAGATGTGGGTACATCTTAGAAAATCTAATACCGAGCCTATTATAAGAATTTATGCAGAAGCTCCTGATTTTAATAGTGCAGATAACCTAGCAAAGCAAATTATTACAGACTTAACTAAATAGAGACATGTTTTCTTTCAGAACAACACCAATATGGGATCAACCCGACTTAGTATTAAAATCGGGAAAAGTAGGGATATTGTGCAATCAAACAGCATGGCATCCAGAGAATGGAGAATATATCTTTGAAACTTTCTATAAAAAGGGAAATCTCAAACGAGTTTTCATGCCAGAGCATGGTCTTTTTGCTGAACTACAAGATCAACAAAAACTAGACAATACAGATGTCTATAATAATTTGGAACTAGATAAATGTGAGTTTGTTTCTCTATATGGTAGTTCAGAAGAGTCGCTCTTTGCACAGAAGAACAAACTAGAAGATTTGGATGCATTAATCATAGAGTTACAAGATGTTGGATGCAGATACTACACTTTTAACACAACCATTTATAATCTTTTCAAAACTTTAAAAAAGTTTAGCATTAATCTATCTGTATATATTGTTGATAGATTAAACCCAGCTGGAAGACAAGTTGAGGGAACAATGCTTGAGAAAGAATATAGTTCGTTTATAGGAATTGAAGGTGTTCTACATCGGCATGGTTTAACAATCGGTGAGTTCTCTTATTTGATGTATAATGAATTAAATGCTAAATTCCCTCTTCATATTATCTCTTACCAAGCTCACTTATATAACAAAGATTTGTTACCTTGGAGTATTCCTCCATCACCCAACTTCCCTGGACTATTTACCTCTCATTTTTATAGTGGACAATGCCTTTGGGAGGGAACTAATATAAGCGAAGGAAGAGGAACTACTAGACCATTCGAACTATTTGGAGCTCCTTATTTAGATCAACTTCTCTCTTATAATAGCAAAAACAATTATAATAATTGGAATTCAGAATCTAATCCTATTTATGACTCTTCTGTATATTTAAGATGGACTAAGTTTATTCCTGTATTTCATAAATATGCTAATCAAATATGTTATGGATTTCAATTACATCCCCTTCCTGGAACAATATATCACTCATTGGCACACAATTTGAGACTTATTAAGTTTGTACATACAAACATACATGAGTTTAAGTTCCTTGAGGGAGTTTATGAAGCAGGTAACGATAAAAGTGCTATTGAATTACTAGTCGGCGACTCCCTTATTTTAGCTTATTTAAAAAATGACACAGTTGAGTGGGAACAGATTAAAGAACATATTAAGGTTGAAGAACAAAAATGGATTCGTAAAACCAAAAAAGTTCTTTTGTATCAGGACCCTCTTTTTAGATGTAAATAACTAACTAATATTAATATATGGCAAATCCTGTTCTTTCTAATAGAGTCTTTGACAAAGCAACTACCTCTTATGGTCAAGCAACAATGACAATTAAAGGTACTGTTATAAAATCTCTTATTCTAACATTTATGGTATTACTTGGTGCCTCATATACTTGGAGAGAGTTTTATATGAGCTTCGACCCTTCTGTTGTCCGTCCATGGATGATCGGTGGAGCATTGGGTGGTTTTGTAAGTGCTATAATTATATCTTTTAACCCCAAATTAGCTCAATATTTAGCTCCAGTATATGCAGTTTTACAAGGTCTGTTTTTGGGTGCAATATCTGCTTTCTTTAATGAAGCATTTAGCCATACAGCTCCTGATTTAGTTATTAATGCGGTTTTACTGACAATTGTTACAACTTTAGTTATGTTAACTATATATAGATCTAATCTAATTAAGGTTAACTCTCAATTTAGAAAAATATTGACTATTGCAATAAGCTCTATTGTTTTTTACTATCTAATATCCATTATACTTTCTTTCTTTGGGGTGAATTTAACAATGTTACATAATAGTAGCCCATTAAGTATTGGGATAAGTCTCGTTATTGTTGGCGTTGCAGCTTTTAGCCTTTTGATGGACTTTGACTTTATAGAAAAGGCATCATATTCGGGAGCACCAAAATACATGGAGTGGTACGGTGCCTTTGCACTTATGGTTACTATAATATGGCTATACTTAGAGATCCTCAAATTATTAGCTAAATTTGCAGGAAGAAGAGATTAATAATTTGATTTATTAAAAAAAAATGATAATTTTGCGCTCCTAATTAGAATAAATATATAAAAATGAAAAAAGGAATCCATCCCGAAAACTATCGTCTTGTAGCTTTCAAGGATATGTCAAATGATCATGTTTTTATTACTCGCTCTTGTGCAAACACTAGAGAGACCATTGAGGTAGATGGTATTGAGTATCCAGTAATTAAATTAGAGATTTCAAATACGTCTCACCCATTCTATACTGGTAAGATGAAATTAGTTGATACTGCTGGTCGCGTTGATAAATTCTTGAACAGATACAAAAATGCAAAAAAATAGCATTTTTTAAAGATAAAATAAGTGTCAAATATTTAAATATTTGACACTTTTTTTTTAACTTTATATGAAATAGTTTGTTTAAAACTATAAGGATAAAATTGAAAATTCTACATATATGAAAACAAGAATATTAATATCAGCTATTATAGCTATAGTCTCTTTTTCTTGCGTTAAATCAAATGTTGTTCACCCACCTGAACCAGATCTTAATGATTATTTTGACTTCACAACAATAGAAAATATTAAATTAACTATAGACTATAAGATAGACTATAATACACCAATATTATTTTATGTCTACGATCAAAATCCATTTATTACAATAGAAAATGGAGCAGAGATACTTAATCTAGAAATACCTCCTATCTTTAAAGGATTAACACAGAATTATGGTAAATTCTCCGGGGATATTTCTATAAAAAAAGCAGTTAAAGAGATTTATATCTATAGCTCTACTTTAGGGGTTCCTCAACTTCTTAAAGCTAATATAAACTCAGTAAATATATCAGTTTCTCCCACAGATCCAAATAATCATGTAGTTTATAGTACTTTAGTAAAGAGTTCTAATGCATTTATTAATAATAATGCAGTTCAAAACTATAGATTACTAGGAGACTGGGATAATCAAGGTGTACCAAATTATCTAAAGAGTCCAAAAGTATCAATTCCAGCCTCACTTATTAATGATATTAACGAATCTTTACCAGAGAGCAAACCAGTTCCTGTACATAATCCTCATTATATTGCAAATGGAGTTCAATCTGCCATTCATATTATTGAGAATGCTAGAGTTGAAATAGTTTTTCTTCACGAAGGAGCCTCTTTTAGAAATGTATTGGGATACTTTCATTACCCAACAAACTCTCCTCCAACATCTGTAGATCAGATAGACAAAATAATAGCTTTTCCTAATGCATCACTTCCAGGTAGTGGAGGTAATCTAGCAGTTGGAAGCAGAGTTGAGTTAAAATATTGGGATGGTAATTCTTTTCAAGAGATATTTCCTCCAGGAGTTAGTATTGGATGGTTTATTATTGCGAATGGATTTAGAAATGAGACTATTTCACCCACACAACCACATTTCTATTCTCTTGAACAATTTAACCCAGAAGTAAACCCTGCTCTAAAACCTCATAATGTTCTCCTTTACGATCCTGACAGAAAAATTGTTATAGTTGGTTTTGAAGATATAAATAGAGAGCAGAGATCTGATAATGATTTTAATGATTTAGTTTTTTACACAACAGCAACACCTGAAACTGCAATACAATACACAGACCTACCTCTTCTTAAAAAAAGTAATGACAGCGATGGTGATGGTATACCAGACGACAGAGATGAGTTTCCAAATGATGCTAATATTGTTTTAACTAGGCACTACCCTGCCGAAAACACGTACTATACAATTGCTTATGAGGATTTATGGCCTAATCGAGGTGATTACGATATGAATGATGTTGTTATCGGTTACAACTCTACTCATTTTATAAACAATCAGAATCAAGTGATAAAAACGATTGATAGATTTGAGCCTATTTGGTCAGGAGGTGTTTTGGATGTCGGTTTTGGATATCAATTAGGAGTCGCTAGTTCTAGAGTTGCAGGAGTAAATATAACATCTCCATATCCAATATCTACACGCTATAATGTTGCAGCAAACGGAACAGAGAATGGGCAATCAAAAGCAACCATAATGGTTGTAGATGATTATACTAAATTAAATTTAAGGAATAAAATAGAAAATGGGAGATACAATATTGAGGTTGTTTTTACAACACCTGTTTCAATAACAGAGCTTACCACTCCTCCATACAATCCATTTATTGTTGTTAATGTTAGAAGGGGCATGGAAGTACATCTACCAAACCATCCCCCAACAGATCTAGCAGATAAATCTATTTTAGGTAAATATAATGACAAATCTAACCCTTTAATTGGCAGATATTATGTTTCAGACGATAATATGCCGTTTGCCATTTTAATCCCTGGTGTATTTAGAATACCTCCAGAATCTGTAAGTATAAAAGACTTTTATCCAAGATTTTTACCCTGGTCTAAATCATTTGGTCAAGAGGATGCAGATTGGTATCTTTTTCCAAGAGAATAGAAAATGATTGATAATAAAGATATTATAATTAAGCTGGCTAAAAAATACAACAATCCTCTCTATTTTGAGAATGATCCAGTAATTTTTGGTCGGTTTTTTTTAAAAAAATATTCTAAAAATGAGGCTACTCTACAAGACATAGAGATAGCCTCTCTTCTAT
>LUYZ01000099.1 GCA_001603425.1 Bacteroidales bacterium Bact_08
TGTATTTGAAAATTATAGGGGTTAGTACTATTATAATGGGGTTTATTACGGCCTTGGTTACCTTTAATTTATTTGGCCCTTATATAACATATTCACTTTCGTCTATAGCTATTATTATATATATGTTCTTTTCCTTTAAAATAGTATCTAATATAATAGATATAAAAGGCTTATTTAATCGATTACTTAGGAGAGGGTAGCCCTACTTTGTATTTTATAAGCCAGTATATATTTCTTATTCTCCAGTATATTCTAACAAAAAGGTGTAGAGTCCATTTAATAGTTATTTTTATTTTTAGACTCAAAGTTCTTGGATTGTTTATTCTTATCCAATTTTCTGGGATGAGATCCATTGTGTTATAATCTTTCATTTGAATTCCAAACCATTTTTTTGGAGCAATAACAATTTTGTTAGGATTCCTATTTAACCATGCTCCCCACCAGCTAAAAGTGGAGTTGCTAATTATATTATGAGTGCAGTAGGTTTGTATATACAGATCAATAATTGGCTGCTCATTCTCTAGAAAAAAGAAGTTCTTACCTTTAAATTTTCTTTTACACCACTCTATATCATCACTAATTAACAAATATCTTTGATTTTTGCCAAAATAGCGGATTGCCCTATTAAAGTATGGCATTTCGCAAATAGGTTGACGTAAAGGCCTTAGTAGATAGTCGCCCCTCCTAACATTAATAGAGATAATTGGAGATTCAAAAAGATAACCATATTTATCTTCGATATATTTTTTTGTTTGAATGTCTATTTCAAAGAGATCATAAACAAAATCTTTGTCAAAAAATTTTTCGCTTTGAAAATAACCAGAGAGCCTTATATTGGGATAATATTGGATTTCTTTATATTCAAAACATGGCTGAATGTATTCAATAGAATCAATAGGATACTCTGTTGTAAACTTAACTTTTCTTAAAATATTGTTTCTAAATTGATCGATATATTTCTCAAGAGATATGCCCTCTGGAACTTTAAAATCAGAGATATAAACGGTGTATTCTGAGCCGTTTCTGTGAGCTAAAGATGCTCCCGTTGCTATCTGAAATAAATTGTTTCCAATTCTGTCGGTAAGAGTTGTGTAAACCATTTTAAATCTTTAACTTTAAATAGATAGGCTAATATAATAATTTAAATTAAATTTGTAGAAGATCTCATTTATAAGTATGGTTTGGTATAAAAGATTTTTAGATATTTTTGAGAAACCTATCGAAAGTATCTCATCTGAGATAATAGAAAATATTTCGGCTAAGGTTAAATCGGTTCAGTGTGATGATCCTGTTGTATCTGTTATTATTATAGCCCATAATGAAGAGACTAGACTCCTATCCTGTGTTTGGTCTCTAGCTGAGAATATCACAGAGTTCCCTTTTGAAATAATTGGTGTAGATAATAATTCAGATGATTCCACTCTCTCTTTATTTAAAAGATTGGGTGTAAAAAGTTATTCAGAAGAGCGTAAAGGTCCAGGCTATGCAAGGCAGAAGGGTTTAGATATGGCTAGAGGGGAGTATTGTTTATGTATTGACTCGGATACTCTTTATCCTCCTAGTTATATACAGAAAATGGTTTTGGCGTTAAGAAAAACTAACGTTGTAGTTGTTTCTTCTACTTATAATTATGTGCCTGATAAAAACTTTCCTAGATTTTGGATGGGAATATATGAATTTGTTAGAGATATTCACCTCTTTTTTCTATCATTTAAGAATCCAGTTTGGTGCGTAAGAGGTGCTGTAATGGGTCATAAAACATTATTGGCAAGAGAGGTTGGAGGATATCGAGAGTATCTTATGAGAGGGGAGGATGGTGCTTTAGCGTATGATATGTCTCAGTTTGGAAAAATCGTGTTTATAAGAGGCTATAAGGCCAGAGCTTATACTTCTACAAAGGCACTATCGGCAGATGGACATATATTAAGGGCATTTTATAATAGATTTATTGATTCCTTAAAAGGCTTTAGACGATATCTTTTTTTTACTGGAGACTCAGATCCAAGACCATCAGACAATAAATAGAATTTTATGAAGGGGTTATATCTACATTTTTTTGGATTTAGAGAGTATAGTGGAATTAGTAAAAAAATCTACTCTCAAATAGAGGCTTTTAAAGCTAATGGTGTTGATATGGAGCTCTGTTATGTGGATATAGACAAAATTGGAAATCAGAAAAGAGTTGTTCAAAATTTTGTTTTAGATGATTTTGGGAATGGATTCATTTCTAAATTTGGCAAGTGGACTATTTTTGGTAATACTAAAAAATATATTTTATCTAAAAATATAGACTTCATATATGTAAGGAGTTTTTATAATACAAATCCGTTTTTGTTTTATTTATTTAACTCATTGAGAAAGCATGGAGTTAAGGTTTTAATTGAGTACCCAACTTATCCATACGATAAAGAGACAAAAAGTGAGCATTATAGATACCAACCAATTTTTTTACTACACAGATTGTCGCGGCCGTTCTTACGTTTTTTTGTAGATCGAGTAATCACATTTTCTGACTTAGACTATATAGAGGGAGTAAAAACAATTAAGATTTCCAATGCTATTGACTTTAATTCATTACCAGTTTTAAATAAAAGGCCAGAGATAATTAATAATTTTAATATGATTGCTGTTGCAGAAATTCATTTTTGGCATGGGTATGATAGAGTAATAAAGGGTCTATATAACTATTATAGAGATGGAAACGGAATGTTGGATATACATTTCTATATTGCTGGAGATGGAAGTGATGTAGATAGAGAAGAGTTAAAAAAATTAACTACAGATCTACAGTTGTATGATAGAGTCCATTTCCTTGGAAATATTTATGGGAAAGATCTAGATTCTATTTTTGAGTTAGGCCATATTGCAATTGCAAGTCTAGGAAGGCATAGAAGTGGAGTTTTTAATCTTAAAACTTTAAAGAATAGAGAGTATGCCGCAAGAGGGATTCCGTTTGTTTATTCAGAGATAGATACAGATTTTGAGAATATGAGTTATATACATAAAGTACCTGCAAATGACAGCGATATTGATATACCATCTCTTGTGGATTTTGTAAGCCGATGTAAGACAAAACCAGAAGAGATAAGGGCAACTATTTATCCAGAGCTTTCGTGGAACAACCAAATAAAAAAAGTAGTAAAAAGTATTAGTTAATTACCTTTTTGTCTAATGATTGAAAAAGTTCAATCCACTTTTCAGATATTTTCTCTATAGTGAACTCTTTAGCTCTCTCTCTGGCTCTGTTTCCAAGAGACTCTCTAAGAGTTATGTCGGACATTAATTTAGTTAACCCATCTGCAAATTGTTCTGTATTTTCTGGTTCAATTAGTAGTCCAGAGATATTATTTTGAATAATTTCACGAGGACCATAGTTGCAATCATAAGAGACAGTTGCAGCTCCACATGCCATTGCCTCAGTAAGCATTAATGAGAAGCCCTCAAATCTTGAACTAAAAGCAAATATAGAAGAGTCACAGATTTTTTCCTCTATATTTTCACTCTGTTCATAAATAAAGCAATTACTTTCTAAATTGTTGTTTTTAATATAGGTTATATATTCATCTTTTTCTCCTTGACCATAGATTGAGAGGGTCCAATCTGGGAATTTTTTGGAGACTATTTTCCATGATTGTAGAAGCAGATCGAAACCTTTTTGTTTAGAAAATCTTCCTGCAGCAATAACCTTTTTACTTTTATAGTTGCATTGATTTAACGGGATAGATTTTATAGGATTTGGTATAACTACAATATTCTCTCTTTTTGGGTAGTTTAGACAATCTCTCTCACTTAAAACTACTAGACACTTTAGTTTTTCTATTTTATGTGTGAACTGATTTAACCAAATTTTAGAAATAAGATTTGATAGTGGAATTTTAGAGATTTTTCTATAGTTAAGATAGTTAAATTGCATTTCTCCTATCTTAATACTTCCGTCGTCAATAGAGTTAATGAAATTAATCTCTCTTCTTAACATGGTTATTGTGTAGTGTGGTCGAATACGATACAGGATTTGTTTAAGTTTAGATTTAAATATTCTCTGATTATTTATATATACGAGAGATTTAAGATATAGTGGATATTTAATATATTTTTCAAAGTTAATATTTAGGTTTATTACCTCTATTTTGGGAGATAAAGGGAAAAAAGGTTCAAATTCACCACCATCTGTAGTGATGATGGTTATTTGATATCCCTTAATATCGCTGAAATAATTAGCTTTAAGTGTTAGCGCCCTCTCCATTCCCCCAACCAGATGAAGGGATGGGATGCAGTACACAATCCGATACTTCATATGCACTTTTTTGCGAAGGTATGGATAGTTTTCGAAATAACAATAGGGGTTTTAGTTTAAATAACTATCTGATTATATGGAGTTAGTGTCGTGGAAAATTGCGTTCCATTTATCGGCCATTCTCTCTAGTAGAAATTGCTGGGATTTTAATCTAGCCTCTGCTCCTAACTTTTTTCTGATAGAAGTGTTCTCTATTAAGAAACAAATTTTGTTTGCCAGCTCCTCAACGTTATTTTGCTCCACTAGTATTCCATTAATATTATTATCTATAATATCTTTTGGACCACATGGGCAAGAAAAGGCTACAGGAGGTATGCCACATGACATTGCTTCTGCCAATACCATTCCAAAACCTTCGAAACGAGAACTAAATGCGAAAATAGAACTTTCGAGATATTTTTCGTTAATGTTTTTTACTGCATCAAAAAGGTAGCAGTTTTTTAAATTTAAATCTGTAATTTGCTTATAGTACCAATTTTTGTCTCCATTTCCATATATAGATAACTCCCAATCTGGGTGTTTGGATGTTACTAAAGCCCACGCTTGAATAAGCATATCAAAACCTTTTTGTGAAACAAATCTTCCAGCAGCAATAACTTTTTTTGATTCGCAATTAGAGACCCTTTCTGGCAGTTTTTCTATTGGGTTGTGAATATAGGTTTTATGTTTAATCTCTGGCCAATTATCAAAATCCTCTTTGCTTAGGACAACAAATTTATCTAATTTTTGAAGATTTTTAATGAGTTGATTCATCCATAATTTTGCAGCCCACCTCTTTAAAAAAAAGGAGTTTTCTGTGGTATTAAAATCTCTGTAATTATCTCTATTAAATTGGAGCTCACCAATTTTCATGCTACCATCTTTAATGGATGTTATAAAATTGATCTCTCTTCTTAGCATAGATATTGTAATATCTGCCTTTAATCTAAAAAGAACTCTCTTTAATCTTTTTTTATAGATAAATTGTTTTAAGTAGTATCTTACTATCTTTATCGGTAATGGATTGGTTCGGATATCTTCGAAATTGATATCTAAATTTATTATTTTTATTTTGGGAGATAGAGAAAAAAATGGGTTATAGCTTTTCTGATCTGTAAGAACAAATATTACTTCATGTCCATAAACTTCTGTAAAATAGTTTGCTTTAATAGTTGCAACCTTTTCCATACCTCCAACAAGGTGTAATGATGGTATGCAATAGACAATTTTTTTACTCATAAATACAGTGTTTATACAAATATATCTAATTAACCAGTAAAACCTATAGATTCTTTTATTACTTTTATACTAAATATGATTGTAAAGATACCATACGATAAAGACAACCTCTCTTTAAAGAGGCATTATAAGGTGCTTGAGATTGGACCTGGAGATGATCCTGTATATAGGGCAAATGTGCTTGTCGATAACAACCCTGTTGAGAATTATCATAGATTGGGAGAGTTAAAGATATTCAAGCATCAGTCTCTTATTGTTTCAAATGTAGAGAAATTACCATTTAAGGATAAGGAGTTCGATTATGTAATTTGTAGCCATGTTCTTGAGCATGTAGACAATCCAGGCTTGGCTTTAGAAGAGCTATTTAGAGTTGCAAAAATGGGTTATATAGAGGTCCCAAGCTTTGTTTCTGAATTACAATCTTCTAAAACATCTCATAAATGGGTTGTGTTAATGATAGAAGGCAAGATGGTCTTTTATAATAAATCTAAGGTTCCTTTTCCATTTGGAGATATGTACGGACACCTTTTTACCAGTTATCTTCCGTACAAATCACTCCCGTTTAGGCTTTTTGCTATGTATCGCAATAATGCTCAAAATGTTAAGGCAGAGTGGGTTGGTAGATTAGATTATATAGTGGATCCTCAAGAAGCTAAGTATAACAGATTTTTTTTAAATAGATGGGATTCAGATATGATATCACAAGTTTTTCCACCATCTAAAAAAACCAGAGAGCTTATTGATACTCTTAAGGCAATTTTATACTTTGTTTATAGCAGATTGAAACATCTTATTTTTGTTCGAGATAAGGCTGTTCCATATTCTCACACCTTAAAAAATAGTAGATAAAGATGTGTGTTAGATCAAATATTAAAGTTAGTGTAATTATGCCGGTCTATAATACTGAGCAGTATCTAGAGGAGGCTGTTTTAAGTATTACAAATCAGACTTTAACCGATATAGAGATAATTGTTGTAAACGATGGATCGACAGATACTAGTCCTCTGATTATTGAAAAAATTGCATGTAATGATAGTAGAGTTATTCTGATCAACCAAACGAATTGTGGTTCTTCTATTGCAAGACAAAATGCTCTTGAAAGAGCAAAGGGTGAATACCTCTATTTTATGGACAGTGATGATGTATTAGATTGTGATGCGCTATTAAATTGTTATAATAGAGTTAAAAAAGATGATTTGGATATGGTCATTTTTGATGCCATCTCTTTTACAGATCATGATGATATAGAGTTATCCCAATATGATTACAACAGAAAAGGTTTTTTGGATGAGAGTTGTGTGTATAGTGGATGTGAGGTTGCATATATATTATTAGAGAACGAGAAGTTTAGAGTCGCTCCATGGATGCATTTTTTTAGAAAAGAAACAGTTATAAATGCTTCTCTACAGTTTTATCCTAATATAGTACATGAAGACGAACTCTTTTTCTCTCTATTGTATCTATATTCCAAGAGGGTAGGTTATATTGCCAAAGATTTTTTTAAAAGAAGGCTCAGACCAAATTCTACAATGACTACAAGTTTTGGGTTGAAAAATTATTACTCCTATAAAATTGTAATTAAAGAGTTAGTTAAGCATAAAACTACTCCTGAATTTACGAAAGTGCTAGATATGCTAATTATTTCTATATTAAATAGTTTCATATTTAGAGTTTCTAGCCTTAATTTAAGATTGAGATTAGATATGGTCTTATTTATTATATCCAATAGATTGGTTAAATATATTAATTTTAAGTTCTTAATAATATTATTATTTCCTTTTATTAGAAGATCAAAAAATAAGTGATTGTTTTTTTGTAAATTTGTCACAAATCGCTGGTTAATTATGTCCGTTTTATGAGAGTATTAATTATAGTCGCTTTATTGATAGCTTCATCTTTTAATCTTTTTTCGCAAGATTATTCAGTTGTTGCTGATAAAGCTTTATCACAAAATGAGATAGTCTCTCTTCTGCCCCCATTGGGGTCTCTTATTGATTCTGCTCAAAAGCACTCTCCTTTACTCAAAATTCAGGAAGCAGATATTTTAATTAGGGAGTTAGCAATTAGAGCTGAAAAGCGTGATTGGATGAAAAACTTTGGATTTGATGCAGGTGTTAGATATGGTATGATGGACAATATTGTTGTAAGTAGAGAGGTGGATACGGATATAGATAGATTAAACAAAGAGGTGAGATATAATGCAGGTTTTTTCTTTAGGGTACCATTCTCAATGCTTTTCGATAATACAAATACAAAGTTAAGACAGCAAGAGCAAGTAAGAGCTAAATATGAGTATGAAAGAGTTTTTAGTGACCTAAAAAGATTGATTATAACCCAATACAATAACATACTTATGTCTCATAAAACAATGTTAATTAGAGCAGAGCATGTTGCTACATATAATATTCAACTTGTTAGGGCAGAGAAGGATTTCCTTGAAGGAAATATAAATATAAATGAGTATTCAAGATTTAATGAGATGTATTCTCAGGCAAGGGTAGAGTTGGAGACAAATAAAATAGAGTTTCTTACAAACTATCAAGTTTTGCAAGAAATTATTGGTGTTAAAATAGATCTCAACTGGTAATGAGTGTAATATACATCATAAGACTTTTAGCGAGACATGCATTAATGCTGTTGTTTATGCCAATTCTGGTTGCCTCAGTTGTCTTTTTTATGACCAGAAATCAGAGTAAAACATATGTCTCTGCAACAAAAGTCTATACAGGATTCACTACGGGCTCCTCTATTGTCTCACTTCAGCAGGCAAAGGTTGACCTTTTTGGTTCTAGAGCTGCTTTTGATAATTTGATATCTATAATTTCATCAAGAAGAACTGCAGAAGAGGTTGGGTTAAGGTTATTTACTCGCCATATGATGTTGGAGAGTGCAAATAAGCTTTATATAACTGCAGAAAATTTAGATAAAATAAGATCAATAGTACCTCAAGAGATAAAACAGCTTGTGGTTAAAGATAATTATGACTCTACATACAATAATTTTTTACGCTATAAAGAGTCTGGGATTAATAACTTTATATATGGAATTTTGAACTACGATCATCCCCACTATAGCTCAAAAAGAATACGAGAGAATATTGTTGTCAGAAGAGTTCAAAATAGTGATATGATTGATATATCGTATCGTTCCGATGACCCAGGGATATGTCATAGTACTCTTGAAATATTAAATGAGGTTTTTATTGCTGCATATTTAGATATGGAGATTAATCAATCTGGGGCTGTAACTCAATACTTTGAAGATCAATTAGAGATTGCTGTCAAGAAGCTAAGAGAGGCCGAAGATGAGTTATTGGCTTTTAATCAGGCTGGTAATATTATTAACTATTACGAGCAGACGCGCCATATTGCAGCTGAGCAGCAGACCTTTTCATTGGAGCACTCAAGGATTAGAATGGAGTATGCTTCTGCAGAGTCTGTATTAAAAGTTTTGGAGTCAAAAATGACTCCAAAGGCAAAAACGCGGCTTAATAGTCAAGAGATTTTAGACTTAAGAAGCCAATTGGCTGAGGTAAATACAAAAATAACGCTTAAATCGGCAGAACTGGAATCTTCTGAGGGGTTTAATATTAAACTTGCACAAGAGGTTTCTGATCTTAACTTACATCTTGCTAGAATTCAAGAGAAAATTAGAGCTAGTATTCAAGATCTGTATGATTTGGAGTACTCGCAAGAGGGAATTCCATCATCTAAACTAATTCAAGATTGGTTAGATCAAGTTTTAGCATTAGAGAGTGCAAGAGCAAAACTCTATGTGGGAGATGTAAGAATGGATGAGTTTAGAGAACTATTTAGAAAGTTTGCTCCTATGGGGGCAATAATGAAGAGTTTGGAGCGAAAGATTGATGTTGCAGAAAATGAGTATTTATCTCTTATTAATAATCTGGGATTAGCAAAACTTAATCAACAGAATACAGAACTAAACTCCAACATAAAAGTTATTGAGACTCCACTTTATCCTTTAACTCCACAACCTAGTAAGAGAAAAGTATTGATGATTTTAGCTGCAATGGTTGGTTTTATTATTCCGTTATTTGTGATAGTTGCGTTAGAACTTTTAGATAGTACTGTTAAATCTTGGAATAGAGCACAAAGTTTAACCGGGCTGCAGGTGGTTAGTATGATACCTAATATGAGTCTTGGAAAGAGAGTAGATAATATTCATTTTATATTCTCAAAGGGGATAGATCTTATTTCTAGAAAACTATTGCTGTCTCATCTAAATAAAGAGAGTAAAAGAGACCCACTTGTATGTGTCTTTTATAGTCATTTTGAGAGCGAAGGAAAGAGTACAATTCTTAAATCTTTATTAGAGAATGTAAACGAATTAAATCTTAGATCTCTATTAATTACGTATGATAATATTGATGGTGGAGAGGAGTTTGATGTTGTCAGATATAACGTGTCTCCTGAGATTCAGAGTTATACATCCATAGATCAGTTTAGTGAAGAAGTTAAGATATTTCCAGATAACTATTTTGACTTTATCTTTATTGAGATTCCTGCCATTGTATATAACTACTATCCTCTCTCTTTTGTAAAGAGTGCAGATAATCTATTTATGATTTTACGTGCAAATAGATCTTGGGATGCAGCTGATAAAAAAGCGATGGAGGAGATTTATGCCATATCACCAAAAGCTGCTCCAAAGGTTATTTTGAATGGAGTCAATATCTCTGAAATGGAGTCTATTTTTGGAGACCTTCCTAAAAAGAGGTCTTTTGTAAGAAGATTTCTTAAAAACCTATTTAGATTAAGGTTTTTTTCTAGGAATGGTTTCAAATTGAGCTAAACCACAATCTGCTATGGAACATGTTTTTAGCAAATATTCTGGGGCGGATCGACTTAGAAATCCCTTTGTTTTTGTAGGGGTGAGTCTTTTGCTTGTTTTTTTAGCAACTTTAATTGCGAAAGGAGGTATTTTTATATCATTAGCTCTGTTATTTTTGCCGATTGCTCTTATATACATATATGCGATATTAATTGAGCCAAAAGTTGGAATGTATGGACTCTTTTTCTACAACTTTATAGCTTTAGGTTTGGGCAGATATATCGATTTTTTTCCTGTTGGAATGGGTGTAGATGCTCATCTTCTTTTAGTATACGTTTCTTTGATTTTTAATTCATTTGTATACGATATCCCGTGGAAAAGGGTAAAATCGGAATTTTTTATTTTGGCTGTTATTTGGTATGGGTACTCTGTGTTACAGCTTTTTAATCCAGAAGCCGCTAGTAGAGAGGCTTGGTTCTATGCAATGAGAAGTGTCTCTTTATATATGATAATGACCATACCTCTTGTTAGAATGATATTTAATAAGAGAAAAGACTTAGATCTCTTCTTTATTATTTGGGGAGTTATGTCCATTTTGGCAACACTAAAAGGTATGATGCAGCTTTATATTGGGGTTGATAGGTGGGAGCAGGCTTGGCTAGATGCAGGATCTGCTGTAACTCATATTCTTTTTGGTAAATTAAGGATATTCTCTTTTATGTCTGATGCAGGTCAGTTTGGTGGAGCACAGGGGCATGCTGGAGTTGTTTTTATGATCTTGGCAATATTTGAGAAAAAATCATTTAAATTGCGTGTATTCTACCTGATTGTTGGTTTAATGGGTCTTTATGGTATGATGATCTCAGGAACCAGAGGATCCATAGCAGTCCCATTTGCAGGGTTGGCGTTATTTGTATTTGTCAGGAAAAATATAAGAGCAATGATTTTGGGTGCAATTCTAGGATTATCGATATTTGTTTTTTTTAAATATACTTATATTGGTCAGGGAAACTACACAATACAAAGAATGAGAACAGCATTCAATCCAGAAGATGCCTCTCTAATGGTAAGGGTAGAAAATCAGAGAAGATTAAAAGCTTATATGGCATCTAGACCATTTGGAGGTGGTTTAGGCTCGTCTGGTGGTTGGGGATTACGATTTAGTCCCAATACTTTTTTAGCTAATGTTCCTACAGATAGCTGGTATGTGGCAATATGGGCAGAGCAAGGTATTGTTGGATTAATGTTACACCTTTTTATTCTTTTTTATGTTTTAGGGAAAAGTGCCTATCTTATAATGTTTAAGCTTAGAAACGATGAGGTGAAATATAAACTAAGTGCTCTTGCTGCAGGAATGTTTGGAATTATGGCAGCCTCATATGGTAATGGAGTGTTGGGGCAGATGCCCACAGGAATTATCATCTACTCTTCAATTGCCTACCTATCTATGGCACAAGAGTTAGATGAAGAGAAAGAGAGTGTTGAGAATTTAATTAATAGTGAGCAGAGCCGTAACCCTATGCTCCCCGCTTAGCTCTCTCCCAGTTCACACTCTGTTTATTTTTAAGATATCTAATAAAACCTCTATATACAGAGTAGTTCATCATTACAAAATAGTATGGAATAAATAAAACTTTTATTTTTATACTTTTTTGCTCTAAAAGATATCCTATTAATGCTGCAAAATAGAAGCCTATTTGACATATGAGCAGGAATTGATATACTGGGGAGTAATTGTAGATTAATAGGTTTAAAACAAATATTATGGGCAAAAGAAGAGGTGCTAGTGTCCATCTGAGAACTCTGTGTGAAATATATTGAAAAGATAGAGTTCTATATTTGAAAATATTCAATAGAGGGTATAGTCTAACAATAGATTGTATTCCACCAGCAGAAATTCTAATTTTTCTTTTTAACTCCTCCTTTACATTTGCAGATGCGCTTTCAATTGCATACGCCTCGGGATTGTACTCTATTTTATATCCTTTCATAGCTACTCTTAAAGAGATAATAAAATCATCTAATAGAGTATCTGGTTCAACCTCTTGAAATAGTTCAGTTCTAATTGAAAACAGTTCCCCAGCAGCACCAACTGCGCTGTATAGCTCAGCATCCCATTTTTTTAAAAGAGATTCGTACTTCCAATATATTCCCTCTCCTGCCGATGCTGCACCATCTTTATCTTTCATAAAGATACGTTTTTCTCCAGATACACATCCTGTTTTTGGATCTTGAAATAGTTTTGCTATTACCATCAAGGAATCTTGACCAAGCATTGTATTTGCATCTGAAAAGACAACTATAGGTGTATCTACGCTTTTCATCGCTCTATTTATGGCCGCAATTTTTCCTCTTCTTTCTGGCTGATGCATAACAATTACATCGGGATAATTTGATAGATATTCTGGAGTGCCATCATCTGAACCGTCAGTAACCCAAACATGTTTAAGTTTATCTTTTGGGTAGTTTAAACTTTGAGTATTTTTAACTTTTAGATCCACATAATCTTTTTCGTTATATGCTGCTATCATTAGAGTCAATTCGGGTAGCTCATTGCTGAATACTTGCTTAGAATTTCTATTAAATTGGCGTTTAAGTTTGACTAAAATATAGAGTACCAAGCCGTAGCCTACATATGTATAGATTACTATAAGAATTGATATGAGAAATAGTATTTCTAATGTTTTCATAATCTTATGATTTTAGGTAATGTGTTTATATTTTAATCTATAGATGGTATGTTGTAATTAGAGAGTGTCCCTTTCTTGGTGATGATGCTATTGAGAACTCTTTTGGAGGAATCCCACAAGAGATAATAAGTAGAATAACCTCGTTGTCATTAATATTTAGTATTTTTCTAAGGCTAATATCTCTCTCTTTTGATACACTCCAATTTAAGGCACAGCTAGCCACTTTTTTATAATGAAGTGCATTAAATAGTGACATACAAAACATCCCTCCATTTAAATGATTTTCAAACCTTTCATGAATATCCTTGGTTGTAGATACTAAAGAGGTAATTACTAATAGAGTCTCAGCAAGATGGCCAAAACCTCTGTTGCCATTTTGTAATGCTAATATTTGATCTTTTATTTTATTACTTTTTACAATATGTACTCTGGTTGGTTGTCTATTGCAAAATGATGGGGATTTTTGAGCCATGTCGATGCACTCATTAAAAACCTCTATTGGAATAGTTTGCGATGTGTAATTGCGAACAGTATATCTCGAATTACTAAAAACATTAAATGGTGAGTCAATATATTTGAAAAACTCTTCGGCAGAAATTCTAATTTGTTTTTCTCCCTCTACATTAGGGAATAGTTCTTTTAATTTTTGAAGTCTTTGGTTAATATTGTAGTCTAGAGAGAAGTTTATCTTTATATGA
>LUYZ01000100.1 GCA_001603425.1 Bacteroidales bacterium Bact_08
TAATGACTAAATATAATTGACAAGGAGGAAAATATGATGGAAGAAAGCAGAGAATACTATATAGAAAAATTTAAAGCTGCTAGAGAAAAACGTGAATATTTTCTTTATAGTAAAAATGTTGAGGAAATGACTCTTGAGGAACTTAAAGATGAATATGCAAATATGCAAAATTATCTTTCAGATGCCAGAACACATGATTATTAATCTATTGTTTATAAAATAAAAGGGATAATACTTAAATTTGTTTTAAGTATTATCCTTTTTTGGATTGTGAATTAAGTTCTTTCATATGTTTTAAATATTGTCTCTTATTTTCTTCATAGTATTTTTTTGTACCTCGTAAAGGTGTTGATAAGCTTTCAGTAGCTAAATACACTTTTTGTTTTAGTTTGGTAATTGATGTAGAAATTAAAGTTGATATATTAGTTAGAAACTCAAACTTCGCAGGTTGAATCCCACGGAACGGATGAATCCGTTCCCTACGAGGGTTACACTCAATGTAGGGAACGCATTTATGCGTTCCGTTATGCTACGTGGTTTGTCGATTAAAAGCTATTTTATACTGTGAGAACTCTTGAATTTTCAAGATGTGAAATTATTTTTGATGTGCGAAGTTTGAGTCCTTATCTGTAAATCCCATGCTGGACCATTGTTTATCAAACTCCGGCAGCATTATAAATTATCTTGTCATTATTACGTTATCCTTCTCTTTTGTTATACCCTATTTAATAGGGTATGTCAATGCTTTTTTCTATGTAAATTGTGCTATAATAGCACAATTTATTTAATCATCAAAATAATTCGCTTGTTCTATCTGTAGAATGACATTACACTGTATCAATTACGCTTACAGCTCTCATTTTCTGTTCCTGAATTATATGTACATATATATCAGAAGTAATACTTGTATCTGAATGACCAAGAATTTCAGATATTGTTTTTAAATCCACACCACTCCTAAATAGTTTACTTGCAAATGTATGTCTGAGTGTATGTATTCCTGTTTTAGTCAGATTGCAATTTCTAAGTATAGTCTTAAATGTCTTATCAAAATTCCTATATACGATATACTCCCCTTTCCGATCTGCCAATACTGTACTGCACTTTCCGGTTATCTTATAAAGTTCAGATAACGCATTAATAGCTGCATCATTAAGTGGAATTACCCTATTTCCATTTTTGGTTTTTGTGCTTTGTTCCACCATTACATACTTTTTTTCGTCATGCTCTGCTCTATTTTTAATACGAGCAACGTTTTTATTAATGAATATAATCTTGCCCTCTATATCAATATCAGCTCATTTAAGTGCAAGAGCTTCGCCTACACGCATTCCTGTCGAAAGCAGTAAAATAAAAGCCATACCGAGTCTATAAACATATTCACCTGAAGGTTTTCTCGATAATGCTTCTTTTTTAAATACCTCAACTTCATCATCGTTCCAAAACTTAATATTTTCTTTATTTTCAAATTCATTGTGAAACAGCTCAACAAAATCAGCTGGATTCTTTATAATTTTATTTTCAAACGCTGCAAATTTCAAGCATGATCTCACTGCCTCAAATGCTTTCTTTACACTAGAATAAGAATAATTCTGCTCCTTAAGCTTATCAATCATTCGCTGTATATCAGATGTAGATAATTTATTTAATTCAATATCGCCCAATATGGGTAATACCATATGCTGAACAGTTATCTCCTGACGGTCAAAGCTTGTCGGTTTAAGCTTTCTTTTTTTGATTTCATACAGCCAATAATTCATATATTCAGATACAATTGTTGCTTCAACTTGAGTCTGCAAATTATTATAAACTATTTGTATTGATAGATTAACATATAGGTTCCGCACTGATCCATCACAAACATCCGACTGAATATTATTTTTTTTAATTATGACTTCTTTAACGTCATCATCAGCTAATAAATTATTAATCACTTCAATACCCCATTTCTACAATAATATATTCGTCACATAACTGAAAAAATAAAATTTTCCTGTTTGAAACGCTCACTTAGGAAATTATAAAAATAATTAAATTGTGAGTGACATCTTCAATCGGTGTAAACGAAAATGGCCATGCAAGAGTAAAAGCATTCAAGCATGGTCATTTTTATTATTTAGTCCTCTTTTTTCTTTTCACCATAATGGAGGGTGGGGACGTTTTTTCGTACCAATTCTTCAATAATTAAGTCCAAGACTGCATCTATATTCAACAGGACTTTTGCCACCAAGCGACATTTTTATTCTTTTTTCGTTATACCAGTGAATGTAATTATCAAGCACGTTGATAAATTCTTTTATTTGCATATTTATCCATGATCTGTTGTAAAACATTTCATTTTTTAATCTGCCGAAGAAACCTTCACAAGCTGCATTGTCAGGAGAACAGCCTTTTTTAGACATTGAACGTATTATCCCTGCCTGCGTAGTTAAGCTTATCCACTCAGTCCAATGATAATGACACCCTCTGTCTGAATGAATAATTGGTTGTTCACCGTCTTTAAGCTTCGCTATTGTATTTCTTAACATTGAATTTGCCAGTTCCGCATTTGGACTTTCACCGATTGACCAACTGATTACAATTCCATCAAAACAATCAATTATAGGAGATAGATAGACTTTTCCTGCAGGAATAGCAAATTCAGTAATGTCAGTGAACAATATCTTATTAGGTAACTTTGAGTGAAAGTTACGCTTAACAATATTAGGAACGCTCTGACTTATCTCGCTCTTGTATGAACTGTATTTCTTACACTTTGGAACATATACATGCAATCCTTCCTCATTCATTATACGAATAATGACCTTGTCAGAAACAATATAATTTTCTCTCTTTAGCATAACGTTTATACGCCTGTATCCATAGGTTTTATGGCTTGAATCAAATATATTTCTGACTTTATTCCTCAACTCATAATACTTGTCAATAGATTTTTTGACAGTTAGTTTATAGAAGTAACTGCTTTTAGGAATATTAAACAATTTCAATAATTCAGCAAGCCGGTAATTGTTTTTTAGAGCATTAATCACATCGGCTTTTTCTAAATTATTTAGTTCAGTAAGATTAATGCTCCTGTCTTTTTTTATGACTTCACTTGCCACTTTTAGTGCATCAAGTTCCATCTTCATATGATAAATCTGCTTGTTTAGGGAATCAACCTCTGCCTTAAGTTCACGAACTTTGGGATCCTTTGTAGCTTTTAAATCACATTTATCAGTTACATGAGATGATCTTTTACTCGATCTATTCATTGTTGTATAACTTCCCTTTCCGAGAAAATCATTTTTCCACTTTGAAATTGCTGTTTTGATTACACCATATTTTGTGGCCAATTTATATATAGGTTTATCACCATTGAGCCATTCAATTACAATGTTTTTCTTTTGCTACAAGGTATATTTTATCATACCTTTTTTTGATTTACAAGGTACTTCTTCATAATCGATTGTAGGTTTAGGACTTGAATTAATCCAATCTGACATTGTTGTTCGACTTGGATATCCCAAAGCACCAATAGTTTGAGTGATACATTTCCCGTTGCTGTAATAATACTTTACAGCATAATCAATCTGTTACTGAGTAAAGCGAGGTTTACCTTTTGATTCCTTACGAAGGTCATTATTACACATATACTCCTTATACCACGAACGCAAAGCTCCCGTAGATGGATAGCCCAGATTTTTTATTACTATATTTTCGTTTATGTTTGATTCTATAAACAGCTTTACTGCTTTCATCCTTTGGTCATATGTATACATTGTATTTCCTTTCCGTTGGTACGAAATTATGTCTTCATCCTCATCGCACTCATCAGTACAAATCATATTTTACTGCTGTTTTCTTTATTGCTTTTGGCTGTTCTATCGCTAATCCCTGCATCAGCCATACAAACTGATCTTTTGTCAGTAACTTTGCTTCTTCTACATTCCTCGGTCAGCGAAAGCAATTGTCTTTACTACTCAGTGCCTTTGACAAAAGAAGAAATCCATCGCCTTCCCAGCATAGTCCTTTTAGCTTTCTTGAATTTCTTCCGCAGAACAGAAACAGACTTTCAGAATACGGATCAAGATTGTACGTGCTTTGTATTATCTGAATCAGACCAGCCTGACCTTTTCGCATATCTGTGTAGCCACAGATAACATAGATGTTAGGGATGGTAGTTTCTCTTAACATGATACCAACCCTTTGATTATTGTACAAACAGATGAATCATTCATAGGAAGTTCAATTTCTATTCCGCATTTTCGAATTATGATTTTATCAGTAATTATCTTATCTGTATCTTTAATTGTCTCTTCCTGAAGATTTATCTGAACAATTTCTGCAACAGATTCATTGTCCTGTGTTTGTATTACGTTCATTCTCAGTTTGTGCTGCCAGTAATAGAGAGACTTAAGGTTGATATTGTTTTCTCGACACCATTCGGCCTTGCTCATACCACTTGAATTGCAATTCATAACAAGCTCCGTCCATTTTTGAACTTTCAGTTCTTTAGTGTACTTCGTCAATTTTGACTCCATCTTTAAACCTCCGTAACTTTTTCTGCTTTATCTAAAACCACTAATTAGCCGTTTTAGATATTTTAGCATGGTTCAGTGGCCTGTGAAGTCGAGGGATTATTGAGCGCTTACTTATTATCGCATACAATTAATTAATCTCTGACAAATATACAGATATTCTGTTCTGAAGATTTTTTGATACTTCTACTGATGTTTTACTACCGTTAAAAAAGTCGTATGTTTCTTCATTAATTATTTTGTTTATCTCTTCATCATCGGTTTTAATTCTGTTTGCTGACTTTACAATGTTAGTTATTTTCTCTGTTGTCTCATTATCTATTCCATATATTTTTATTTCCTCATCCCCGTAAGTGTAATATTTAACGCTATTAGAAGCGGCCTGTTTTTGTTGAAAAGCGTCAAGTACAGAATTTTTCACAGGAAACATTTTTTGATCTTCAATCAACGAATTCTGATATTCATCTGTCAAAAATGATTTTATAAAGCTCCAGGACTCTTGTTTATATTCTGACTTTTTAAAAATACACATCATATATGACGGATCAATTGTAACAGAGCTCCCATATATTCCAGGCATCCCTTTTAATGAAGAATCCTCTCCTATTGTCCCCTTTTCCATTAAATTAAAATCTTCAAATCCTCCTATATCTATAAAATCAAGAGTTGTTTTATCTTCACGAAATGGATAATCACTCTTCTCCTCTGTATTAGCAGAAATTTTCTTTAAATAATCAAGGTATTTAATAAAGCTTGAGTTATCAAAACAACACTCATTCTTTTTAAAATCTATATATCCATATAAATTAGACAAAACCGTCTTCTCGAGTACTTTCTCCGCTGAAACGTTATAGAAGTCCGGCTTTGGATCTGACTCCATACATGATATAAACTCATCAACATTCCACTTTGTTTCATCTGATACATCGGATGATTTACCGATAAGTACGTTTATTTTGTATGAGGGAAAAATAAAATTAATCTTTCCGTCTGATTCAGAGGCACTCACGATATTCTCACTATATTTATCAAGTGTAATATCTTTATCATTACTGAAATATTCTTTCAAATCTTCAGTCATATCATCTCTTATCCACTTTGTCATATCATAATATCTGCTTGTTATCATGATATCAGGTTGTTTTCCATTTATAATATCATTATTAAAGTTACTCATTTCTGAAAAATCATATTCCACAACATCCAGATAATAGTTTGTATTTGTCTTATTGTATTTTTTTATCATTTGTTTAACGCTGTCATCTGCTCTCCCTAAAACAGCTACACGTATTTCTATTTTTTTCGGTATTGGTTTATCAGATTTTTTTAAAAGATATATGTGGACAAATTCTGCATCCTCTGGTGAAGTCATGTCCTGTCCAAGACATACTATAGTATTTGAATCACGAAGGTATACATTTGAAATACTGTATTCAAATGAATCTGTATTTATTATTTCTTTAAATTTTCCTGTTGAAGATATATAACCGTAGACAGATGTCTTATCAAAATAGAAAAAATCATATTCGTCAGAACCGTTTATAATCTGACATCCATCTTTAATTCCAAAATAATTATCAGCTTGTATCTCTTTTATTTCTTCGCCAGTATCAGAACTAATTATTGAAATAATATTTTTTCCAGATGTTACTTCTGAAATAATTATATTACCGTCTTTGCCGTAACACATGCCATTAATAGTTTCTGCGTCAATCTCAATATCCTTTGCAATATTAAGTTGCTGATCAAATACCAGCAGATGATGCGAATTCTTCTGTGAATCCGTTACAGCAATGCATACATTTCCACTTTGATCAGCTGTCATTACCTCATATAAATCACAATTCTCCGGTAATGCTACTCCGGTTTTCCCAATTTCATCCATGCAGTAATATTTTATTTGCCTAGTCTGATTATTACGGGATATATATCCAAGTTTTCCACTTCCGGTTATGCAATAATCAAATAACATTTCTCCTTCATCAGAAAAATCTATGATATACTTATCTATAATGTTACCTTTTAGATCAGTTTGATATATTGTATTTAGCGGATTATCATACTCAAAATTAATAAAAGATAATTCATTCTTATTCAAACAGTAACTTTTAAAATTA
>LUYZ01000101.1 GCA_001603425.1 Bacteroidales bacterium Bact_08
TCTTGCAAAGAGCAGAGCTTGGATTCAAAGGTCTCTGGTTCTTGGATTGGAGAGGCCGAAGTAGAGATTTTTTATACCGACTCTCTTTCAAATTCAATCTCACAAAGTTTTATAGCTCCAATCAAGTTAGTTTATGATTTAGACTCATCTGTCCATGCTTCCATTTCACCATCGGAATCTTTAATTTATGATATTGTTGCTAAAAGTTATCAAATAGACTCAATGATTAGGTTTAGTGGTAATATTTCTGTAGATATGACCTCAGAGTTTGAGGGAAATTTAAAACTTACAAATAAAAACGAATTGGAGTATACTAGCACTTCTTTCAGTAGTAATAAAGGAGGAACAACTGTCTCAAAAATATCGGCTATATTGAGTAGAGAGTTTTAGTACTCTCTCTCTCTATTTGTCTCTCTATTAAAACAGTGCCTGCATAAAGGTTGATAGCTATCTTTCTCTCCTAATACAACCAATTTGTCTTCTGAAGTAATTCTGTGAGAGTGATTTGCAAGATTTCCACACTTTACACATATTGCATGTACTTTTGTTACATACTCACTAACAGCCATTAGATTAGGTAGCGGACCAAATGGATTCCCTAAATAGTCCATATCTAATCCAGCCACAATAACTCTAACTCCACTATTTGCTAATTGTTGACAAACTTCAATAATCCCCTTGTCAAAAAATTGGGCTTCATCTATCCCAACAACATCAACGTCTGCGGCATATAGTAAGATGCTTCCAGAAGAGTCAACGGGAGTGGATCTAATAGCATTAGAATCGTGAGATACTACATCTTGAGCAGAGTATCTAATATCAATTTGAGGTTTGAATATCTCTACCTTTAAATTAGCAAATTTTGCTCTTTTTAACCTTCTAATCAACTCCTCTGTCTTACCCGAAAACATAGATCCGCAGATAACCTCTATCCAACCAGATTTTTTTGCACTTTCAAGAAACATTTTAATTACTTTTGTATTAAATGCAAAGATAATAACAGATGTTAAATCATAATATCATTTCGGAAATAAAAAAGAATATTAGTGAACTCTCAGAGAGTTTGAATAAGTTGGATGGATCACAATCAGATGATCTATTATTGGTTGATTCAATATATGTTAAGATGGGTCTAATTAGAGAGAAAATCTATTTATATCGGTCTCAATTAGAGAGTAAGAGATATGAAAACGTAATAGAAAAGGTTGAGAATCTATCAAAGAGATTGCTAGAGATTCAAGACGAGAGTGATCTTAAAGAAGAGGTAGTACAGAGTGACGAGATTTTATATGAAATAGATATAACCGAAGAGATGAGTACCAAGGCAGATGTGCCAGACGATGTGCAAACTAATGGATCTCCTCAGTGGATGCTTGATAGGACTGGGTATAAAATTGATGATATTAATAGTGTAATTACTCTTAATGATAAGCTATATTTTATAAATGATCTTTTTGGAGGAGATTACGATCTATTTAAAGACACAGTTGATAAACTCAACTCTTTCTCTAATATGGATCAAGCATTAATGTATTGCCGGTCTAATTTTCCTCATTGGGATGAGTATTCAAATGAGATTTATAGATTTTATATGATTTTAAGAAGGAGATATCTATAGATGAGTTGTGCTAAACTATATATTATTCCCACACCAATAGGGAATTTAGAAGATATCACATTAAGAGCTATAAGGGTTCTTAAAGAGGTTGATCTTATATTAGCAGAGGACACAAGAACAAGTTCTGTGTTGCTTAAAAAATATGAAATTAATGTCAGAATGGAGTCTTATCATAAGTTTAATGAGCACAAAAATTCTAATAAAATTGTTGATCGAATTAAATCTGGACTCTCTATTGCTCTTATTAGTGATGCTGGGACACCAGGAATCTCCGATCCAGGGTTCTTACTAGTTAGAGAGTGTAGAGAAAACGATGTTGAAGTTGAGACTCTTCCTGGTGCAACTGCTTTTGTTCCTGCATTGGTAAACTCAGGGTTGCCCTGTGATAGATTTTGTTTTGAAGGGTTTTTGCCTATAAAAAAGGGAAGACAGACAAAATTTAAAGAGTTAAGTGAGGAGAGTAGAACAATAATAATTTATGAATCTCCATATAGACTAGTTAAAACGATAGGTCAGCTAATAGAACACTTTGGAGAGGAGAGACAGGCTTGTGTAAGTAGAGAGATATCAAAAATTCATGAAGAGAATAGAAGAGGGACTCTCAAAGAGTTATTTGATTGGTACTCAGTTAATAATCCCAAGGGAGAAATAGTAATGATTATAGCAGGAAAGGGTTAAATAATTAATAAATTATATGATTATGAGAGGGGAAGAAAAGAGGGGTTTTATTAAAAGTGAAAATAGAGGAGCAGTAGTACTTATTCTATTAATTTTATTATTTCAGATAATTATTTTTTCATTTTCTATTTTCATTAATAATAATGAGACAATTGCAATGGAGGTTTCTCAGATTGATTGTAATTGTGAAAATGAAGTCTCCAATAATGAGAGTTATTCTCAAAGCAAAGCAAATAAATTAATTTATCCAGATTCAAATCCAAAACTAAAAAAAAATAGTAGGAGTCTATTTAAATTCAATCCCAATACAATTTGTAAAGACTCCCTGGTTCTTTTAGGATTGTCCGAAAAGCAAGCTCAAGTATATTTAAATTATAGATCAAAGATTAAGAGATTTAAATCTAAAGATGAGATTAAGCAGATCTATGTTATCTCTGAACAACTTTTCAATTCTATAGAGGATTATATTGATGAGCAATCATTTGTAGTAGAGTTAAATAGTGCCGATTCTACAACTCTAATCACTCTTCCTGGTATTGGGCCCTATTATGCAAAGAAAATTCTTGATTATAGAGATAGAGTAGGAGGCTTTTTTTGTAAGGAGCAGTTGAAGGAAATATACGGTATAGATAGCTCTAGGTTTAATAAGTTTTCGAATGTTGTATATGCAGACTCATTGAGAATTGAGAAAAGAAGTATCGATTTACTCTCAAAAGAGGATCTAGAAAGGAATCCATACTTAGATAGATATACAGCATCTTATATATGGAGTATCATTTCTTCTAAAAAGATTGCAGATCTTTCATTAGCCAATTTTTTGGAATCAGGAATTATTTCTAGGGATATTTACAAAAAATTAATATATTATTTCTATTAAATTATCTCATATAGTTATATTTGTAAAAATAATATAACTATGGATTTGATAACATGCAAAAATGTAGTGAAGAAGTTTAATGATTTCACTGCCCTAAATGCAGTTTCTCTCTCTATTCCCAAAGGTCAAATTTTTGGTTTGTTGGGCCCTAATGGAGCAGGGAAGACTACTATGATAAGGATACTGAACCAAATTACAATCCCAGATTCTGGAGAGGTCTATTTTGAGGGACGCCCTTTAGACCCCAATGATATTCATTCTATTGGGTATCTTCCAGAAGAGAGAGGTCTGTATAAAAAGATGAAAGTTGGAGAGCAGGCCTTATACTTGGCAAGATTAAAAGGAATGGAAAAGGATTTGGCTACTAAAGAGTTAAAAGAGTGGTTTGTAAAATTTGGTATCCAAGCCTGGTGGAATAAAAAGGTAGAGGAGTTATCTAAAGGTATGGCCCAAAAGATGCAATTTATAACTACAATACTTCATAAACCATCTCTATTAATTTTAGATGAACCATTTAGTGGGTTTGATCCTGTTAATGTTCAATTAATTAGAAAGGAGATTTTAGAACTTAAGAAAGCAGGGACAACAATTATTCTATCTACTCACAATATGGAGTCTGTAGAGGAGTTATGTGATAATATTGCTTTGATTAATAAGGCTAATTTAATTATTGAAGGTCCTTTAGATAAAATCAGAAGAGATCATGGTAAGAATGAGATAGAGGTTATATATAGATCTACTGATATGTATGACTTTAGTAACAATGCGTTATATAAATTGACTTCTCAACAAGAATCATCTAGTGGATATAAAGCCGTTTTAGAGGTAAACAATGGTGTTTGCTCCTCTGATCTACTAAAGAGTCTTATTGCCGATATAGATATAATCTCTTACAGAGAATTAATACCTAAAATGAACGACATATTTATTAAATTAGTTAGTTAAAGGAGGGGGTAAACAATGAAAAGTAAAATATTCCTAGTAATAGAGCGCGAATTTATGATTAGAGTTAAGAAGAAGTCATTTATTATTATGACAGTCTTAACTCCTATACTATTTGCGGCATTGATGATTTTGCCCTCGGTAATAATGTTAATGTCTTCTGGTAAAAAGGATCAAAAAATATTGGTTTTAGACAATTCTGGAATTGCTCAAAACTTTTTTGAAAACACCAAAGAGTATACTTATTATTTTGATAATAATGTAGATAGAGAGAGTATTCGCTCCAATTTTCCTGACTCTCTTCATGCTTTTGTAGAAATATCTTCGCTAGATCAAAGTTTAAATGTTACTGTATCTGGTCTTTCTTCTAAACAAATGAATATTGATCTTAAGAATCAAATTGAAAGAAATATTCAGCGAGCAGTGGAAGCTAATAAGTTAAATAGCTATGATATTGAGAATTTAGATGAGATAATTAAAGATATAAGGACCTCTGTAAACATGAGAACATTTACAATCTCTGACAGTGGTGATGAAAAACTTGGAATGGTGGAGATCTATATGGGGATAGCATATATTGCTAGTTTTATGATATATATGTTTATCTTTATGTTTGGATCTATGGTGATGAGAGGTGTTATTGAAGAGAAAACAACAAGAATTGTAGAGGTGATTGTTTCATCAATCAAGCCATTTCAATTAATGTTGGGTAAAATAATGGGTGTTGGATCCGTTGCTATGTTACAATTTGTTATTTGGATTGTATTGACTTTGGGAATTACTTTTGGGGTACAATCATTTATTGGAGTTGATAAGTTTATGGGTTCTGGAGATGCTCCTTCAAATATCACAGCAGTTACACCTGGGGTAATGGGAGATGCACAACAATTTGTTGATGCAGCTGAACAAGATCAAGGATTTGCTGCAGAGTTGTTCAAAGCTCTTTCTGATGTCCCTTTTACAAGAATTATTGTTTCTTTTCTTATATATTTCATGCTTGGATATCTTCTCTATGCTGCTATGTTTGCTGCTGTAGGTTCAGCTGTTGACAATGAGGCAGATACTCAACAATTAATTTTACCAGTTACTCTTCCATTAATTATTGGATTATTTATAATGATTCATACTTTCCAGTATCCAGATAGCTCTCTCTCTTTTTGGGGGTCAATGATACCTTTTACGTCTCCAATGGTAATGATGGCAAGAGTTCCTTTTGGAGTCCCTCTTTGGGAGTTATTACTCTCAATAGTTATATTAATTACTACCTTCTTGGCTCTTACTTATGTCTCGGCTAAGATATATAGAGTGGGTATTTTAATGTATGGTAAAAAAGCTACTTTTAAAGATCTATTTAAATGGATAAAATATTAAAATTAAAGAGAGAGTTGATAATATCTACTCTCTCTCTTGTTCTGGTTCTTTTATTCTCTTCTACGCTCCAAGCTCAAAAACTAAGATTCTCGTATGAGGCATCTCAGGTTAAGATGGATAGTACTTGGGATAAGAATAATGATATGGTTATACAAGGTATAATTGATTTTTATAAGCCAGAACTCGATAGGGTTATGAATGAGGTTATTGCCGTCTCCGAAGTTGAAATGAGGTCAGGAAGACCAGAGTCTTTGCTATCGAACTTTGCAGTAGATCTTCTATATGAGTACTCTAAAGAGGCAAGTGGTGGAAGGGTTGATTTTGCTTTGACTAATTTTGGTGGATTGCGTGCAGCACTACCAAAGGGTGATGTTAGAAGATATGATATTTTCTCTATTTTCCCATTTGAAAATTATGTTGTGATAATTGATATATGGGGTAAAGATTTAATTGATCTGTTTAATTCTATGGCTAGTAGGTCTGTAGAGGCTCTCTCGTATAATGTTTTAGTAGAGATTAGTAATGGTAAGCTAAAAGATGTATTATTAGAGGGAGAGCAGATAGATATTACTAGAAAATATAGAGTTGCAACTATCGATTTCTTATTAGGAGGAGGTGATAGTCTATCTGCATTAACAAGAGCAACTGAGGTTGAAAATACTGGTGTTTTATTACGTGATGCAATTATAAAAATGATTGAAGAGAGAAGTGCTTTAGGGCAAAAGTTAACTTCATCTATAACTAATAGAGTGAGATATGAATAAGAGAGTATTGTTTTTCAGTTTTTTATGGGCCTTTTTTGTTGTTGTAGGGACAACGACTCTTAGCTCTCAGGATTTGGTTATTCTACATACTAATGATGTTCATAGCCATATCGAACCGCTCTCTTCTGGAAGAAATGCTGGATTTGGGGGTTTCTTAAGAAGAGCTAATTATATAAATCATGTTAGGCAGAATCATAAAAATGTTCTTCTTTTGGATGCTGGAGACTATAATCAAGGGACTCCTTATTACACAATGTTTGGTGGCCAGTTAGAAGTGCTTTTGTATAATGCTATGGGGTATGATGCTGTATGTTTAGGTAATCATGAATTTGATGATGGACAAGAGGCGCTTGCTAATAGACTTAGAAAGGCCAATTTTGTTTCACTTTGTGCAAATTATAATTTTGACAAAACACCCTTAGAAGGTTTGGTTAAACCTTATACTATTATTTATAAGGGTGACATTAAAATAGGGATTATTGGGGTTTTGCTAAATTTAAAGGGGTATGTCTCAACTCATGCAATCCAAGGTTTAGTTTATCAAGATCCTGTTAAGATTGTCAATGATTTAGCTAATAAATTAAAAAATAAAGACAATTGCGACCTTGTTATTGTTTTAAGTCATCTTGGATTTGATGGTGGAAGTAAAGAGAGACCATCTGATATATATTTGGCTAAAAGAACTAAGTATGTAGATATGATTATTGGTGGGCATTCACACACATTTTTGAAAGAGCCTGTCATAATAAAAAATAGAAGAGGCAAAGGAGTCTTGGTAAATCAGGCAGGGGCTCACGGTGTATTTGTAGGAAGAATAGATGTCGATCTTTAATAGATCGACATCTTATTTAAAAAATTAATCTTTGTATTTATAACGTTTTATTTTGTGAGTAGCTGTTTTTTCGAACTGCTCTTTATTATCGATAATAACAGAAATCTTAGAAAATTTATTCACTCTTTCGTTAACGTATTTGGTAATATCCTGTTTTATCTGTTCTATTTTTTGATTAAAAGCTTTTAGCATCTCCTCTTTCTTCTCGTCGTAGCTGTGAAGTAGCTCCTCTTTTTTCTCTTCGTAACTAGTTATCAGCTCCTCTTTCTTCTCTTCATAACTCTTCATAAAAGACTCTTTTGTCTGATAGTATGATGCTAGAGCCTCCTCTTTTGCCTCAGCTAGTGCTTTTAGTTTATCTGGATTAAAATAAATTCGAGCTATTAATTTCCCTTTGCTTTGGGTTACTAATGATTCAGCAACCATTGCATGTGCATTAATTACAGATTCAATCTCTTCTGGATATATGTTTTCTCCACTTGGGCCAAGAATCATATTGTTTAAACGCCCTTTAATATACAGTCTACCTTTTTTATCAAAAATACCAAGATCTTTTGTTCTAAACCATCCATCTTCTGTAAAGGCCTCCTTTGTTGCTTCAGGGTTTTTGTAATAACCAACCATAATATTTGGCCCTTTTGCAACAATTTCTCCTTCACCTGTTTCTGGGTTGGGGTTATTTATTTTTAGAGTTACTCCATGAACAACTGGGCCGGTAGATTGCCATTTTACCATATGAGGAACAGCTCCAGCAAGTAGCGGTGCGCTCTCTGTCAATCCATATCCAATACCATATGGGAACTTAGCTTCATAAAGAAATCTTTCGACCTCTGGATCTAATTTTGCACCACCTATTCCAAAAAATCTTAACCTTCCTCCAAAAGTCTCTTTAAGTTTTTTCCCCGCTAAGTAATTTAATAGCTTCCTTCCTAAAGTGGTTTTGTATATTTTTTGAACGCTCTTTTTTGATGTAAATTTTGGTAAAATAGATGATCTATATATCTTCTCAATAATGAGAGGTACACTTAACATTGTAGTGGGCCTCACCTCTTTTAGCGCTTTTAGAAGTATAGAAGGAGTAGGGGCCTTTTCAATGTGATATACAGATGATCCACTTGCCATCGGTAATAGCATTCCTAGGCTGTTCTCAAAAGTATGAGACAGAGGCAAAAGTGAAAGCCAAATATCCCATTCAAAACCAGGTCTAAGAAGACAGGCTGCATATAGATGAGCGCAAAGAGTCTTGTGTGTATGCATAACTCCTTTTGAACCACCTGTTGTCCCAGATGTATATATGATTGATGCTAGATCGTCAGGTTTAGGTTCTGAAACTGATATTTGGTTAGGATTTTCTTTTGCCTTGATTAATTCAAAAGTATCAATACATATAACTAAATCCAAACTCTCTAATATCTCTGGAGTTAACTTGTACTTTAACCTTTGAGATACAAAAATAACTTTAGATTCTGAGTGATCAATTATGTTTTTTATTTCATGTTCAGAGAAATCTGGAAGTAATGGAACAGCTACTCTTGTTGTAGATACAACAGAAAAGAACGCTACAACCCAGTTTGGCATATTTTGACTCAATATTGCCACTTTCTGATAATCACCAATACCATTCTCACTTAATAATCTAGAAATTTCATCTGATTTTTGTTGAAGTTGAGAATAGGTATAAAAATCACCATCTATAAATGAGAATGATATATTATTGGCATAATTCTCAGAAGAATAGTTGATTAGCTCCTTTAATGTTTTAAATTCTTTAGTGCTCATATTTTGGGTCGATTAATAATAGTGTAAATATAGACAATAATCATTCCAAATCTCTACCAGTTGTAAAATTTTTTGGATGTTTGCCAATTACCCCTTTGTCTTTATACCATTTTCTTATTCGCTTAAGGTCTGCATGCACATCATCTGTTATTTCAAATTTTTCTCCACGGCCAACCTCTTTTTTCCCCCAATCAAAGTACCCAAGATACACTGGAACATTTGCTGCTTTAGCAATTGTATGGAATCCTGCTTTCCATTTTTCGGTAGGTTTACGTGTCCCTTCTGGGGCTATAGCAAGATGCATGTAATCCCTAGACTTAAATTCATTAATCATTTGAAGAGTAATTGATGCACCTCTACTTCTATCTACAGGAATACCTCCCATAGCCTTTACAATTGGTCCAAGAGGCCATATAAAAAAACTCTTTTTAACCATAACATAGGCTGTTTTACCCAAAGAGTTATAGTACAAAAAAGATATTACAAAGTCCCACCCAGAAGTGTGTGGGACTCCAAGAATAATACATTTTGGTTCTGGTACAGGAGGTTCCATAACCTTCCAACCAAGTATTTTTAAGATTAATTTATATAGATATCTCATACATTACATATATTATAATCTACAAAGATATCATTTTATTCTAAATTGGTAATTTAGATATTCTCTATATAAATAGTGACATATTTGCCTCTTCACTTCTCTCTAAATAGGTTGCAACTCCTGCATAGTTTACGTTATCTAACAACTCCTCCTCTTTTATTCCCATAACATCCATACTCATTGTACAAGCAATAAACTCTACGCCATTGGCTTGAGCTTGTTCAATTAGACTTTCTAAACTATCTATGTTTTTAGATTTCATTATTTTTTTCATCATAAAGCTTCCCATTCCAAACATATTCATTTTAGATAGTTTTAGTTTTGAGGCATTACTAGGAAGCATCATGTCGAACATTTTGGATATAAAATCTTTCTTTACGCTAACCTTCTCTCTTTTCTTAATAATATTTAACCCCCAAAATGTGAAAAACATAGTAACTTTTTTGCCCATAGAAGCAGCTCCATTAGCAATAACAAATGAGGCCAAAGCTCTATCCATGTCGTCACTAAAAACTACTATTGTTTTATTATCTTTTTGAGAAGGATTAATAACTGAGCATCCGCTCTTTTCGTATTTTGTTACTTTTGCTGTAATCACACCTTTGTTGCTTGATATAGAACCAAGTTTAGCTCCAGTTATATTGCACCAAGACGAAAGATCTTTTGAAAATGCAACGTCAGTAGATTTTATCTCTAGAGTTTGTCCGTTTTCTAACTTATCATAATTTTTCTTAAGCATCATTATCGGTCCAGGGCACTGAAGGCCAGTTGCATCTACGCTGATATCTGGATCTTTTTCTTCTGAAAAATCTATAGGGAGGTCATCGGAACCTATCTGGGTTGCGAAGAAATTTTCTATGCTATCTTTTTCAGTAGCAATGGAGTATGTTTTGTATCCACCAGATAGATTATAAATATTTTCATACCCATTTTGTACTAGAATTCTGTATGCTAAATATCCTCGAAGGCCTATAGCACAGTATACTATAACTCTCTTATCTTTTGGAATTTCATTTAATCTACCTCTAAGAGTGTCCACAGGTATGTTAATTGCTCCATCTATATGACCCATTTGATACTCCTCTTCTGTTCTAACGTCAATGATTACTCTTTCGTTAGTATCGGTACTATCTATCTCTCTCCAATGAGCTGTTTTAACTCTATTATTTAGGATATTATCGGCAACAAATCCAGCCATATTTACGGGGTCTTTTGCCGATGAGTAGGGTGGTGCATAAGCATGTTCTATCTCAATTAAATCATATATGTTACCCCCATTTTTAATTACTTGTGCAAACATCTCCACTCTTTTATCTACTCCTTCGTATCCAACAACCTGTGCTCCAAGAACTTTTCCGTCTATAGGAGAGAAAAGTAATTTAATTGAGAGAGGTAGAGCGTTTGGATAGTATCCAGCGTGAGAAGATGAGTGGGTATATGACGATATATATTCGATCCCCTCTCTTTTTAATAGCTTACTATTTGCACCAGTCGAGGCTACGGTAAGGTCAAAGATTTTGGCAATGCCTGTTCCTATGCTATTAAGATATTTATGTTTGTTTCCATATACTATGTTATCTGCTACAACTCTACCTTGTTTATTTGCTGGTCCAGCTAATGGAATTAGTGCAGGTTTACCAGTAACTCCATTTACAACTTCTGTGGCATCTCCTAGGGCATATATATCTTTGTCAGATGTTTGCATATACTCATTCACTTTGATGCCACCAGTAGTCCCGATTTCTAGATTTGATTCTTTTGCAAGCTTAGTTTCTGGTCTAACACCAATGCTCCAGATTACCATATGGGATTCAATTACCTCCCCATTTTTAAGGTATATTTCAATGGAGTTGTCTTTCTCGATAAATTTATCTACAGCGTTGTTTAAATATAGATTTACCCCTTTAGATTTCAGTTCGGAGTGTACTATAGCAGCCATCGAGTAGTCAATTGTAGCCATTACTTGAGGAGCCAT
>LUYZ01000102.1 GCA_001603425.1 Bacteroidales bacterium Bact_08
ATTAATAGATTTTACTTAATTTTGCATTGTTATGAGTACAGGAAATTTAGATTTTTTAAATAGTAAAAATAGTGGAAATTTCTTTCTATTAGCAGGGCCTTGTGTGGTTGAAAATGAGGGTGTTACTAGAGAGATTGCGCAGCGTATCAAAGAGATTACAACCAAGTTGTCTATACCTTTCGTTTTTAAGGCTTCATATAGGAAAGCTAACAGATCGAAAGCAGATTCATATACAGGTCCTGGTGATATACAAGGTCTTGAGATTCTTCAAAGAATTAAGGAGGATTTTAATTTACCTATTGTTACAGATATACATAACCCATCGGAGGCTTCTCTTGCAGCTTCGTATGGTGTAGATATTTTACAGATTCCAGCATTTCTTTCAAGACAGACAGATCTTTTGGAGGCCGCGGCTGAAACTGGTAAGGTTGTAAATATTAAAAAGGGGCAATTTTTAGCACCTATATCCATGAAATTTGCGGCAGAAAAAGTTGTAAATAAAGGTAATAACAATGTTATGCTCACAGAGAGAGGTACTCAGTTTGGTTATTCCGATCTTATCGTAGATTTTAGATCTATTCCAGAGATGAAGAGTTTTGGGTTTCCTGTTGTTTTGGATGTAACTCACAGCCTTCAGCAACCAAATCAGAGTTCTGGTGTTACTGGAGGTAGGCCAGATCTTATCTCTACCATTGCAAAAGCTGGTATTGTAACAGGTGCCGATGGAATTTTTATTGAGACACACCCAGACCCATCGCAAGCTCTTTCCGATGGGGCAAATATGTTGAAGTTAAGTAATTTAGAGTCTTTATTAAAGACTCTTGTAGCTATAAAAGCGTTAGATATATATTAAGTAAGAACTAATTATAAGATTTTAGGTTATGATTATTAACACAGACTTTACAAAAAGACACGAGAAAGTGCCTGTAGATATTTTTGAAGATGCCGATGCGGCCAGTCTTTTGGTTGCCGAAGGTATTTCAGAAGTAATTAAAAAGAGAAGAAGAAAAAATCAGGCTTGTTTGCTTGGTTTAAGTGCTTCGTCTTCTGTTGTTCAAGTGTATGAAGAACTTGTTAAATTACATAAACAAAATGAGGTTTCTTTCAAGAACGTTCATATTTTTACTTTGGACGAGTATTGGCCTCTAAATAAAAAGGAGTTACAGAGTCATTATAGATTTCTTAAAGAGTATCTTTTTGATCATATAGATATTCCTGCAGAAAATATACATTGTTTAAATGGTGAGGTAGCTAAAGATAAGATTCACTCTTACTGTTCAGATTATGAGAAATTAATCTCAGATTTAGGTGGTTTGGATATTATGCTTATTGGAAATATGGGTTTCAACGAGCCCGGTTCTCATTATAACTCCAGAACCAGATTGATTACTCTCAACCACAACACAAGAGTTTCTTCGGCTTCAGAGTTTTTTGGCGTAGAGTATGTTCCGTTTCACGCATTAACAATGGGTATTGAGACAATCCTATCTGCAAGAAAGATATTTTTCTTAGCTTGGGGAGAAGGAAAAGCAGGAAGTGTCAGAAAACTTGTAGAGGGTCCTATAAACGATCAAGTACCAGCCTCTTATCTTCAAAATCATGATAATGTAGAGGTTATAATTGACTACCCTGCTGCATCTGAGTTAACAAGAATTAAGACTCCTTGGTTAACAGGGCCTTGTGAGTGGAACGATAAAATGATTAAAAAATCTGTTTTTTGGTTGTGTGATAAACTAAATAAGCCAATTTTAAAATTAACAGATAGAGACTATAACGATAATGGTATGAGTGACCTGATCACAGAAAAGGGTCCTGCAAGTAAGATAAATATCAAAGTATTTAACGATCTTCAGCATACTATTACTGGTTGGCCTGGTGGCAAGCCAAATGCCGATGATAGTACAAGACCAGAGAGAGCAAAGCCATTTCCAAAGAGAGTTATTATCTTCTCTCCTCACCCAGATGACGATGTTATCTCTATGGGAGGAACTCTTGCTAGACTTTCTGAGCATGGGCATGAGGTTCATTTGGCATACCAAGTTTCTGGTAATATTGCGGTATTCGATCACGATGCAATTAGATTCCTCGACTTCTTAAGAGATAGTTCTAAAATCTATTCATTAGATTCAGAAAAGACAAATACCATATATATGGATGCCTTAAAAGAGCTAGAATCTAAACATCCAGGTGAGCCAGATTCTATGAATATTAGGCATGTAAAAGGAGTAATTAGGAAAGGAGAGGCTAAAGCTGCTTGTAGATACCTTAAAATTCCTGAGAATAGAGTTCACTTTTTAGATCTTCCTTTTTATGAAACAGGTGGTGTTAAAAAGAATCCTCTATCAGAAAAAGATATTGAGATTGTTAAAAAGTTAATTATGGAGGTTAAGCCTCATCAAATATATGCTGCGGGAGACCTAAGTGACCCTCACGGAACACACAGAGTATGTCTTTTAGCTATTTTTGGTGCTCTTCAAGAGTTAAAAGATGAGAAGTGGATGAAAGATTGTAGAGTTTGGCTATATAGAGGAGCTTGGCAAGAGTGGGATGTTGCAGATGCCGATATGGCTGTTCCATTGAGTCCAGAAGAGGTAAATATTAAGAGAGAGGCTATTTTTAAGCATCAATCTCAAAAAGATAGACCTCTGTTCCCTGGTTCTGATAAGCGTGAATTCTGGCAAAGAGCAGAAGAGAGAAATCACAATACAGCTGTGTTGTTTGATAAGTTGGGTATGGCAGAGTATCAGGCTATAGAGCTTTTTGTAAGACACAACATAGAGTAATCTAACTATCTATATTTAACTTATGAAAAACAATAAAAATCTAATCATTCCGATAGCTTTTATCGGAATGATGTTTTTTGCAATAGGTTTTGCATTGGGTATAAACTCATTTCTAATACCTGTT
>LUYZ01000103.1 GCA_001603425.1 Bacteroidales bacterium Bact_08
TATGAAATTCTATAATCGGACAGACGAAATTACCCTGTTGCAGCGAACAAAAGAGCAGGCATACAATGACCACTCTAAGTTTACGGTACTTACCGGACGGAGACGTGTTGGTAAGACTTCTCTTATTCTGAAAGCTCTTGAAAACGAGACTGTAATCTATTTGTTTGTCAGCCGGAAGAATGAGGCTGACTTATGCAGTGGATACACAAGAGAGATTGAGAAACAGTTGGGGATATTTGTTCCTGCTATGGACAAATTCTCCGATATATTTCGCTTTCTGCTTGAGCAGGGGACTAAAACTAAGTTTTCCCTTGTGATTGATGAGTTTCAGGAGTTTATCAATATCAACGAATCGATATACAGTGATATTCAGAACTATTGGGACCGGTACAGGACTAAAACATACATAAATTTTGTTGTAAGCGGCTCCATCTATTCGTTGATGACAACAATATTTCAGGATAAGCGCGAACCGTTGTTTGGTCGAGCCGATGCTATGCTGAAAATAACACCTTTCACAACCACTGTACTCAAAGAAATCTTGCACGACTACCATCCGGGTTACACGAATGACGAGTTACTGGCTCTCTACACCTTTACCGGTGGTGTACCTAAATATATCGAATTGTTGGTAGATAACAAGGCGTTGACTATCCCTAAAATGATTAGATACATCTGCCAACGCGAATCCCCATTTATAGATGAAGGGCGTAATTTGTTGATTCAGGAGTTTGGCAAAAAATATGGAAGCTATTTCTCTATTCTTGACGCAATCTCATCGGGGAAAAATACTCAAGCAGAGATTGAAGCATTTATGGGTAAAAAAAGTATCGGCGGGCAGTTACAGAAATTGGAAACAGTTTACGAAGTAATTAAAAAGCAACGTCCCATTTTTGCGAAAGAAGGAACACAAACTGTAAGGTACGAAGTAACAGATAATTTCCTGCGCTTTTGGTTCAGATATATTGAGCGGAACAGGTCACTGATTGAGATTGGAAACTTTGAAGGACTGTCTAAAATCATGCTTGATGATTATCCCACTTATTCGGGAAAGACATTGGAACTGTACTTTAAACAAAAGATGCAGGAGAGTTTTTCTTATCGGGCAATAGGCTCGTGGTGGGAACCAAAAGGGAATCAGAATGAGATTGATATTGTGGGAGTATATTTGGATGATAAGGGTGCCGTTGCTGTTGAAGTAAAACGGCAGAAAAAGAACTTCAAACCTCAATTGTTTGAAGAGAAAGTCAAAATCCTAAAAACAAAGGGACTGAATAAACATACAGTAGAAAGTCTTTGCTGGGATTTGGCAGATATGTAATAGAAGTGTATCCCTCCGAAATTCCACGTTGCTATTTTTTGAGAGGTTAATAAT
>LUYZ01000104.1 GCA_001603425.1 Bacteroidales bacterium Bact_08
ACTTTTGTTTCATAAGGTTTAATTTTAGGTTAATAATTAAGTAGAAGTAAGTACATTAAGTGTTTGAAGCTAATATACAAAATTAATTAGCACATTGTATCATTTTTTTATATAAAATGCACTTTTTTGTATGTTAAATGTAATATTAAATATATAGAGATATAAAAAAATACAGCGGCATAAGCCGCTGTATAATTTAATATAGAATAATTACTTTATACTAAGGATTTTGCTCCTCTTGAGTAATCTCACTATTATTATCAATCTCTGATTGAGGAAGCTGATAGATAAATCTCCAATCACCTGCTGGTAAATTTAAACGAGTTCTGTGATTAGTACCATCATAGTTTCTATTAACTGGTAACTTCATTCTTAAATAGTCATAGAAGATAACCCCTTCACCCCAACACTCCAAACGTTTGTGGAAAAATACCTGCTCAGCAGTTACAGTTCCATAAGGAGTAAAGTTAGATATTCTATTTTGAAGTAGAGCATTAAGAACAGTAGCAGCCTCACCACCCTTACCTTGGCGAGCTAGAGCCTCAGCTTCTATTAGATACATCTCTGCAACTCTCATATAAGGGTTATGATTTAACCAACCAGCTGCATTTCCAAATTTAAGATTAGCAAATTTAGGATAGAGCTTTCCATCTTCTGCAGCTGGAGTAACTCCATCAGAGAAATAGCCTTTTCTTAAATCGTTATCAGATATCTGAGAATATAACTTTGCATCTATTGACTTATATACACCCGCAGCACCAGCATATCCAGGTGCCGTTGAGCTAATATGTGACTGATAAGATGCAAACATATTTGTTGTCTCTGGTGTAACCAAAGCTCCCCACATCCACTCTTTATTTAATAAACTATTATATCTATCCACTCTTGCCTCTGCAATTGTCATTAAGGAGTAACCTTGGCGAGCCATATTTGCCATTTGCTGAGCTTTTACCCAATCGTTGGTGGTCATATAAACTCTTGCCAAAAGACCTGCAGCAACTTGTTTGTTAACCATAGTTTTGGCAGGGCGATTATAACCATCTAAAAGAACAATAGCTCTCTCCAAATCTTTAATAATTCTATCATAAACCTTCTGAACAGTACCTCTGCCTTGTGATGTTGGCTCATCGTCATTTGCAGTTAGATAAATTGGAACACCAGGAGCATTCTCATTACCTTTATAGGTCTGTTGAAATCTTTGAATAGCAATATGAAGTCCCATTGCTCTTAGAGCAAAAGCTTGACCAAGATAGGCCTTTAGATCTGGATCTGTTACATCTGGGTTTACACTACCTATAATCTCATTAGACTTTGATATAACAGTATAAGCATATGACCAAGCATTATTAGTTCTTCTATATGTTGCTTGACGGTTATCTATATTATAATCGAAGCCAAAGTGGTGGTGTACATTTTGATTAATATCCTCTGTCATAAGATCTCCTGCAAGACCTATTGACATATGCCCAAATACATCATGGTTACCAGCATACTCATCCATATATCCATATACCCCTTGAATTGTTCCATAGGCAACGGTTTTAATTGCATCTGGGTTTGTCTTACCCAGCTCATCTATCTGCTCTTTTGTGGCTGTTCCAGTGGTCTCAGTATCTAAGAAACCCTCACAAGATGGAGCTATTACAGCCAGTGCAGCAACTGCTAATATTATTTTTATTTTTGTTTTCATCTTTAAATGGCGTTTTTAATTAAAAATTAAGATTTACACCTAATGTGAATGTTCTCATTGCAGAGTAGTTAAAGCCAGTACCTTCTCCAATAGAGATTCTTGGGTCAAAGCCTTTTCTAGCAGAAATTAGTAACAGATTATCTCCAGAGGCATAAACTCTCAATGCTTCAATATCTAACTTTTTAGCAATAGATTTAGGTAGAGTATAACCAATAGTTACATTCTGAAGAGTAAAGGCAGTTTTTGATGTCAAAAATCTATCTGAAGTAGCATTTTGGTTTTGCAAATTATATTGCACCTTAGGCACATCTGTAATCTGGCCAGGAGTTCTCCATCTGTTTTTAATAACCTCGTTATGAACGTTTCTTCCTGGAGCCTCCATCGAGTTCATCAAATTTGAATAATGGCCATCAAGACCATAACCACCAATTTGATAAGAGGTTTGAATTGATAGATCTATACCCTTCCAAATAACAGAGGTAGATACTCCACCATACCAGTCAACTAAACCACTTTTACCATTTTGTCTATAAGAAGCCTGTGCATAATCATTAGTTTTTTCAGAACTCTCTATAACTCTATTGTTGTTTTTATCATATATAAAGTTACCATCATCATCTTTTGCATATGTATCTTTCCACCATAGAGATTTTCCTGTATCTGGATCAACACCAGCAAATTCGTATAAATAATAATCATACAAAGAGTTTCCTTTTTTATAAAAATAATTTCCAGCTCTGTAACCATATCCATTAGGATCTCTATCTACTGGAAGTTTCTCTAACTTATTTGACTGATATGTAGCATTAGCTGTAATATTCCAGAATAGATCCTTCTTTTTAAATATATCATAACTAAGCTCTATCTCAATACCAGAGTTGGTCATAGATATAGCATTATCATATATCCAGTTTGGAGCACCCATAGATCCAGGTAATATTTTTTGATATAGTAGATCCTTTGTATATTTATTATAGTACTCAATAGTACCTTTTAAGTTATCAAAAAATCCAAAATCGAATCCAATATTAAAGTTAGCAGAGTTCTCCCAAGTTAAATTAGGGTTACCTCTAAATATATAAGAGATTCCAATCTCTCCATCTAAGTTAACAACACTATACTGATCTGAATATGCATTTACTCTACCAATACCATCATTACCTTGAATACCATAAGAGGCTTTTAATTTTAGCATATCTAACCAAGTATAACTTCTCATAAAGTCCTCTTGCTCAATCCTCCAAGATGCACCTACTGCCCAGAAGTTACCCCAACGGGTATCAGGATGGAATCTAGAAGAACCATCTCTACGAACCGATGCATTAAGATAATATTTGTAGTCATAATTATATTGTGCTCTAAACATATATGAGTGTAGAGCGGTATTGTTTTCGTATGAGGTAGCACCTGTTAATTTTGCAGCATTATCTAACTCTGGATTTCCAGGTATTAGGAAGTTCTCTTTACTACCCTCTAGATAATTAAACTTTGTAGTTTTAGTTTCATGACCCAATAAAACATCCAAATTATGAATATTATTAAACGATTTATTGTAGTTTAATAACTGCTGTGAGTTTACAGAAAAATATTTAGAAGAACCTCTATAGTTACGTCCACCAACATTTTTAGCATCACCTCCAATTGGAGTTTGGAAACTATTAGAGAACTGGTTGTAATTCTCAATAGCAACGTTAGTGGTTAGTTTTAACTCTGGCATAAACCTGATCTCTGCAAATCCAATTGCAGTCACCTGATCTCTATCACTATTACGGATATCATGCTTTTGTGCTGCAAGAGGGTTCGTATTTGTACCATAATTACGTTTACCCATATTTGTACCATAGTCATATACTCTGTTACCCATCTCATCTAAAATAGGGGCACCTGTTGTTTGGTCGTACTCATATATTGGATAGATTGGAGCAACCTGCTGAGCAAACATAAATATGTTAGCAAAGGCATTAGGACTACTTTCGGCATTTGTTGTATTAGATTTTGATTTTGAATATGCCATATTCATACCCATTTTAAACCAATCTGTAGCAGTGTGCTCTACCTTAACACGTCCTGTAAAACGCTCAAAATCTGAATTAGGCACATACGACTCATCACTAAGGTAACTTAAACTCATATAGAAATTAGTTTTGTTATTACCTCCACTCATACTTGCCAAATACTCTTGACGGTAACCAGTTTGGAATGGATCTTTTAGCCAATCGTCCCAATACATTAATTTAGCAGATGGATTTAGAGTACCTGTTGGCAGTACAACTTGGTTGCCAGGAAGGTTACCAAAAGGGTTGTAGCCACCTGTTCCATAAGTTTGAGATATAAGATTATCAGTAGCCCACTGTGCTGGATTACCTCCAGGAATATTATTTGCAGGATCTGCAGCATAGTTTCTCAAAGACTCCCATGCAATCTCTAAATATTGACCTGGGTCTCTTGATACATCGTATGCAGGGGTTCCTCTTTGGTTAAAACCTCCTCTTAATTCAAATGATACTCTTGTTTTACCAACTTGGCCCCTTTTGGTTGTAATCATAATAACACCATTAGCACCTCTAGCACCATACATAGAGTTCGCAGCAGCATCTTTAAGAACTGTTAAAGTCTCAATATCTGAAGTATTAATTGAGGCTAATGATCCATCATAAGGGATTCCATCCAATACAATAAGAGGGTCCTGACTTGCAGAGATAGAGCCCACGCCACGAACTCTAATTGTTGCAGATGATCCTGGCTGCCCAGTTGAGCTTGCAATCTGAACCCCTGCTGCAACTCCACTAAGACCTTTTGACACGTTGGAAATTGGTCTTCTTGTAATTGTCTCTCCCTTAACGGTAGCAGCAGAACCTGTAAAAGACCTTCTATCTACTGTACCATAAGCAATAACAACAACATCGTCAAGAGCCAATGCATCTGTCTCCATTGTAACATTAACAACAGTACGGCCTGCTATCTCAACCTCTATTGGCTTCATACCAATAACATTAAATGCTAGAATTGTGGCCCCAGCTGGCACATTGATAGAGTAACTACCATTCATATCTGTACTTGTGGCAACATTTGTTCCCTTAACAAATACAGAAGCAAAAGGTATAGGAGATCCATCCTCTTTGGAGGTTACAACTCCTGTAACCCTGGTCTGCGCAGAGACAACCGATACTGTAAAAAGTATCAGAGCCAACAAACCGAACAACTTTTGTTTCATAAAGTTAAATTTTTAGGTTAATAATTAAGTAGTATTTTGTGTGTTTTGTGTTTCTAGGTAACGAATTTAAGGAAAAAATAGAGAAAATCAAAAAAAACGATAAAAATCGACCTATTATTCTTTCAATAATTATGAATTTACCCCATTTCACCTATACGTCATCTCCAATATAAGATTGTGTCGCTCCTATAGAGGGTAATGACAAATCTAATAATTTTTTTTTACCTAAACATCTCTTTAAGAAAAATATTTTTGGTCAAAATAGAAATTCATTTTTT
>LUYZ01000009.1 GCA_001603425.1 Bacteroidales bacterium Bact_08
CAGTGTAGCTCAGAGGTAGAGCGCTTCCTTGGTAAGGAAGAGGTCACGGGTTCAATTCCCGTCACCGGCTCTACAAGTGTGCAAAAAAATTAAATTATTTAAATTCTATTATTATGGCAAAAGAAACTTTTAAAAGGGATAAGCCACACGTAAACATCGGTACCATTGGTCACGTTGACCACGGTAAGACTACACTGACTGCGGCTATCACTACTGTATTAGCTAGGAAGGGTCTTTCAGAAATGCGTTCATTCGACTCTATTGACAACGCTCCAGAAGAGAAAGAGCGTGGTATTACCATTAATACATCTCACGTTGAGTATCAAACAGAGCTTCGTCACTACGCTCACGTAGACTGTCCTGGTCACGCCGACTATGTGAAGAACATGGTTACTGGTGCTGCTCAAATGGACGGTGCTATCTTGGTTGTTGCAGCTACAGATGGTCCTATGCCTCAAACACGCGAGCACATTCTTCTTGCACGTCAGGTAAACGTTCCAAAAATCGTGGTTTTCCTTAACAAAGTTGATATTGTTGATGATCCTGAGATGATTGACCTTGTAGAGATGGAAGTTCGTGAGCTACTTAGCTTCTACAAATTTGATGGAGATAATGCTCCAGTAATTCGTGGATCTGCTTTAGGTGGTCTAAACGGAGACGCTCAGTGGGAAGAGAAGATTATGGAACTTATGAATTCAGTTGATGAATATATTCCAATTCCTCCACGTGAGAACGAAAAACCATTCCTAATGCCTGTTGAGGACGTATTCTCAATCACAGGTCGTGGAACAGTTGCTACTGGTCGTATTGAGACTGGAGTAATTACAACTGGTGAAGAGGTTCAAATTATTGGTCTTGGAGAAGAGCCAAGAAAATCTACAGTAACTGGTGTTGAGATGTTCCGTAAAATTCTTGACAGAGGAGAGGCTGGAGATAACGTAGGTCTACTTCTTCGTGGTATTGATAAAAAAGACATCAAGCGTGGTCAAGTAATTGCTAAGCCTAATACTATTACTCCTCATAAAAAATTCAAAGCTGAGATTTACGTTCTTAAGAAAGATGAAGGTGGTCGTCACACTCCTTTCCACAACAAATATCGTCCTCAGTTCTTTATCCGTACTCTAGACGTTACTGGTGAGATTATTCTTCCAGAAGGAACAGAGATGGTAATGCCAGGAGATAACGTAACTATAGTTGTTGAACTTATCTACCCAGTAGCAATCAACCAAGGACTTCGCTTTGCAATCCGTGAAGGTGGTCGTACAGTAGGTGCCGGTCAGGTAACTGAGTTAATCGACTAATTACAATACAATAGAGTTAGCTACTATACACAGTAAGTGGCTAANNTAGAATAGCGGTCTCCAAAACCGTTGATGGGCGTTCGAATCGCTCTGCCCCTGCAAATTGATGGTTACGCATCGATTATTATATTAACCGGCAAAAGACAATTGCTTCCAATGTCAACGCCGCAATCATATAAAAATGAACAAAGTTAAATTGTACATTCAAGAGTCGTACACCGAGTTGGTAAAAAAAGTTACTTGGCCAACATGGGCCCAGTTACAAAATTCGGCCATTGTAGTTATGATAGCATCATTAATTTTTGCACTTATCATTTCTGGAATGGATTTCGGATTTAAGACTATAATGACTTTTATTTACAACATGTTGTACTAATTTTTTATGAGTGATATTTCCAAAAAGTGGTATGTCGTAAGGGCTGCCGGCGGTAAAGAAAAAAAGGCTAAAGAGTACATAGAAAACGAGATTAAAAGACTTAATCTAGAAGAATATGTATCTCAAGTGTTAATCCCTACTGAGAAGATTTACCAAGTTAAAAATGGTAAGAAAGTCAGTATGGAAAGGATTTTTTATCCCGGTTATATTCTCATTGAGGCTGCTCTAACTGGAGAGATTCAGCACTTGATTCGTAATCTACCTCATATATCTGGCTTTTTGACAGAGAGTTCTGGGAAGGACAAAGAACCTGTACCTTTACGTCAGTCAGAAGTTAATAGAATATTAGGAAGGGTTGATGAACTCGCTGTTAAAGAGGAGGAGAATATTACTCCATTCATTGTGGGTGAGCCTGTAAAAGTTATAGATGGTCCTTTCAATGGTTTCGATGGTATTGTAGATGAGATAATGGAAGATAGAAAGAAACTGAAAGTGATGGTCAAAATTTTTGGCAGAAAAACTCATTTGGAATTAAATTTTGTTCAAGTAATCAAAGAATAAATATTAAAAAGTTATGGCTAAAGAAGTTGCCGCTCTCATTAAATTGCAGATTAAAGGCGGAGCAGCTAATCCTTCTCCTCCTGTAGGTCCAGCTCTTGGTTCCAAAGGTGTAAACATAATGGACTTTTGCAAGCAATTTAATGCTCGCACCCAAGATAAAGCAGGTAAAATACTACCTGTTGTTATTACTGTTTACAGCGATAAATCGTTTTCGTTTATCGTAAAACAACCACCAGTTGCCGTACAGGTAAAAGAGGCTGCCAAAGTTCAGTCTGGATCAGCTGAACCTAACCGTAAGAAAGTGGGCTCTATTTCATGGGAACAAGTTCGTGAAATTGCAAATGACAAAATGCCCGATATGAATGCATTTACCCTTAGATCTGCCATGACAATGGTAGCAGGTACTGCACGTAGTATGGGTATAACTGTTACCGGGGATTTTCCCGAAGATGTAAAATAGACTAAATCCTGCGATAATGAGTAAGCTAACAAAAAATCAAAAAATAGTATACGCAAAAGTTGATCCTGATAAGCAATATAAGCTATCAGATGCATGTAAGCTACTAAAAGATATCTCTTTTACCAAGTTTGATGCTTCTGTTGATATTGCAATGAGATTAGGAGTTGACCCGCGTAAAGCGAATCAAATGGTTCGTGGTGTCGTAACTCTTCCGCATGGTACCGGTAAAAATGTAAAAGTTCTTGTTCTTTGTACTCCAGATAAGGAGGCAGAAGCAACAGAAGCTGGTGCAGAATTTGTTGGACTAGATGATTATATCGAAAAAATCAAAGGAGGCTGGACAGATATAGATGTAATAATCTGTACACCGTCCGTAATGGCCAAAATTGGTGCTATTGGTAGAATTTTAGGTCCAAGAGGTTTAATGCCAAACCCAAAAACTGGTACAGTAACCATGGAAATTGGAAAAGCTGTTAAAGAGGTAAAGGCTGGTAAAATTGACTTTAAAGTTGACAAGCAAGGTATAGTTCATGCTGCAATTGGAAAAGTTTCATTCGATCCTGAAAAAATTCAGGAAAATGCTATGGAGTTTATCAATACAGTTCTTAAACTAAAACCTCAGGCTTTAAAAGGTACATATCTAAAAAGTATTTACCTTTCATCTACAATGAGTCCTGGTATTAACATAGATAGCAAAGCAATTAGTGCTGCTGAATAAAATAACTAATGTTTTATGAGAAAAGAAGAAAAAACACAAATTATTGAAACTCTGGCAGCGCAACTATTAGAGACCCCAAATTTCTATATTTCGGATATTTCTGGTCTTAATGCTGTCAAAACATCGATGCTTAGACGCCAATGCTTTGAAAAAAGCATTAAATTAATGGTTGTTAAAAATACACTATTAAGAAAAGCGCTAGAAAAAGCTCAATTACCAGATTCAGAAGCCCTCTACCCCATACTGGAAGGTCCTACAGCAATAATGTTCACGGAGAGTGTAAATACTCCAGCTAAACTTATAAAAGAGTTTGGTAAAGAGCATGGTAAGCCTGTCCTTAAGGGAGCGTTAGTACAAGAGTGCGCATATGTTGGAGAGAATCAACTAGAGGCACTTGTTGCAATCAAATCACGCGAAGAACTTATCGGTGATATTATTGGTCTACTTCAATCTCCTGTTCAAAATGTTGTATCTGCCCTTACTTCTAGTGGTGGTGGAAAAATTGCAGGAATCGTTAAGACCCTTTCAGAAAAAGAGTAAAAAATTAATCATTTTAAAACAATTATAACCATGGCAGATATCAAAAAATTTGCAGAAGAATTAGTTAACCTGTCTGTTAAAGAAGTTCAAGAACTAGCAAAAGTATTAAAAGAAGAATATGGAATTGAGCCAGCTGCTGCTGCTGTTGCCGTTGCAGGCCCTGTTGCTGCTGCTGCTGAGGCTGCTGAACAAACTGAATTTGATGTAATTCTAGTTTCAGCTGGTCAAGCTAAATTACAAATAGTTAAAGTTGTTAAAGAGATTACTGGCTTAGGTCTTAAAGAGGCTAAAGAGTTAGTTGATGGAGCTCCTAAAGCTATTAAAGAGAAGATCTCTAAAGCAGAAGCTGAGCAAATCAAATCTCAAATCGAAGAAGCGGGCGGAGAAGTTGAAGTTAAATAACTCCAGATCCCGTAAATCGGGGAATATCTATCAGGTTTAGAGCTAATGAGCTCTAAACCTTTTTGTCGTTATTTTATTTTTTTCAACCAATCCGAAAACAATGTCGCATAAAAATACTAATCAGCGGATTACATTCGCGACTTCTAAGTCCCTTCTTGATTATCCGGATTTCTTAGAAGTTCAGTTGAAATCGTTTAAAGATTTCTTCCAGCTTGAGACTACCCCAGAAAATCGCAGAAATGAAGGACTATACAAAGTTTTTCAAGAAATATTTCCAATTACGGATACAAGAAACAACTTTGTTCTTGAATTCATCGATTACTTTATAGACCCACCTCGTTATAGCATTGAGGAGTGTTTAGACAGAGGGTTAACATATAGTGTTCCTCTCAAAGCCAAACTTAAGCTCTATTGTACGGACCCAGAACACGAAGATTTTGATACTGTTATTCAAGATGTATATCTAGGAACCATTCCATATATGACACCTAGAGGTACTTTTGTTATTAACGGATCTGAAAGAATTGTTGTTTCTCAGTTGCACCGCTCTCCAGGCGTATTTTTTGGACAGAGTTATCACGCTAACGGAACTAAGCTATATTCTGCCAGAATAATTCCATTTAAAGGATCTTGGATCGAATTTGCTACAGACATAAACAATGTGATGTACGCATATATAGATCGTAAAAAGAAGCTTCCTGTAACCACACTATTAAGAGCTATTGGCTATGAAAGTGACAAGGAGATTCTAGATATTTTTGGTCTAGCCAACGAAGTAAAAGTAAATAAAACTAATTTAAAAAAATTAGTTGGAAGTAAACTAGCGGCCAGAGTTTTAAAAACATGGAATGAGGACTTTGTGGATGAGGATACAGGAGAGGTTGTATATATAGAAAGAAATGAGATAGTAATTGACAGAGAGACAATTATTGAAGAGGACCATGTAGAGTTAATATTAGAATCTGGTGTTGATACTATTCTGGTTCATAAAGAAGATGCAAACATCAACGATTTTGCCATTATTCATAATACTCTTCAAAAAGATCAAACAAACTCAGAAAAAGAGGCAGTATTCTATACATACCGCCAATTAAGAAACTCAGAACCACCTGACGAAGCAACTGCTAGAGATGTTATAGATAAACTATTCTTCTCAGATAAAAGATATGATTTGGGTGAGGTTGGAAGATACAGACTTAACAGAAAGTTAAATCTAGAAATTCCAGAAGAGACAAAAGTTCTTACAAAACAAGATATTATTGAAATTATCAGATATCTTATTCAGCTGATAAATTCAAAAGCTACTGTAGATGATATTGACCATCTAAGTAATAGAAGAATAAGAACCGTTGGAGAACAACTTGCAAACCAATTTGGTGTAGGTCTCTCCAGAATGGCCAGAACAATTAGAGAGAGAATGAATGTTAGAGATAATGAGGTCTTTACACCTATTGACCTTATTAATGCAAAAACACTATCTTCAGTAATTAACTCTTTCTTTGGTACTAGTCAGTTATCTCAATTTATGGATCAAACAAATCCATTAGCAGAGATGACTCATAAAAGAAGATTATCGGCTTTAGGTCCAGGAGGTCTTTCTAGAGATCGTGCTGGATTTGAGGTACGTGACGTTCACTACACTCACTATGGTAGATTGTGCCCAATTGAAACACCTGAGGGTCCTAATATTGGTCTAATTTCATCTCTTTGCGTATATGCAAGAATTAATGAATTAGGTTTTATTGAAACTCCATATAGAGTTGTGGAAGAAGGAAAAGTAGATATGACTGGAAAAGGGATTATCTATATGAGTGCAGAAGAGGAAGAGGATAAGATGGTTGCTCAAGCAAATGTACATATTGCAGAAGATGGAACAATAACAGATGAGAGAATTAAATGTAGAGTTGAGGCCGATTACCCTGTTGTTGGTAGAGATGAGGTTCATTTAGTGGATGTTTCACCTAACCAAATTGCCTCTATTGCCGCTTCATTAATTCCATTTTTGGAGCATGATGATGCAAATAGAGCACTAATGGGGTCTAACATGATGAGACAAGCAGTTCCGCTAATTAAACCTGAGTCCCCTATAGTTGGTACTGGTCTTGAGAAACCAGTTGTTCAAGATTCTAGAACACAAATTAATGCTAGAGGAAAAGGTGAAGTTGTATATGTAGATGCCAGAGAGATACATATCAAATATGAGATGACTGAGAATGAAAAACTAGTAAGTTTTGATCCAGAAATCACAGTATACAAACTACCTCTATATAGAAAAACAAATCAAAACACATCGGTAACACTAAAACCTATTGTAAAAAAGGGAGATAAAGTTGAGAAGGGGCAAGTTATTACAGAGGGATATGCTACTGAAAAAGGAGAGTTAGCATTAGGAAGAAACCTAAAAGTTGCATTTATGCCTTGGAAAGGATACAACTTTGAGGATGCTATTGTTATATCGGAAAGACTTCTTAGAGAAGATGTATTTACCTCTATACATGTAGATGAGTATATAATGGAGGTTAGAGATACAAAAAGAGGTATGGAAGAGTTAACATCCGATATTCCTAATGTAAGCGAGGAGGCGACCAAAGACCTTGATGAGAATGGTATAATTAGAATTGGTGCCAACGTTGAACCTGGAGATATTCTAATTGGTAAAATCACTCCTAAAGGTGAGAGCGATCCATCTCCAGAAGAGAAACTATTAAGAGCTATCTTTGGAGACAAAGCTGGTGATGTTAAAGATGCATCTCTTAAAGCCTCTCCATCTCTTAGAGGAACAGTTATTGATAAAAGATTATTCTCAAGAGTTAGTAAAGAAAGCTCTAAAAAGGGAAAATCTACAACCAAAAATCACCTTCAACAAGCTGAAGAGACTTTTGTTAGAAAAGCAGGGCAACTTAGGAACAATTTCTTGGAAAGATTACATGCTCTGTTACACAATAAACTTTCTCAAGGTGTTAGTGATTTGTATGGTGTAGAGATTATTGAAAAAGGAGTTGATTTCAAGATTGATGTACTAGATAGAATTGACTATGAAAACATCAACCCAGCAAAATGGACTGCCGATAAAAATACAAATAATTTAATTAAAGAGTTAATCAATAATTATCTTATTGCCCACAAAGAGTACGATGCCGAACTAAAGAGAATTAAATATAACCTTACTATTGGAGATGAGCTACCAACTGGTATCATGCAGTTGGCCAAAGTTTATATTGCCAAAAAGAGAAAGATTAGAGTTGGAGATAAAATGGCTGGTAGACACGGAAACAAAGGTATTGTCGCTAGAATAGTAAGAGACGAAGATATGCCATTCCTAGAAGATGGCTCAATAGTGGACATTGTATTGAATCCACTAGGGGTACCATCACGTATGAACCTTGGTCAAATTTACGAAACTGTTCTTGGTTGGGCTGGACAAAAACTTGGAGAAAAATATAGTACTCCTATTTTTGACGGTGCTACACTAGAAGAGATTTGTAATAAAACCGATGAGGCTGGAGTTCCTAAGTATGGCAAAACATACCTAAGAGACGGTGGTACAGGAGAACCTTTTGACCAACCAGCAACTGTGGGTGTAATTTATATGTTAAAATTAGGACATATGGTTGATGATAAGATGCATGCCAGATCTATAGGACCTTACTCTCTTATTACACAACAACCTCTGGGAGGTAAAGCTCAATTTGGAGGTCAAAGATTTGGAGAGATGGAGGTTTGGGCACTAGAAGCATTTGGTGCTGCAAACATCTTACAAGAGATTCTGACCATTAAGTCGGACGATGTCTCTGGTAGATCTAGAGCATATGAGGCTATTGTAAAAGGAGATCCAATGCCAGCACCTGGTATTCCAGAATCGCTGAATGTTCTTTTACATGAATTAAGAGGTCTGGGATTGAGCGTCAACTTAGATTAATTTGATTAATATATTTACAAATTATTGAACCGCAATAATATGTCTATAAAAAAAGATATAAAAGTAAAAAGTAATTTTAACCAAATTACTATCGGTTTAGCTTCACCAGAAGAGATCTTAGAGAGATCTTCTGGCGAAGTACTAAAGCCGGAAACAGTAAACTACAGGACCTATAAACCAGAGAGAGATGGTCTATTCTGCGAAAGGATTTTTGGTCCATACAAAGACTATGAGTGCCATTGTGGTAAATATAAGAGAATTCGCTACAGAGGCATAATATGTGACAGATGCGGTGTTGAGGTGACAGAGAAAAAAGTGAGAAGAGAGAGAATGGGTCATATCTCATTAACTGTTCCTGTTGCACACATTTGGTATTTTAGAAGTACTCCAAATAAAATTGGATATCTTTTGGGTATCCCTTCAAAGAAACTTGAAGCAATTATATATTACGAAAGATATATTGTTATTCAAGCAGGTATAAAGGCTACTGATGGAGTTAAAGAACACGATTTTTTAACAGAAGATGAGTACCTAAGTATCATTGATACTCTACCAAGAGAAAATCAGCTTTTAGACGATACCGATCCTAACAAATTTATTGCAGGAATGGGAGCTGAAGCAATCTATAAAATGTTAGAAAAAATAGATTTAGACCAGCTTTCATACTCTCTTAGACATAAAACAGAAACAGAAACGTCTCAACAAAGGAAGGCAGAAGCTCTAAAGAGATTAAGCGTTGTTGAGGCCTTTAGAGAGTCTAAAGAGGTTAATAATCCAGAGTGGATGATACTTAAGGTTATTCCTGTTATTCCACCAGAGCTTAGACCTTTAGTTCCACTAGATGGTGGTCGCTTTGCTACATCGGACTTAAATGACCTATACAGAAGAGTTATTATTAGAAATAACCGTCTAAAAAGGCTTATTGAGATTAAAGCTCCCGAAGTAATTCTAAGAAATGAAAAAAGGATGCTACAAGAGGCAGTTGATTCACTTTTTGATAACTCAAGAAAATCAAATGCTGTTAAAACAGAAGCAAACAGAACTCTAAAATCTCTTTCTGATAGTTTAAAAGGTAAACAAGGTAGGTTTAGACAGAATCTATTAGGTAAGAGGGTTGACTACTCTGCTCGTTCGGTGATTGTTGTGGGACCAGAACTTAAAATGCATGAGTGTGGTCTACCAAAAGATATGGCAGCTGAGCTATTTAAGCCATTTATTATTAGAAAGCTAATAGAGAGAGGAATAGTTAAAACTGTTAAATCTGCTAAAAAAATTGTAGATAGAAAAGAGTCAGTTATATGGGATATTCTAGAAAATGTAATGAAAGGACACCCAGTTCTTTTGAACCGTGCCCCTACCCTACATAGACTAGGTATTCAAGCATTCCAACCTAAATTAATAGAGGGTAAAGCAATTCAACTGCATCCTCTGTCTTGTACAGCATTTAATGCCGACTTTGACGGAGACCAGATGGCTGTCCATCTTCCACTCGGTAATGCAGCAATATTAGAGGCTCAGCTATTAATGCTTGGTTCTCATAACATCCTTAACCCTGCAAATGGAGCACCAATTACAGTTCCTTCTCAAGACATGGTTCTTGGTCTATACTATATAACAAAACCAAGACCTAACGTTAAAGGAGAGGGGATGAAATTCTATGGAGCAGAGGAGGTAATTATTGGATATAACGAAGGTAGAGTTGCTCTTCATGCACAAATAGAAGTAAGAATTCCTATAGATGCCACAGATTTATCTAAAGGATACAAAATGATAAAAACAACTGTTGGTAGAATTCTATTTAACCAAGTTGTTCCAGCTGAAGCAGGTTACATCAATGAAGTCTTAACAAAAAAATCTTTAAGAGATATTATTGGTAATGTACTGAAAATATGCGGTGTAGCTAGAACTGCCCAATTCCTTGACGATATTAAAGAGATTGGATACAAAATGGCATACAGAGGAGGTTTGTCGTTCAATCTAGAGGATATAATTATTCCAGAAGAGAAGGCTAAATTGATTGAAGAGGGATATAATCAAGTAGAAAATATTTTATTCTCATATAATAATGGTTTAATTACTAACAATGAGAGGTATAACCAGATTATTGATATTTGGACATCAACCAACTCAAAATTAACTAATATTGTAGAGAAAAGAATATCTACAGATCAAGATGGATTTAATCCAGTATATATGATGCTTCACTCTGGAGCCCGTGGTTCTAAAGAGCAAATTAGACAGCTCTCTGGTATGCGTGGACTTATGGCGAAACCTCAGAAATCTGGAGCAACATCGGCAGAAATTATTGAAAACCCAATTTTGTCTAACTTTAAAGAGGGTCTATCTGTATTGGAGTACTTTATCTCCACTCACGGTGCCAGAAAAGGTCTTGCCGATACAGCCTTAAAAACTGCAGATGCTGGATATCTAACAAGAAGACTAGTAGATGTATCTCATGATGTAATTATCAGCGAAGACGATTGTGGAACATTAAGAGGCCTTGTTGCTACTGCAATCAAGAACAAGGACGACATTGTTGAATCTCTTTACGATAGAATATTAGGTAGAACATCTGTTCACGACGTTTACAATCCTTTAACTGGAGATAAAATATTGGAGACTGGTCAAGAGATTACAGAGGAGATTGCCTCTTTAATTGAGACTCTTCCAATAGAACAAGTAGAGATTAGATCTGTATTAACCTGTGAGTCTAAAAAGGGAGTATGTGCCAAATGTTATGGTAGAAATCTAGCAACTGGTCGCATGGTAAATATTGGCGAGGTAGTAGGAGTTATTGCTGCTCAATCAATTGGAGAACCAGGAACCCAGCTTACACTTAGAACATTCCACGTAGGGGGTACAGCATCTAGTATTGCTTCTGAAAATGAGATTGTTGCAAGGTATAATGGTAAACTAGAGTTTGAAGAACTTAGAACTATTCTTAAAGAGAATGCTGCAGGAGAGAAGATAGAGCTTGTGATTGGTAGAACAGCAGAGATGAGAATCGTTGATGAAAATACTGGCATTGTACTTTCAACTCACAATATCCCATACGGAGCATCTCTATTTTGCAAAAATGGCGATATAGTTAAAAAAGGAGATAAAATTTGTGAATGGGATGCCTATAATGCACTAACCATTGCAGAAACAAGTGGTAAGATTGTATTTGATAATCTTTTAGAAGGGGTTACATATAGAGAAGAGGCTGCAGATGAATACTCACTTCATAAAGAGAAGGTGGTTATAGAGTCTAGAGATAAATCTAAGAATCCAATCATTAAGATTATTGACGAAAATAAACAGGAGCTTAGACAGTATAACCTACCGGTAGGAGCTCATATTATTGTTGAGAATGGAGCAAAGGTAAAAGCTGGAGATACTCTAGTTAAAATACCTAGAGCAATTGGTAAATCTGGTGATATTACTGGAGGTCTTCCAAGAGTAACAGAGTTATTCGAAGCAAGAAATCCATCTAACCCAGCTATTGTATCTGCTATCAATGGAGAGGTACAAATGGGTAAAATCAAAAGAGGAAATAGAGAGATTATAATCAAATCTAAAACAGGTGAGGAGATGAAATATCTAGTTCCGCTTTCTAAGCAGATTCTTGTTCAGGAGAATGACTATATCAGAGCAGGAATGCCATTGTCAGACGGAGCAATTTCTCCAAGAGATATTCTAGCTATTCAAGGACCTACAAAAGTACAAGAGTATATTGTAAATGAGGTTCAAGAGGTATATAGAATGCAGGGAGTAAAAATCAATGATAAGCATTTTGAAGTTATAGTAAGACAGATGATGCGTAAATTGGAAATTGTAGATCCAGGAGATACTAAATTCCTTCCAGAACAACTGGTAGACAAATGGGAGTTTATGCAAGAAAATGACGAAATCTATGATAAAAAAGTTGTTTTAGATGCAGGAGACTCAACAACTCTTAAACCTGGTATGATCGTTACAGTAAGGATGCTAAGAGAGGAGAATTCAACCCTTAAACGTAGAGATCTCAAGCCTGTAGAGGCGAGAGATGCTGTTCCAGCAACCTCAAATCAGATTTTACAAGGTATTACAAGAGCTGCTCTTAGAACCAATAGCTTTATGTCTGCTGCTTCATTCCAGGAGACTACAAAAGTACTTTCGGAAGCTGCTACTTATGGTAAAAAAGATTGCCTAGAGGGTCTAAAAGAGAATGTAATTTGCGGACACTTGATTCCTGCTGGAACTGGAACAAGAGAGTTTGATAAAATTATTGTAACCTCTAAAGACGATTTTCAAAAAGCATTTAAAAGCCGTAAAGAGGAGTAATATTCCAAAATATTAATACAAAAAATAGAGGCTGTTCCAAAATTGGAACAGCCTCTTTGCAATATATACTAGAAACAAATTAAGGTAATACTAACTCCTCATAAAATTTACCAAATGAACCAGCGCTTACAGTAAAAGCAACTACAAAAGTAATATTCTTACCTTGAACTGTACTCTCAGTCATAAAACGAGGATCCCAAGATACCATTCCATAAGTTGAGTGATTATAACCAGTTGGCTGTTTTGCAAAACTTACAGCTGAGCCATTAATAGAAAACTCAATGTTATAGTTCGTAAAATAACATCCTGGAAGTCTATAGTAGTTTGCCTCAGCAGCCTTCATAACTGTAATAGGCCATGACTCTTCAAAAAAGTCTGATGTGAAGCTACCTGTTCCCAAAGATTGGAAGGTTAATTTTCTTTGTGCAGATATTACCATAGATGATCTTCCCGATTTTGATATGTCCTCAGGATTCTTAATTGATACAGTAATCTTATAAGTTTCCCCTGCAAAATTATTAATATCAGGATATGTAAAGGTTAAATAGGCTTTATTACTCCCAGCCTCAAAGTCGAATTGTTGCTTTTGTGGAGTAAATACATCAGTTGCTCCAGAAATTGTAACAGGAATTGAGGCAGCGCTCTTACTATTTCCTCGCCACATCTCAATAGTTATTTGTCCATTATCTTCAGAGACTAAAGCAAAATTTACTATAGATAGTAGATGGGAAAGAGGCCTCTGCCGATCCATCGGACTTATATTTGACCAAATCTTGCTCACAAGATGAGGTCCATAATACTATAACAAGTATAGATATTATATATAATAATTTTTTCATAATCTATTAATAATTATATTTATACTAATATTGACGAGGATTTTGATCTGTTGTAGCATCCATATTTTCGTTTCCATCAAATTCCGCCTGAGGAATCCATAAAATAAAAGCAGGCGATGCAGCAGAAGTATTTACACTACTTAGTTTTATTGTATGATTACTTCCTGGGAAATTTCTATTAAAACCAAGACCCAGTCTTTGAAGATCGTGAAGACGAGGAATCTCACCCCAAAGTTCAACTCTTCTCTGAAATAAAATCTCGTCCATTAACGTAGCTAAATTACCTGTAGTATTATTATTAAAACTATTACTATTTGTAAAATTAGCTAATCTAGTTTGATATTGAGGATCTCTCATATTACCAACCATTGAAACATACTCTCTTGCCTCTGTATATCTTTGAAGATGACAAGCAGCCTCAGCTGCAGTTAAGGCCATCTCCTCTGCACGCATCAAAATATAGTCCCCTGTTTGAGCTGCAACGTCTATATAAACCAATTTTGTTTGGCACCAAGATCTGCGAGACCCATTCTCTGAACCAGCCTCTCCCCACTGACTAGAAGGTAGTGGTTCTGTCCACCAAACTCTTCTTTGATCAGATTCTGGAAGGTTGTCATAGATCCATGAAGATACAAGATGACGCGCTTTTGAATATGTACCTTTACTATCGGCATCTATATGGGCATATATACCCCAGTTTCCTAAAGCTTGGTCTGTTTGAATACCAAGACCCCACATAACATTACGCTTAGAAATATCGTTTACGTTTCTAACATCTGTGAATGATGCAACAGAAGCTGGTGATTCTAATGCCTTCTTAGCATAAGTCAGAGCAGTTTCATAATCTTTTTGAACTAATGAATATCTAGCTTTAAGTCCATATGCAACATATTTGTCTATATGTGATTTATGCATCTGGTTTACACTAGTTTGCTCTAAAATTTTAATAGCCTCATCTATATCGGCATTTGCCTGATCATATACATTTTTAACAGTACCTCTAGGATTACCTGTAGAGCCTGCATAAGTTGGTTCTGTATAAACAGGAACACCAGGCTTACTTGGATCATTTTGTTGATATGTCTGTACTAACCACATATAAGCAAATGATCTAACTGCATATGCCTGACCCATTACATAATTTGCAATATCTTGATTTCCAGGAATCTTATCTCTTTGAGCAATTATATAATTTGCATTTGCAATTAAAGAGTAAAAGAAATTCCACATTTGATACTGGTGGCCAGCTTTACCAGCATAGTCTCCCCAGGTATCAAACCCATAGTCATACCAGAACCATCCAGAACCAGAACCATCCATTATATGATCTTCTCCCATAAGGTCGAATACTAAGATAAATGCAGGTAATCCACCATTTTCATCGTTCCATGCTGTTCCCCAATTACCGGAATACATCAATCTATAGATACCGTTAATTGCAGACAACGAGTTTTGTGCATCGGAAAAGATAGCTGTTCCCGAAACTTGATTTGTGGGATCTGTATCCAGCATATGAGAACAACCGCTGGAGATAATAAGTCCCAAAGCTAATAATATTGATAATATCTTTTTCATTTCTGTAATCTTATTAATTAAAATCTGATATCTAATCCAACAGAAACCGTTTTAGACGGAGTGTATGAGAAACCAGTACCACCTGTGAAATTGTACTGAGGGTCCATTCCTTTTAATGCGGTGAAAATATAGAGATTATCTGCTGTCAAAGTTAATCTTACATTTTGTAACCCTGCTTTTTTAACTGCCTTGCTTGGAAGAGTGTATCCCAAAGTAATATTTTTAATTGAAAAATATGATGCACTTAAAAGCTCGTCTGATGTTCTAGTTATTCTTGCAGATCCATTAGGGTCTATTCTTGGAATCTCAGCTATATCTCCAGGTTGTTTCCAAGCCTTGGTTAATCTATGTTTATGAGCTGCTTGCCCAACATATGTACTATATAGCAACGAATTATAAACACCATCCAACATTTTTCCACCAATAGAGTATGTTGTTAAAATATTTAAATCAAATGACTTATATCTAAATTCATTTGACCATGAGCCAAATAGATCTGGAATACGATTACCAGCAACATCTCTACACTGTAGAGCTTTTTGATAATCACTTGACATATATTTTTCTCCCTTCACTCCATCAACCACATCCCATACCCAATATAACTTGCTACCTGTTGCTGGATCAACTCCTGCCGATTCTGCTAAATAGAAAGAGCGTAGTGCTGCTCCCTCTTTAATAATATAACTTCCAGTGATAATTTCTGGCTTATCTGCTAACTTCTTAACTTTATTAGTTACAGTAGAACCCATAAAAGTTGTGTTCCAAAACAAATCTTTGCTCTTAATTATATCATAAGAGAGTGTTAGCTCAAAACCACTATTATCCATAGCACCAATATTCTTTGAATACCCATCAAAACCTAAAGATACAGCCATTGGATAATCCATTAACATATCTTCAGTTTTTCTAAGATAGTACTCAGCAGTTACAGATAGTCTATCGAATAAACGAGATTCAATACCAATATTGAGATTATTGTTTTTTTCCCATTTAAGATCGGCATTCTCTAAAGACTTAACTACAGCACCTGGGAACGATTGATTTGGATATTGTAATGAATAAAAAGCTTGCCACGCATATAAAGAGCCTATATTGTCATTACCTTGAACTCCATATGATGCTTTTAAAGTTAGGTTGTTCAACCAGAAAAAGTCTTGCATAAATGGCTCTTGAGATATTCTCCAACTTGCACCAACAGACCAGAAATCTCCCCATCTAACATTTTTATTAAATCTAGAGGTTCCATCTCTTCTATAACTTGCAGAAAAATAGTATTTATCTCTATAATCATAATTTAATCTAGAAAAATACGATTCAATAACATACTCATCTGTGTAGGATCTAGAATCTCTAATATTTGTTGCAGCATCCAACTCATATAAACCACCAAATGGGAATCCTGCCTTTTCTCCATATAGATATTGATATTCATATCTATAAAGCTCGTGACCAGCCATTAAATCTATATGATGCTCTCCGAAAGTTCTATCCCAAGATAAAACCTGGTTAAAAGTATAACTCAATGTTCTACCATCTGCAACAGAAAGATACCCGTTTAAAGATTTACCATTTCCAAAATAGGGATTCCAATACGTTTTGCTTTTTGCTAAAGCATAATCGAAACCAAAATTTACTGCAAGTTTTAATCCTTTAAGATATGAATCCTCGAGCCCTTTATACTCCATAAACATACGGCTACTAACATTATCTGTAGTACCAAGATATTTATCCTCTTCTAGATTTGCTAGAGGATTCCAACCAGCAGAAGCACCAGCTGGCCTATCTTCTCCCCAATCATATATAGCCTTACCATTCTCATCATATTTTGTATTACCAGCATCATCCTTCTCATAAATAGGATAAATTGGAGCCATTAACATAGCACTGTAAAATACATTTGAATATGCAGAACTACTAGTTGCTCCGCTACCTAATGTAGTACTATTAGTTTTATTAGCAGCAAAATTTATATTTAAACCTGCTCTAAACCACTCAGATATTTTAGAATCTACATTTGCTCTTCCAGAGAATCGCTCAAAATTTGTAGATTTAACCAAACCATCTTCGTTTAGATATCCCAAAGAGAACATATAGTTGGTCTTTTGCGTTCCACCAGAAACGATCATCTGATACTCCTGACGTAATGGCATATTCTCAGTTGCACTATCTAACCAATCCTCTTCCCACTTTAAAGTTGTTCCATCATAAATTCTACCAGTATTATGATCTATTAAATCTGTGGCACTTCTGCTAAATGGATTGTATTGCTGTCTATTTCCAAAAATTTTTGTTGCTCCTGTTGCCATCTCATTCATAGCAGATACTCCTGCTTGTGAAGGATGCACACCATCTGCAATAAACTTATTTTTATACATATAGTAAACATCCTCTGTCCATTGG
>LUYZ01000105.1 GCA_001603425.1 Bacteroidales bacterium Bact_08
AAAATTCAATTTGTTTTTTACTCAAAGAACGTTGTATTTTGTTTGATGATTTGTTTACATTGGAAAGTTCAGAAAAAACAATGTCCTTTATTTTACTTTCAAATGAATAAAGTTCATTTTGTGAATTAATTGAATTAAGTTCCTTTTCTACTTTTGAAGTAAAATCAATGTTTAAAAGCAAGGAATTGTTTTCTAAGAGAACTGAAACAAGAGAATCGCCTTTTGGAGTTGAAAAGAGTTTTTTCTTTTCAAGAAAAATATAATCTCTATTAAAGAGTTTTTCAATAATATCAGCCCTTGTTGCCGGGGTCCCAAGATTGTTTTTATCCATAAATTTAAGGATAGATGCCTCAGTATAAAGTTTAGGAGGAGTTGATTTAACTTCACGTGCAAAGAGTTTTCCTGAAATAGAATCGCCAACGTTAATAGATATTGATGATGATAATGTATTACTTAAATCAGAAGAAGCATCATCATCATTAAATGAATGTTCGTTTTCATTAAGAAACGCCTTCCAACCATAATCAATAACTTTAGTAAAAGTGTTTGAAAAGACAGTATCTGAAACATTACCCTCTATAAGAATTGTTTTATATTTATAATCGCCTTTAAAAAAGTTAGTCATTCTATTAAGAATAAGATTAAAGACGTTTAATTCATCGGGAAGAAGAGAAATGTTTTTGGGAGAGTCAATACAAATAATTGCATGGTGATCGGTAAGTTTGGAAGAATCAAAAATTATTTTTGAAAATCTGTCGAGAGAAACCTCGTTTGCGTAATTTGGAAAACCAACACGCGTTAAACATTCGGAGAAATAAGAAACTGAGGAATCGGCTAAATATTGACTATCAGATCGAGGATAAGAAATAAGTTTATATTCCTCATAAAGTTTTTGAGCAATATCAAGTGTTTTCTTTGGGCTAAGCCCAAACTTAATATTGGCCTCTTGCTGTAAAGTTGTAAGTGAATGAAGTGGGGGAGCACTAATATTTTTCTCATTACTTTCTTCAAATTTTGTTATATATAAAGGAAGATAAGGGGAAAGATTGGAAATAATTATTTGAATCTCTTTTTCATTTGGAGAAGATATTGAAGATTTGAGTAAAATGTTATTATCGCCCTGAAAGGACAAGTTAAAAGATGAAGTTGGTTGAAAGGATTTATATTCATTGGATCTTTTAGATATCTCAAAAAGAATAGGAGTTTGAACTCGACCAATAGAAATTAAACCAGAATTATTCACAAGTGTATAACCGCGTGTAAGGTTAATTCCTACCAACCAATCGCTCATCATTCTACCTTTTGCCTGGAAATAGAGGTAATTATATTTTGTGTAAATTGACAATTGTTTAAGACCTTTAAGAATTACATCTTTTGTAAGGGCCTCAGAAGTAAAAAATCTAAAGACATTTTTCTTACTATAAATGTTTTTGTCAGAATACTCAAGCAATTCCCTTGCAATTAGTTCACCTTCTCTTCCGGCATCGGTAGCAATGATTATATCAGATGAAATGTTAATAAGGTTGCAAATAATCTTAATTTGTTCTTTTTTTGAAGATATAGGAGAAGGAAACCAATTATTAGGGAAAATAGGAAGATCGTTAAGGTTCCATTCTTTAGAATCTTTGTAAACAAACTCAAAAAGATGACCGAAACAGTAGGTTATGTAATATATTGAGCCTTCGTGGTTACACTCAAAATACCCTTTATGTTTTTTAGTACCCGAAAGGGCCTTGAAAAAGTCTTCAGCAACGGAAGGCTTTTCACAAATGATAAGTTTTGACATGATTAAAAAGTTAAAGAATTTGAATGCGATTGGTCTTTAGAATAAGTAATTTCATGGATTACATGAAAATCTGATTGGGGCAACTTGCTTACAAAATCGAATTTAAGTTTTTGATGGTTCCGAATAGAAAAATCTTTATCGTTTGTTAGTTCATAAAGAATGGCTAAAGCAAGTTGAGCCGGGCCTAAGCCTCCATAGCCCCAACTAAAACCCGATGGAGAATGATTAACAAGTTTCAATGATTTATCAAGGTCAAGATGTTTACCATTAAGAAAAACATCGCCTGTTTCATAAATGCCTTCAAGTTCAAATTTGATTGTTTTCATAGTAAAGTTGTTTAGTTAATAATATTACAAATATAAAAATAAAAATGAAACACAAAAACGAAACATTAAAACATGTAGAAAAACATAAAAAAATATTGTATCATAAATTCAACGATTTATGAAACATTACTGAAGACCCCTTTCCTCTCGGAAATTTAAAAGTTGATATAGTTGCTCCGATTTACGGTTAATTTCATTTAGGTTAAATAGATTAGATTTTAAGTAATTATCTGAACCGGATTTTAATACATTATCAAGATAATGTGTGTAAGAATCCTTGTTAAGTCGGTGAAATTCTAACTCAAAACGATAAAATTTGTTTTGAAGAAAACCATCAAAGAGGGTGATAAATGATTGACAAAGGCCTTTAAGATCATCAGTGAAAGGTTTGACCTTTTCAATGTTTCTTCTAATATCTGTATTACTAATAAAGTAAGGAGTATTAACAACAAGTGCAGCATAATCTGTAATTTTAATATTGTTATTAGATAGAAATTTTGAAAAAAGAATTGATGTATCGCCTGTACTCATCCAATCTTCAAGTAAGATAAGTTTGGAGTTTTCAGGGATATTTTGTTTTAATTGAAAAAGAGAATCTGGATATTTTTCAGAGATTGTAATAGGAAGATTTATTTTTTTATGAAATGCTGTATTATGTTTTGCCTCTTGGTTAAATACAGGATTTAAGTATGTGTTACTATCAATAAAAGATAGATTTTTACTGTAACGAGAATTTAGTAGTTCAAAAAAAATATTGATTGTAGGATTGTAACCAGAAGATGAAGGAGTAGAAATACATGTAATAGGTTGGTTTGATTGAAAGAGTTTATCATATTGTTTTAAACTCATATTAAAGTAATAGTTAACAAAGTCTTTTGTTTCTTGATATGGATAGCCCTTTGCTTTAAGGTCAAGTTTTATTACCCTAAAGTTATGCCTGGTATCTCTCGGAATATAACCATTACAGTGAATAACCATTACTATTGTTTTTATTAAGATTAAGAAGATCTATGAAAACAATCTTATTGGGTTTATTAACCTGTTTGCAATAATCAATGACAAATTTAGTTCCTCGACTTTTCCCATCCCAAAATGATAAGACGAAGTCGGATTTATTGACAATCTCCCTATTTCTTATGATAGGAGCAATTTTTGGGGGGTATTTATCATAGTCGGGACGAATTATTAGAACATCTATGTTCTTGCTTTTGGCCCACGAAGAAGCAATCCTATCTACCCCTCTTGCTCCTCCTGAAACAACAAGTTGTATATTTTTGCCCCTGCAAAAGTTATCTAAGAAATTATATATAACTTGTGCGTTAGTAAAGTTTCTTGAACCGACAACAGCAAGCCTCATTTTTTTGGTATAATTTTTACCAAATGTAAAAAAAAATTATATTTGTTGAACTAAAATAAGAGAAAAAATGGAAACGAAAGAAAATTTTAGGGAATACCTTGATGGGTATATGGATGATTTTTTCCCGGAAATAAAGGAAAATATGGGAATAGAGTACGAAGAATTCTTGAGAGCCAAAACGGAAATGGCATTTAGATTATATAATGATATGATTGACAGGGGAGAAATGCCATTTATGGCAGAAATCGAGGCAATAGAGGTTCTAAAGGAAGGATACACAAATTCAAAATACTCATACATTGAGGAAAAGATAAGAGAAATGGATGAAGATTATTATGAAAGATTGGAAAATGAAGGAACGTTAAAGAAAAAGATAATTGAAATTGTAAAAGCAGGAGAAGGAATATTTGAGAAGTACGGGTTTGAAAAGTATGATTTTGCATATACCGATGAGTTTGAAGATGAAATGATGGAAGTAATTAAATTAAAATTATAGTGTATGAGTTACAATAAAAGACAAGTGTTTGATGATAACCTTGAAGCAATAAGAACTTACTATGATATAACAAGCAAGGAAAGAGAAATAACGAAAGAAGATATTGAAAAAATTAGTAAATACAAAGGATTCGGAGGTTTAAAGGTTATACTTTTAAATACAAATGATATTACGAATTGGAGCAATGAGGATCTTCAATTAAAAACAAAAGTTGAGGAATTAAACGAGTTATTGAAAAAAATATATGGAGAAAGTAGCGAAAAGGTAATAAAAGAACTGAAAACGAGTGTATTAACAGCATTTTATACACCGGAACCAATAGTAAAAACTATTGTTGAAGAGATAAAAAGGGCAACAGGAGGGGAAATAGGAAACATATTAGAACCTTCTGCTGGAATGGGTATATTTATGAAAGAAATAAAAAATAGTGGAATAAAATCAAAAGTTGACGCATACGAAAAAGATATTTTAACATCAAGTTTATTAAAATGTATTGCGGGAGAAGGAACTAAAGTTTATGCAGGTGGGTTTGAAACGACAGATAGTAAGGATGAAAGTTATGATTTAGCTATATCAAATATACCGTTTGGAAATTACAATGTATTTGATGTTGATTTTGTAAGAAGCAAAAATCCTATAAAAAGAGAAAGTTGTAGAAAGATACATAACTATTTCTTTTTAAAAGCAATTGATAAGGTAAGGGATGGTGGAATTGTGGCGTTTATTACAACGAGAGGAACAAGCGATACAGAAGAAAACGAGTCAATAAGACGTGAAATGATGAAACAATGTAGGCTTGTATCCGCAATAAGACTACCAAATAATTTATTTAATGAGAGTGGAACAAGCGTTGGTAGTGATTTAATTATACTACAAAAAGATTCCGAAAAGAAAAGAAATGATGAAATAGAAAAAAGGTTTGTAATAGTAGAGGATATAAAAGGAAAAAAGAATAATGGGTATTTAAGAGAAAAGTACAATATTATTTTCGATAAAGGAGAAATAGGAAAAGATATGTACGGAAAAGAGTGTTTTAATTTTTATGTTGATACGATTGAAAATGCAAATAAGCAATTAAAACAGTTTTTGGAGAGAGATATGCGAAATAGGTTTAATTATTCATTATATCAAAGCAAAAAAAATATAGAAAATAAAAATAATGATTTATATAAGGGCACTCTATTTGATATTAGGAATACTTTTATACCAGAAAATATAGATGAAATAAAACCTCATTATGCAGAAGGGGTGTATATAATACAAAATGGAAAGGTTGGTGTAATAAAGTATGACAAGGAAAAAGAACAATATTTATTTCACCCAGAAAATGGAAGTATGAGTGAAAGCCTGAAAATGGAACAATACATAAAGGTTAGAGAAGCGTATTTAGAATTGATAAAAAATGAGGAAAGGGATAAGATAGAATATGTTGGTTTAAGACAAAAGTTAAACGAGGAGTATAATTTATTTGTAAAAAGATATGGAATAATAAATGATAGTAAGAATATAAATATAATAAGTAGAGATTTGTTATTCAGGGATGTAATAGGACTGGAATATTATGACAAAGAAAGTAAACAATGGGAAAAAGCAGATGTATTTTTAAAACCTGTAAGTTTTAAAAAGGAAGGGAAAGTTGAAAGCGAAATCGATGCATTAACAGCCTCGTTAAATAAGTATGGAAAAGTAAATTTAAATTACATGAGCGTTTTATTAGATAAGGATTGGAAAGAAATAGTAAATAAATTGGAAAATAAGATTATATTGAACCCAGTAACAAATGAATACGAGTTAAGGGATGTTTATTTAAGTGGAGATATATATAAAAAGATAAGAGAAATAAAAGGAATGTATAAAAATGAAGAAACAATGCCAAAAGAGGTATTATCCACAATAAGAGAATTAGAAAAAGTAAGACCAAAAGAAATACCGATTGAGGATATAAAGATATCTTTAGGGGAAAGGTGGATAAAAGAGGAGGTTTATGAAAAATTCGCGAATGAGTTATTTGGATTACCGGATGGAACTGTAAGAATATTTTATGATAAAGGGAATGACGACTATAAAGTAGATGAAAGTGAAAATAGTTGGGGCAAATATCTAATAAAAAGGAACTGGGAAATAAATGATAAATGGGCAGTGAGGGGAGAAAAAAGGGGATATAATGGATTATCATTACTTGAACATGCAATAATGAATAGTTGTCCAACAATAAACAAGAAAACAGAAGATGGAAGAATTGTACCGGATAAGGAAAAGATGGAAGATATAGCAAGAAAAATTGAATTGATGAGAAAAATATTTGAGGAATGGGTAATAAGTGATAAAAATCCCTACAAAGATGAATTACAAAAGGAATATAATGAAAAATACAATAATTATAGGCCAACAGTATGGGATGGGAGTTTTCTAAAGTTTAGTGATATTAAATATGGAGAAAAAATAAAAGAACTATATCCATCTCAAAAGGATGCGATATGGATGCTTTTATGTAATCAGGGTGGTATTGTTGATCACGTTGTAGGTGGAGGAAAAACTGTGATAATGTGCGTGGCTGCTCACGAAATGAAAAGATTGGGAATATCAAATAAACCAATGATAATTGCAATGAAAAATAATATAGTTGATGTGGTTAAAAGATACAAAGAATTATATCCAAATGACAAGATACTTTACACAGGAAAAGATGATTTCTCAAAAAATAACAGGGAAAGAATGTTAAATTCAATAAGAAATAATGATTATGATTGCATAATAATAACACATGATAATTTTAAAATGATACCTCAAAGCGAAAGGATAGAAAAAAAGTATTTAGAAAGGGAATTGTTAGATATAGAAGCAAACTTTAATTGTGCAAAAGAAAGAGGTGCATCAAAAAGGGTAATTAAAGATATGTTAAAAGCAATAGAAAATAATAAATCAAGAATTCTCGAAATTGAAACAAGGTTAAAGGAGCAAAAGGACAATGTAATAGATTTTGAAAAGATGGGAATAGATATGCTATTCGTTGATGAATCACACATTTTCAAAAATTTAAAGTTTACAACAAAAAACAGTCAAACTGGAGGTATAGGAAATCCGAGAGGAAGTGATAGAGCAATAAATTTAAAAATGGCAGCAATGACAATACAAGAAAAAAGAGGTAGGGACTTAGGGCTTGTATTTTTATCTGGAACAACAATATCAAATTCATTGTCGGAACTATTTTTAATAGAAAAGTATATGAGGCCAAGGGAACTTGAAGAAAAAAATTTATACAACTTCGATGCTTGGGCAGAGATGTATGCAATTAAAACAAGAGAGTTAGAGGTTAATGTAACAGGACAACTTGAAGTAAAAGAAAGATTTAGGTATTACAAAAAAGTACCCGAACTTGCTGCTAAATATGCTTCAATAACACATTATCAAACCGCAGAAATGATTGGTTTAGATAGGCCAAAGTTAGATGAAAAATTCATAATGCTGGAGCCAACGGAGGATCAAAAAGAATTTATCCAAAGGTTGATAAGATTTGTAAAAAATGATAATCCTGGAGAAATTAGGAAATTCTATGATGATAGGCAAATGAAAGGAAAAATGTTAATAGCATCGGATTTAGCAAATAAAATGAGTATTGATATGAGGCTTGTTGATGAAAAATACGATGATGATCCGGGCCAAAAGATTTGGAAGGCTGCTGAAATAATTAAAAAGGAGTTGGACGAATCGAATAGTTACAGGGGAACTGTACTTGTTTTTTGTGATATATCAACACCTAAAAAGGATCAGTGGAACGTTTATCAGGATTTAAAAGAAAAGTTGATTGACAAAGGAGTAAATGAAAATGAAATAAGATATATACATGAGTTCGAAACTGACGAAAAAAAGAATGAAATATTTGATCAGGTAAACAAAGGACAGGTAAGGGTACTTATAGGTTCAACGGGAAAAATGGGAGTAGGGTTAAATGTTCAGGAAAGAGTTGTAGCAATGGTACATCTTGATATACCCTGGAAACCTTCTGATTTAGAGCAAAGAATTGGAAGGGGGCAGAGAACAGGCAATTGGGCGGCAAAAGAGTTTCGAGGAAATACCGTAAAAAATTATATTATAGGAATGAAGATGGATGCCTTTAGACTCAATACAGTTCAAAATAAGCAAATGTTTATCAATCAAATAAAAAATTCATCAATAACTCAAAGGGTTATAGATGATGGTGTTTATGACGAAAAAACAGGAATATCAAGAGGCGAGTATGTTGCTATGTTGATAGGAGATAAAGATTTAATGGAAAGAGCTAAACTTGAAAGGGTTTTAATCGATTTGGAACAAAACAGGAATAGTTATATTAGAGAAATCGGTAAAATGAAAGATGAAATAAAAGCATTAGAGAAACAAAGAGAAAATATAAAACAAATCGTTGAAAAGGGTATTGAGGATGTGGGAGTACTCAATAAGAATATAGAAAGGAACGAGAAGGGTGAAATGAAAAATATAATAAAACTTAATAGTGAAGCGATAAATGTAAAAAATGAAAAGGAAATTGGAAAAATAGTATTAGAAAGAATAAAAAATATGCCCTCCAACGGAGAATATGAAGAATTAGGAGAAATGGCAGGATTGAAAGTAGTCGTAAAGAAGGAAAGAATAATAACAAGTGAAGGAAGTAAAAATGATATAAAGGTTGGGATAAAGGGCAATCAGATATATGTGTATAGAAAAGGGATGATGCCTGAAAATCCAGAAAGAATAAATTTATACCTTCAAAAGGCTACCGAAAACGTAATTGAAATATATCAAAGAAATGAAAACGCTTTAAAAGAGATAGAAAATAAAATACAGAAAGTGAGTGAAAACGTAAACAAGAAATGGGAAAAGGAAGAACTATATCAAAGTATAAAGGAAAAGTTTAACGAGGTGGATAAACGAATAAAGGAAAAGATTGAAAAGGGAATTGTAGAAAATGAGTCTAAGGTAGTGGAAAAAGAACCGGCATTAGGTTACAATAACACAGAAATAAAATAAAGCCTCGAAAGAGGCTTTATTCATAATTAGAGATTGTAAAGAAAAAACTAATCGAAAGGAAGATTAGGGTTGTTATCATTTTCCTTTCCTGTACTCTTATTACTACTACTCATACCCATAGAAGTGTTTTGTTCCTGTGAAGTAGTTTTCGATTCCTCTTTTTTCAGTTTTTTAGTAGTGTTTACTGAAACCTCTTCTTTGATTTTGTTGTAAAGGGCCTCAAAGTTTTTGAATTGCTCTTCGGTTGATGGTGATACCTTATTGGTGTCCAATTTTAAGACAGTATTTGAGCCGGCCATGGTAACGGTAACAGAGTTTTGTCCAACGCTATTAACAATGCCATAAACCTGGTGCTCTTTTTCAGAACGAAATTTAGTCTTTAAGTAATAGTCATCCGATATGGAAAATGAAACAAAGTCATTAACCTTAATGGGATCAGTCTTTTTAACCTCTTCTGAAACCTTATTTTCTTTACTTTCGGAGAGGGAAATCATGTACTTTGAAAAGTTTTCTTCCGTCCAGGCTTTACCAATGTAATTTTTGGTATCATTGATTAACTTGAAGGCGTAATAATCGGAAAGGTCGTTTTTAATTGACCGCTCTTTGTGTTGGGATAGGTAAAAGTGAATATTCCCGCTTTCAGAAACAGGCAAAGAAAGAAGTTGATGTTTGTTAAGTTTCACAACAAAAAGTGTGTTTGAAGGGAAATCTTTACTGTTACTAATGGTAACAGAGGAATGTCCTTTATCGTTTGGTTTAGAAACAGTCAAATAAACGTTCTTTTTGTCCTCAAAATGAGTTTTAATGTAGCCAAAAAGTTCTTTTTTGTTAATATTTAGAGAATAGTTTTCAAATTTCTTATCCTTGATACACGTACCAAGGTTAATGTGTTCATTCCTCCATGCCATACCGCAGCCCTTGATGCTTTTATTATCCGGGTCATAAATAGAAACAACAAACTTTTCTTTACTGCCAGAAGCGGGATTTAAGAAAAGGTTAACCGGTTCGGAATTGGACTCAGATAGATTTCTGCTTTGGAAATAAGAAAGAAGTGAATCCCCAAAAAGCATAATATTGGCATGGCTAAAATGTTTACCCTGGTTATGAGGGTATTCATTAGGAATTACGGATAGTTTACCATCATCTCTTTTTAAATCAACAATCGAAAGTTTAGCAATGTTGACGTTAATAAAATCCTCCATAAGATACTTACTATTTAAAGTAAGTTTGTAGTAGAAAGAATTTTTTTCTTCATTCACAATTCTTTCTGCTGTACCATAAACCTTAACGGTTTCTTTGGTTTCTTTTGGTTCAGAAGTTGCCATAATCTATAAATTTAGGTTAAACATTTAATGAATTGTCGTTTTTAGGTTTATTAAAATTGTTTTGTTTGTCAATTGATTTATCCTGAGGTTTTTGCTGTTTGACTTCAAAGAATGTAGAAATATCTTTTTTAATTAGTTCATTGTAAAAGTTCTTGAATTTATTATATTCATCAGAGTTTGAAAGTGAAACATCTGCGATATAAGGTGAGAGGGTAAAAGGCTTATCCAGGATGGGGGATTCAATAAGGAGTTTTCCATTTTGATACCCTTTAACTATACCTACTGCTTTGGATTCGGGAATGTTAACCTTTGAAAAAAAGTAGTTGTTTCTAACAGAAAAACTAATATAAGAGTTAAGTGGGTATTTCTTTTCAATGTCTTCTTTTACCCCAAAACTCGGAAAGTAGTTAAGGTAAATATCGTTAACATAAGATGCGAAAGACTTGGCATCCCAAATATTATATTCAGACTTTGATGGATTAAAGTTACGACTTTGAGAAACAAACTCTTTAGTGTTTGGTTGTTCGTTTTTTATCTGGTATGAAGCAAGGTTTTCTTTTGCTTCACCCTTACTGAACACAAACATTGAAATATTGCTGTACTGGCTATAAGGTCCATAATGTACCTGTTGGATCATCTCATTATCTTGATGGCTTAGAAATGAAGACATTGCATTTCTATTCAACTCAAAAACAAAGTCTGTTTTTTCGGGAAGTGTACGAATATCATTGACCAAATACAGTGTTGAATCTTTAGAGTTGGTATCGTTAACCGAAACTAAAAAGAACCTTCTGGAGCCAGAATTGGTAAAAGCGTCGGCATTATCAATAATTGAATTAGGCCAAACGGCAACACTCTTTTCACCGTTATCGCGGTCAAATACTTTACCTACCTTTAATTTAAGCATAGGTTTGAAATAACCGATTGTTTCATTTTTATCAATATCAACGACTTTATTAAATTCATTTTTTGTTGTATTAACAGAAAAAGATACGGAAGGAGAATTGAATTTTTTAGGTTTTACAACGTTATTGATAAAGTCATTGGGAAAAAGTTTTAAAAGGAAAGAGCCTCCTCTAAGGATATTTGATGATCCACTGGAATAAATTGAGTAGTTGTCATCTAACTTGTTTTTAAACAAGTAAAACTCGAAATTATCAGTAAAATCAGGTATAACATTTTCAACGTAGGAATTAAACGAAAGTTCAAATGACTTTTTACTTTCATTATACTTTGCCGTACCGCAAAAAATGGGTTCATTGATATAGGTGCTCATATTGAAAGATTTTTATTGTTTTTTTTTGCTTCATTCAACAACAATTCATTAAAATCCTTAAAAAGGCCAATAGGGGTAACGCTATTAATGATTGAATTACTAAAACGA
>LUYZ01000106.1 GCA_001603425.1 Bacteroidales bacterium Bact_08
ACACTCTTTTTTGTTAAAATTATAGTAGCTTTGGGTAACTAAGCTATTAAAGATTGGCTTAATTTTTGATCCTACAGTTTAAAACAATATATAAGTTTTATGAAAAAACTAGTTACATATCTTATTTTAGCTACAATCTTTATCACAACTGCTAAAGCTCAAGATGTTTTTGCTCCAATTTCTAAATATATCCAAAATGGAGATTCAGAAAGACTATCTGCCTGGTTTGCTCCAAACTTAGAGATTGATATAATGGGCAACAGTAGTGTATGTAGTAAACAACAAGCTAAACAGATTATTCGCGATTTCTTTAACGAATTCTCTCCAAAGAGTTTTGATATTGTTCATAAAAGCGGTAAAGCTCCAATGAATTATGCAATTGGGAATTTAAGTGCTGGTGGAAGCAAATTTAGAGTTACTCTATTTGTTAAAACTCAAAAAGAGGGTAATTTTATTCAGCAAATGAGAATTGAAAGAGAGTAAAATATCACTAAAAATTATCTAAATATTACAAAAAAACCGGTCTTATAAAAAGACCGGTTTTGCGTATGTAATGACATCATCTTTAGTTATACTTTTATTCCCTAAAATCATCAGCCTTTCGATAACATTTCTCAACTCTCTAATATTTCCTGTCCACTTATATGTAGAGAGCTCCTCCAAGGCATCATCTTCTATCATTTTTAAAGGCATCCCATTCTCTTTAGATATCTCCTCCAAAAAGTGTTTTGAAAGAAGCGGAATATCCTCTCTACGCTCATTTAATGGCGGAACATGAATAACAATAACACTTAACCTATGATAAAGATCCTCTCTAAAATTCCCATTCTCTATCTCTTCTGTTAAGTTTTTATTGGTAGCTGCAATAACCCGAACTTTTACATTTATATCTTTATCACTACCCACTCTACTAAGTTTATTCTCTTGAAGGACCCTTAGCACCTTAGCTTGAGCTGCTAAACTCATATCTCCTATTTCATCTAAAAAAAGAGTCCCTCCATCGGCCTGTTCAAATTTACCTTTATGCTGTTTGACAGCAGATGTAAATGCGCCTTTTTCATGCCCAAAAAGCTCGCTTTCTATAAGTTCCCCTGGAATTGCTGCACAATTTACCTCCACAAAAGGCATTGAATTCCTCCCACTCTTCTCATGTAGCCACCTTGCCACTAGCTCTTTACCAGTACCATTAGACCCAGTAATCAAAACTCTAGCATCTGTAGGAGCAACTCTATCTATCATAGATTTAATTCTCTCAATTGCGGGAGATACTCCAACTATCTCTGGAATTTTTGCAACTCTCTTTTTAAGAATTTTAGTCTCTTTAACTAGATTTGTTCTATCTGTTGCATTTCTAAGTGTTATTAATATTCTATTCAAATCAAGAGGTTTTTGAATAAAATCAAACGCCCCTTTTTTAATACACTCAACAGCTGTATCAATCGATCCATGACCAGATATCATAACAACAGAAGCATCTACATTAGCCTCACTAAGCTTATCTAATAACTCCATACCATCTATATTTGGCATTTTTATATCAGAAAAGATTACATCATATCCACCATTAGTGGCCATCTCCAACCCCTCTTGGCCATCAGCTGCTGTGAAAACCTGGTGACCTTCAAACTCTAATATCTCTTTTAATGTATTTCTAATAGACCTTTCGTCATCTATAACAAGTAACTTCATATTTTAAAACTTATTTTAAACTCTGTGCAAACTCAGACATATAGCCCTCTTTTAATGAGTAAGAAGATTGATATAGCTGCTTAATTTTTAATTTTTCAATTACATGACTTACAAATATAGAGCCTAAAACCATATAATCTGCTCTCATCTCAACCATTCCAGCCATTTTTAGTCTCTGATCCCTTGTAGATTTAATCAATTCAACATTTAACTTATCAAATAGTTGAAGAGGTAGCTCCGTTGCTGCAACAGAATTATCGATATTTGGAAATATAAGATCTTTTAGAGTATCAAAAGATCCAGAAGAACCAATCATTAAAGAGATATTATGTTTTGAAACCTCACTGTATAGAGACTCTAGCTGAGTGTCAATATAGCTAGTATATTTTTCTATATCCTCTACTGTCATGGGATCGTGTGGTTCTACTATCTCTCTCATCCTAATTACTCCCAAAGGATAGCTCTTTTTCCAGAATATCTCTTTTGAATCAGCAATAATAAACTCATTGCTTCCACCACCAATATCTAACATTAACACCTTTTCTGAGCCATACAACAATATAGATTCTCTTATTCCTTTACATATTAACTCAGCCTCTCTGTCGCCACTAATTATTTCTAAATCTACATCTGGGAAAAGGGATCTTAATCTGAAGGCAAAATCTTCTCCATTTTTAGCATCCCTAACAGCCGATGTTGCAAAAGCCTTAATTTTTATATCTGTACCATATTGGCTAATTTTAGAGTACATTTGGGAAAAAGTCTCTAAAGATCTATCTATTGCCTCCTGCGTAAGATAACCACTTTTAAAACCTCCCTTACCAATTTGAGACCCCATTTTTATCACATCCACAATGCCACAAGCTCCCTTGGAAATATCTGCGATTAAAAGATTAAATACATTCGTTCCCAAGTCAAAAACCGCAATTCTCATATTATATTTTTTAACAAAGATAATCCTTTTTTATGTAAGTTTGTCTTTTGATTTATTATGACAAAGTATAACAAAATTATTGCTATTGACGGACACTCTTCTACTGGTAAAAGCACGTTTGCCAAAGAGATAGCCAAAAAGTATGGGTTAATATATATAGATACTGGAGCATTATACAGAGGTGTAACATACTATGCTAAAACAAATGGTCTAATTAGTAGTACAGGCTCTATAGATACAGAAAAACTTCAATCATTGCTAACTCTTAATAATTTAAATTTTGAGTTTAAACTAGAAAATGGGAATAGATATCTATATCTTAACAACAATAACATTGAAGAGCAAATTCGAGGATTAGAGATAGCAAACTTAGTAAGCAAAGTTGCTGCCATACAATTTGTGAGAGATTTCATCGATTCTATTCTAAAAAAAATTGGGGAGAAAGGTGGAGTAATAATGGATGGAAGAGATATTGGAACTGTTGTCTTCCCAAATGCAGACCTAAAAATCTTTATGACCGCCGATGCTAAAATAAGAGCACAAAGAAGATACCAAGAGATTATTGAAAAGGGAGATACAGCCAATTTCCAAGAGGTTCTAAATAATATTTTAGAGAGAGATCATCTAGACGAAACAAGGTCTAATGCACCACTAAAAAGAGCAAAAGATGCCATTTTATTAGATAATAGCAATATGACAAAAGAGGATCAAGATAAATGGATAGAGAAAATAATAAAAGAGAGATGGGGCTAAATTTAGATATTGAGATTGACTCAAATTCTGGATTTTGCTATGGTGTTATAAGAGCAATTAAACATGCCGAAAGATTCTTAGTAACCAACAATAAGTTACACTCTTTGGGTGAAATTGTCCACAACAATAGAGAGATAGAGAGGTTGGGCAAAAAAGGCATGGATATTATTGATTATAACAGTCTATCTAACTTAAAGAACGATATTGTATTTATCAGAGCTCATGGAGAGCCTCCACAAACTTACATATTGGCTAAAAATAATGGAAATAAGATAATTGATTGTACATGCCCTGTTGTCCTTAAATTACAACAGAAAATAAGAGAGTGTTATAATGAGATAAAGAATATTGATGGGTCAATAATAATTTTTGGAAAAAAAGGTCATGCCGAGGTAAATGGATTAATTGGTCAAGTAGATGGAAAAGCTATAGTCATTGAGAATATTAAAGATATCGACTTACTAGATATCTCTCGTCCAATAGCTCTATTTTCTCAAACAACAAAAGATATCGAAGAGTATAATAGAATAATAAAAGAGATCACACAGAGAATAGATAAAAAAGGATTTGACCCTAATAATTTTAAATTTCACAACACCATCTGCAAACAGGTCTCCTCTAGATACTCAAATCTAAAAAACTTTGCTTTATCAAAGGATAGTATAATTTTTGTTAGTGGCAAAGAGAGTTCTAATGGGAAAGCCCTATTTGAAATCTGCAAGCAAAATAATCAGAACTCATATAAAGTTGAGGCTATCGATGATATAGATATCGAATGGTTTAGGCCAAAGAGCTCTGTTGGTATCTGCGGAGCAACTTCTACACCAAATTGGCAATTGCAAGAGATCTCCAATTTTCTTTCTAAATTGTAATATCTTATAGATAGTGAATTCTATTATGCCATATTATGCCCAGATAATACTACCAATTAGGTTGAACATTCAGATATTTTATACAATTCCAGAAGAGTTACAAAATAGCGTGGGTGTTGGAAAAATTGTTGAAGTTAACTTTTCAAATAAACAATACTTTGGAGTTATATATAAAATATTAGAGAGTAACTTTACTGAATATAGTGGAAATATAAAACCTATATTATCTGTTTATGAGAGTTTTGAGATTTCACAAAAAGATATTAATCTATGGGAATGGATCTGCGACTACTATATGTGCACTATGGGGGAGGTGTATAAGAGCGCACTATCTGGATCTTTAATTGATAATTTGATAAAACCCCAAAAAAAAGTTAAAAAGTCGACAAAAGAGAGTTATCGGCAATTTGACGATAGAGATCTCTCAGCAGAACAGCAAAATGCCATTAAGCAAATAAGGGATAACAATAGTCGATATAGCCCCTCTCTATTAGTTGGAGTAACTGGCTCTGGCAAAACAGAGATTTATATTCAATTAGCAATTGAGTCTCTAAAAAAGGGAGAAAATGTTCTCTACCTTCTACCAGAAAAAGCCATCAGTAGAGAACTTAGTAAGAGATTAGAAAGGGTATTTAAAGATAGTCTTCTAATTTATCACTCTGGACAAACCAACAGTAAACGAGCCTCTGTAATTAAGGATATTAGTAATAAAAAGCAACCTTTTATTATTCTTGGATTAAGATCTGCTATATTCATACCTAATCTAAATCCAGGATTAATCATAGTAGATGAAGAACATGATTCATCATACAAACAAAACGATCCAAGCCCCAGATACAATGCTAGAGACTGCGCCGTATTTATATCTAAACTACATAAATGCTCAATAGTACTTGGTTCTGCTACACCAACACTTGAGAGTCTCTTGAATGTTAAAATTGGGAAATATAGCGCTGTATATCTGAACAATAGCTTCCATGGAACTGAGCCATGTAAAATAACAATTTTAAATACAATTAAAGAGAGACAGAAAGGGGCTTTTAATAAAATATTTCCTGATTTTACAATTAAAGAGATATCAAAAAGATTAGAGCAAAAACAACAAATTCTCATTTTTAGAAACAGACGATCGTACTCTCCAATAGTCCAATGTATGTATTGCGGCGCTATACCTAAATGTCCACACTGCAATGTATCGCTATCGTACCATAAATCAATTAATAAGCTAAGTTGTCACTTCTGTGGAAAATCTATAAATTTTAATCCAATTTGTATAGAGTGTTCAAAGCCTGGATTAATAGAGAGGGGTTGTGGAACAGAGATGCTAGAAGAGAAATTAATCACAATGTTCCCTTCTAGTAAAATTGCTAGATTTGATGCTCAAACAACATCATCTAAAAAGGAGGAGCTAAGAATTCTTAATAGCTTTTCAAATGGCGATATTGACATATTAGTTGGAACACAAATGATTGGAAAAGGATTCGACTTTGGAAACTTAAATTTAATTGTTGTAATGCAGGCAGACTCTTTGATATCGGCAGAAGATTTCCGTGCAAATGAGAAGGCAATTCAACAACTTACTCAAATTGCGGGTAGATCTGGCAGAAGAGAGATTCAAGGAGAGATGATTATTCACACCTCCATCCCAGATCATATAGTATTTAACTCGTTAAACAATCTGTCCCCATTTTATGAACAAGAGCTGATTGAGAGGGAAAAATATTTATATCCTCCATTCATAAAAATTATAAAATTGACACTTAGAGATAAAAGTTTAACAAAAATTGAAAAAATAGCTACAAGTGTTTCAAAAAAATTAACCAATATTTGTAATATTAATCAAGATATAATCTCTGTTAATGGACCATTTTCACCAGCAGTAGATAGGGTTAGAGATTATCATATTGTTAATTTTATTATAAAAGTTAAAAAAAGCAGCTCTCTTCAAATTTCAAAAGGCATGGTTTTAGATGCGATTGAATCTTTATTAAAAGAGAGTGGTTATTCAACAAGAGTCATCTTTGATG
>LUYZ01000107.1 GCA_001603425.1 Bacteroidales bacterium Bact_08
ATTATACTCTGCTCTTTTGTATGAAAACACATATAGTTTCCCGCAGCCTCCAGATGTTTAATTATACTATTTATAAAAGGTTCAATATGTTTCTATTTTTGCGTAAAATTAAATATCATTAAAAAAAACATTAATTTTTCTAATTCTTCACCTACTTACTCTATCTGCAACTGAAATTTGCATTGCACATAGTAACCTCATTTAAATTTGGTTTATTTTATAAACTTGTTTATATTTGCATCGAACAACTAACTAAACCAAAAATGGAAACTAAAAAATTAAGCTCTCAAGAGAGCTTGGAGCTAATAGCTCAAATGATACAGAACACAAAGCAAAACCTAGATAATAGGAGTGGAAATGTTTTAATTATATGGGGAGTAACTACTTTATTAGTTACTCTCCTTGTTGGATTTTTACTATACATATTTGATAATAATCAACTTTACAATTGGTTCTTTATGATGATTCCAATAATTGGAACTATATGGTCTAGACTGTCTATTTACAAAAACCAAAAAGTTATTACACAAGTTGACAAAATCGTAGAAAAAGTATGGTATATTATAACTTTTGTAGCAATATCAATCCCAATTTTATTTGCTCTTTTACTAATAATTGGTGTGGACTTTTTTCCAATATTTTCTCATGGCAGAATCTTTATGTTAGTACCTTTTATTGAGATAATGGTTGTAAGTATAGGACTAGCAATAACAGGGGCAATAATAGATTTTAAAGCATCTCAAATTGGAGGCATAGTTGGAGTAATCCTATCGGTTGGTACTCTTCTTGCCGACCTACCTTATGGCGGAGCACTAAGCGTATTAGCACTATGGCCTATAGTATCTATGATTATTCCAGGAATAAAATTGAATCAATATATTAAATCTAAAAAAAATGTTTAAGGAGCTAGATCCACTACTACACTCTGAATTGAGACTAGCAATAATCTCAATACTAATATCTGTTGTAGAGGCCGATTTTACCTTTTTAAAAGAGAAGACCAATGCAACATCGGGCAATTTAAGTGTTCAAATAGATAAACTAGAGAAAGCAAATTACATTAAAGTTACCAAGGAATTTAAAGGAAAAAAACCACATACAAAATGCAAAATAACCAAAGAGGGAGAGGCTGCATTCGAAAAATATATAGAAGCCCTAAAAGGGTATTTACATCTTTAAACAAAGTATTTATCTAAAACAAGAGAGGCTGTCTAAATATTAGACAGCCTCTTTTTGCTCCTCGTCTAGGACTTGAACCTAGGACCCTCTGATTAACAGTCAGATGCTCTAACCAACTGAGCTAACGAGGAATTTGTTTTGTTTTGGGACTGCAAATATATAGCATAATTTTATATGCTCCAAATTTTTTTAAATTTTTTTGAACTATTTTTTTTAATACCTTTGTGAAATATCAGATTACTATGGATGTAAATATAATATCTTCTACAATCAAAGAGCTTATTTTAGTTCATGATAGAGTATCACTTCCAGGAATGGGGAGTTTTATTGCAGAGAAAGCACCATCTGTCTTTTCGGACAGAGCAACACTAATTCACCCTCCATACCGGAGAATTCTATTTAGAACAAGTGAAATTTGGAATGATGGATTGCTTGAGCAGAGACTCTCTAATATCTTAGGTCTTTCAATAGAAGACACCTCTACATATATATCTGATTTTGTAAAAGCGTTAAAAACCGATCTTAACATAAAAAAGAGATATCCTCTACCAGATTTCGGTGTAATGAGAGCAACTATTGAAAATGAGTATTTTTTTGTTGCCAATAAAGATCTATTTAACGATAAAGAGTCATTTGGCTTGAAACCCGTGAATGTTAAGCCAATTTCTAAACCTGGTGTTGTAGAAATATTAACTGGAAAACCAACAGAATTTAAAATCACAATAGAGAAACCAAATACGGAGATACCTTTAAACTCAATTAAGGAAACTGAGATAGAAATTATTCCACAAATAGAGATTCAAACTAAAGAACCCTACACCAAAGAGTCGGAGAAAGAGAATATTTCTCAACCCGAAATTCAAATTGAGGAAAATATCACTACAGAACTAGAAATTGAAATTACTCCTATTCTTCAACCAGAAATTGAAGAAACTCCTCAACCAGAAATTGAAATAGCCAAAGAGCCTAGCGTCATTTTTAAAGAGAAATCAAAAACAACTAAAAAAAGAAAATCAAACAATACAATGGTTACTATTCTTACAATAGTTGCAGTTTTGCTAGTATCTACTCTTCTACTATATATTTTTAAAGATCAACTAAAACCTCTTTGGGAGCTTATTCTATATTCAAAAGAGGAGAGAGAAATACTCAGATCTATAGGAAAGTAATCCTATAGATCTGAATAAAACATATCTAACCTATTGTAGCACCATTAATAAGTTTACCTTCTGGGGTCACAATTTTCATATCTCCGTTCTCTTCCTTAGCCATTAAAATCATACCTTTTGATTCAATACCTTTTATTTTTCTAGGCGCTAAATTTGCTAAAATAGATATTTGCTTACCAATCATCTCTTCAGGTGTATAATACTCCGCAATTCCAGAAACAATAGTGCGAATATCTAGCCCTGTATCAATTTTCAGCTTAAGTAGTTTATCTGTTTTAGGAACCCTCTCTGCCTCCAAAACTGTGGCTGTTCTAATATCCATCTTCATAAAATCGTCAAAGGTGCACTCAGGCTTAAGAGGAGCTAACTCTGGTTCTTCTTTTTTAGACTCTTGTTTTGTCTGCTCCAATTTATTTACTTGAAACTCTATCTGCTCATCCTCAACTTTCTCAAATAGAAGTGATGCAGGATTAATCTGATGATTTGAACTTAAAATAGACAATGAGGCAAGCTGATCCCACTCAAAAGTGTTCATATTAAGAATATCTCTTAATTTTTGGGCAACATGAGGCATAAATGGCTCAAAAGCTATTGATAAATTTGCACAAATTTGCAAGGAAACATTAAGAATAACAGCAACCCTATCCATATCACTTTTGGCAAGTTTCCATGGTTCTGTATCTGTTAGGTACTTATTCCCCATTCTGGCTAAATTCATAGCCTCTCTTAGGGCCTCTCTAAATTTGTAATTCTCAATATTATCTTCTATGGATCTCTTTATATTTAACATCTCTTTCTCCAACTCACTCTCCATTGCGGTAAAACCTAACTCTATTTTAGGCACTCCTCCTTGAAAATACTTATGAGTAAGTACAACTGCTCTATTCACAAAATTACCGAATATACCAACTAACTCACTATTATTTCTTGTCTGAAAATCTTTCCATGTAAAATCATTATCTTTTGTTTCAGGAGCGTTTGCACACAAAACATATCTTAAAACATCCTCTTTGCCAGGCATCTCTTGAAGATATTCATGTAACCATACAGCCCAATTTCTGGAGGTAGATATCTTATTACCCTCCAAATTCAAAAATTCATTTGCAGGAACATTCTCTGGTAAAATAAAGCCATCACCATATGCTTTTAGCATAGATGGAAAAACAATACAGTGAAAAACAATATTATCTTTACCAATAAAGTGAACAAGCTTGGTATCTTCACTTTTCCACCATTTTTCCCAATCATTAGGCATCAACTCAATGGTATTACTAATGTATCCAATTGGAGCATCAAACCACACATAAAGAACCTTACCCTCTGCGCCCTCAACTGGAACAGGTACTCCCCAGTCTAAATCTCGGCTAACAGCTCTAGGCTGCAACCCACCATCCAACCACGATTTACATTGACCATAAACATTAACCTTCCACTCTTTATGCCCCTCCACAATCCACTCTCTTAACCAAGGCTCGTATTGGTCTAAAGGAAGATACCAGTGAGAGGTCTTTTTTAATATTGGAGCATTACCACTTAATGCCGATTTTGGATTAATCAACTCAGTTGGACTTAATGTAGATCCACATTTTTCGCACTGATCACCATAAGCTCCTTCCGCAGAACACTTTGGACAAGTACCAACAATATATCTGTCAGCTAAAAATTGATTAGCCTCTTCATCAAAATATTGTTCGCTCTCTTTCTGTATAAATTTCCCCTCTTCATAAAGCTTCCTAAAAAAATCGGCTGCTGTTTTGTGATGTGTTGCCGATGAGGTTCTAGAATATATATCAAAATTAATTCCAAGCTTCTCAAAAGAGTCTTTAATGATAACATGATATTTATCAACTATCTCTTGTGGAGAACAGTTATTTTGTTTTGCCTTTATAGTAATTGGAACACCATGTTCATCTGAACCACATATAAAACGAACATCCTCTCCACGCATTCGCAAATATCTGGTATAAATATCGGCAGGAATATAAACCCCCGCCAAATGACCAATATGAATTGCTCCGTTTGCATAAGGCAACGCAGCTGTAACCAGATGTCGTTTATAATTCTTTTCCATTTGTTTGTTATTTATATAGTTAATCTATTTAGTTCCTTAGAAAACGAGTTTCTTATTTGCATTAACAATTGAAGTTGACTTAATAGTTGGAGTTGTAACTGTTCATCTCCCTCCTTTTCGGCATCTATCAACTGATCATTAAGCTTTTGAGAAGCAATAGCAGTCACTCTAGCCTTAAATATCAATATAGATTTTGGAACAGTCACAGATAAAGAGCTCTCCTCAGGCAAAGTTGCGTCAATAAACTGTTTAATCGTTAAAGTATACCGATTATAGAGAATATCCGAAATTATCTTGACAATCTCAATATCTCTGTGGTTTACAAAATACTTTTGAATATACTCTGCTCCATTATCTTTAATCTTATAATACTCATCAAAAATTTTCTGATATACTAGATTCTGAAACTCCAGATCGTCATTTTGCAATTCTGTCAATATAAATTGAGATACAGTAACTCCGCTAACAACTCCATCTTCTGACAAAAATAGTGGAGACTCTCCAAATTTAATCAAATAGTATAATAGCTCTCTCTCAGCAGACTCACAATAGGTATCTGATATAAATTTAGGGATTTTTTCACCGGTCTCAATTTTTGAGCTCACAAAATTAGTTGAGTACCCTGTCTCAACAAACTTCTTTTTACTCCTAATCTTCTGTATCTCATCCAAAAGCAAATCTTCCTTCATTCCAAATCTCTTGGAACACTCCTCTACATAAACCTGCCTAGATATTGCATCTGGAATAACAGCCACAGAGTTTAATACCTCACTAATCAATCTTACTCGTTGCATTGGATCTTTATTAGACTCCTTAAGAAGCAATCTACTCTTAAAGGAGATAAAATCCTCTTGATTATTAATCAGAAACGAGCTAAGCTCTTCTTTACTATATTTTTTAGCATAAGAGTCAGGATCTTCTCCATTAGGAAATAGTACAACCTTTACCTTTAATCCCTCCTCCAAAATCATATCTATACCTCTTAAAGAGGCATTAATTCCAGCACTATCTCCATCATAAAGTACCACAATATCGCTACAAAAGCGCTTTATTAGTCGTATTTGATCTACCGTAAGCGCTGTTCCACTAGAAGCAACAACATTGGATACTCCAGCCTTCTGTAAAGATAAAACATCGGTATAACCCTCCACAAGATAGCACATCTGATCTTTGGCCATTTGAGCCTTTGCATAATATATTCCATAAAGAGTCTTGCCTTTGGTATATATCTCGCTCTCAGGAGAGTTTAGATATTTTGCTATCTTTTTATCATCTCTTAATGTTCTAGCTCCAAATGCAATTACTCTCCCAGAGATAGCATGAATAGGAAATATTACTCTATCATAAAACCGATCTACAAGCTCTCCATTATCCCTCTCAATGGATAGCCCTGTCTCAACCAAAAACTCCTTTTTATAACCTGCTTTTAGAGCAGCCCTTGTAAACTCATCTCTACCTGCAGGAGCCCATCCCAAAGAGAATTTATCTATAATATCTAGATCAAAACCTCTCTCTTTTAGATATGATAAGCCAATACTTTTCCCTTGGCTAGTCTCCAATAGTGCTCTTTTGAAGAAATCAGCAGCATAAGAGGTTACAGCGAGCAATGATTCATGCCTTAGCCTATCTTGAGCCTCCTCTTGACTCTCTTGCCGATCTTGAACTTCAATTCCGTATTTTCTTCCCAGGTATTTAAGAGCCTCTACATATCCCAAATGCTCATGCTCCATCACAAAATTAACAGCATTTCCCGCCTTTCCACACCCAAAACATTTAAAAATACCTTTGGACTGGGATACAGAAAAAGAGGGAGTTTTTTCATTATGAAAAGGGCAGCAAGCTATATAGTTTGCTCCCCTTCTCTTTAATGAAACAAAATCTCCAATAACATCTACAATATCGGCAGTGTCAATAATTTTGTCTATAGTCTCTTTACTTATCATCTTTTACAGAAAACTGCGGAATCCCACAGCTGACTTAACCTCTTTAAGAGTAGATAAAGCACTCTCTCTGGCTATATCGGTTCCTCTTTTTACAACCCTCTTAAGATACTCATCATTATTGTAAATCTCATCTATTCTCTCTTTGATTGGTAGAGTCTGTTTACAAATATCTTGTGCTAACTGCTTTTTCAGATCACCATACCTAATTGAGCAATTATTATAACACTCATAAAAATAATCAACGGTAGTTTTATCAGAAACTATTTTTAATAAAGTAAATAGATTTTGAATAGACTCAGGCATTGGTGAGTTAGGCTCGGTTGGACCACTATCGGTAACTGCCCTCATAACCTTTTTGGTTATTGTTTTTTCATCATCACTCAAATATATACCATTGCCTTCACTTTTTCCCATCTTTCCAGAACCATCTAAACCAGGAACTTTAATTAAATCATCTCCAAAATTAAAGGCTTTAGGCTCTGGAAAAATCTCACAATTATAAAATGAGTTAAATCTACGTGCTAAAACCCTAGCCATCTCTAGATGCTGCTCTTGATCTTTACCAACAGGAACCAAATTTGCTCTATGTATTAGAATATCTGCAGCCATTAGCACTGGATAGGTTAAAAGACCAGCATTAACATTATCTGGCTGCTTTCTTACCTTATCTTTAAACGATGTTGTCCTCTCCAGCTCTCCTTTATATGATATCATATTAAGCAAAACATATAATTCAAGTATTTCTGGGACATCACTTTGTATAAAAATCGCCGATTTCTCTGGATCTAACCCAGACGCAAGATATTCTGCCAAAATTGTCTTTACACCTGAGTGAAAATCATTTGGATGTGGGTGAGTTGTTAAAGAGTGAAGGTCGGCTATAAAAAATAGGCAGTTATAACTATCCTGCATCTTTATATAGTTCCTTAAAGCGCCATAATAGTTACCCAAATGTAAATTACCAGTAGACCTAATTCCGCTTAATACAATCTCCATATCTTTACTACTCTTTAACATCTTTTAATTTTTCTCTTATTTTTTCCTCTACCTCTTCCATAAGTGTCGGATTATCTAAAAATATCTGCTTAACAGTGTCTCTACCTTGACCTAACTTAGTCTCTCCATAGCTAAACCAAGAGCCACTCTTTTTAAGTATTTCAAGTTCTACGCCAAGATCTATAATCTCACCAACTTTTGATATACCCTCTCCAAAAACAATATCAAACTCAGCCTTTTTAAAAGGAGGAGCCATTTTGTTTTTTACTATCTTAACTCTAACCCTATTACCTGTTGCCTCATCACCATCTTTTAACTGAGTAACTCTTCTAACATCAACCCTTACAGAAGAATAAAACTTTAGAGCATTACCTCCTGTAGTTGTCTCAGGATTACCAAACATTACACCAAT
>LUYZ01000010.1 GCA_001603425.1 Bacteroidales bacterium Bact_08
AAAAAATAGTTGTTTGTATAGATCAAAGCTCTCTTTTAGGATTTTAATTGCAATCTCTTTTCTTTGAAAATCTTTAACAATAACTGTTTTATTCTCCAATTTAGTATAATCTTCAAAAAAGTTTAGAATTTCTGTGCGAGCATGTTTTGGTAGCTCTGATATATCATTAAAATGGCTTACGCTTGGGTCCCCAGATGCTACCGCGATTAGTTTGTCATCGGCTTCACCATTGTCTAACATTCTCATGACTCCAATAATCTTTGCGTTAACTATGCATAGTGGAACAACCTCGATTTGAGATAAAATCAAAATATCTAATGGATCCTTATCGTCACAATAGCTTTTTGGGATAAACCCATAATTTGCAGGATAGTAAACAGACGAGTACAGTACTCGATCTAATTTTAGTAATCCACTATCTTTATCTAACTCATATTTTGCTCTAGATCCTTTTGGGATCTCTATAACACCATTTACTATGTCTGGATTTTCAAAATCAGGTTCTACACAGTGCCACGGATTAAAGTTTATGCTCATTTTTGCCTATGTTAATTTATTACAAATGTAATATAAAGTGAATTATTAATTATTTAGTGAAAAATAAAATGTACTACCAATACCTTTTGTTGACTCAAGCCATATCTCTCCATTGAGTAGTTCAATTAAACCTTTGCAAATTGCTAGGCCTAGACCTGTTCCTCCATAAATATGTTGAGTATTATCATTTTCTTGAATGAAACTATCAAAAATTTTCTTTTGCATTGATTGAGAAATACCTATGCCAGTATCTTTAACAAAGAAAATTACTCTAGATTCATGTAGGTATGCCCCTATTTTAATCTCCCCTTTATGAGTAAACTTTATTGCATTACTAACTAAATTTATCAATATTTGATATAGTCTGGTTCTATCTGTATTTATGGATATAGGTTTATCTGGAATCTCTCTTTCAAAATGGATCTCTTTTTTATTGTTTTGAATCTCTTTTAAAAACATAGAAAAAATATCTAGAATTACCTCTTGGACGTCAATTTCGGTTCTATTAATTTTTAATTGTCCAGAGTCGATTTTAGCTATATCAATTATATCATTAATAATATTAACTAAGTGTTTACCATTATTTATAATAATATCTGTGTAGGAATCTATCTCATCTTTAGAAGTATTACTCTCTTTTAGCAAAGAAGAGAATCCAATTATTGCGTTCATTGGTGTCCTAATTTCATGACTAATATTGGCGAGAAAAACAGATTTTAATCTATTACTCTCTTCGGCTTCAATCTTGCTTTTTCGAAGATTTATAGTTGTCTCTCTAAGGATATTGTAATTTTTATTTAGCTCTTTTGTCTTTTCTCTTACCGCTTTTTTTAGAGTGTAAATCCATATAAGAACTAATATAGATATAGTTACAAGAATGAATACAATTAAGTTAATATATTTAAGATATATATTTTGTTGGATATCATATTTTTTAAACCATCTATCTTTAATATTCCTATACTCTTGGCTTGAAATAAAAGTATTGAGCACTTCATTGATCTCAAGGATTAAATCTGTATTTTCTTTAGAAGTAGCAAAACAGTAGTCTGTTGTAAGAATATTAAAATTGGAGTATTCTATTTTTTTCAAGTTCAGTTTATCAATAATATATTGTCCTTGATAGAAACCCATTAAAACGACGCAGTTGACATCTTTAGTGATTGCAAGGTATCTCAGTGCATTTTCTGGGTCTCTCATGACAATAATGGAGTCTGATATGTTATTTGTCAAAACATAATCGTGCATAATGTCTCCATCTTGAACAATAATTATTTTATCTTTAATTTGATCTATTTTATCAATTTGTTGACCTTTTTTATAAAAGGCTCTATGTTGAACTTTTATAAAAGGGTCTGAAAATAGATACTCCTTAGCTCTTTTATCGGAATAGAACATCCCTGACACAAGGTCGATTTCTCCTTTGCTAAGATCCCTTCTTACATTTTTCCAAGTTTTTAATTGAATGTCAATGGTGTAATCTAAATTGCCTAAAACAGATTTAAGAATATCTATATTGAATCCCATTGGAGTGTTCTCCTCGCCTAAATACTCATAAGGAGCAAAACCTTTATCTCCTCCAACTCTTAGTACTTTTTGAGAAAAAACTTCAGAAAAAAAGAGTAGAAAACTTATTAAAGATATTATTCTTAAAATAAGCAGTTTATAAAAATTATTATTGAAAGAAATGTACATTCTAACAGATTGACAATTAGTTATTACAAATATAAAGTATTAGTTTGGATTGCAGATTAAAAAAAAAATATATTTTTGTGCGCTTAATTAATACACTTTATAATTTTTAATCGATGGAAAATATCACCGATTTGATGGCCAGTTCTCATATTCTAAATCAGTTCTGGCTTACTTTTTTAATGGTTATATCAATGGTACTTGTTTCTCGGACATTTGTTGCTGGAACTCGTTACTCGCCAATACTTATTATAGTAGTATTTGGCCTCTTGATGGGTTACATTTTAACAAAAACAGGAGTTGCTACTCCAGGATTACGAGAGTTTCCTATTGTTGATTTTACCAGTAAAGTCACAATTACTGCTCTTATTGCCTCTTTTTTTATGGGGGGACAAGAGATTCGTAAGATAATTAGAAAACAAGAGTTAGAAAAAGAGGATATTGTCATGCCCTCTAATGAAGAGATCTTTTTAGGAACAAAATTTACTCAATTTATGTTTTTAATTAGAGCATTTTTCATTCTCATTGGAATTGAGTCAATGAAAAGAGTAATAGTCTCTCACAATGGTAATGATATGCTTGATTCATTTTATCCTATTTTAGGATATCTTGGATTAGTTGGATCAATCATATTAATTGATTATAGAGCAAAAATTACTAATAAACCTGTCTATATTAGAAAAGGTATTATGGAAACTGCCTCTATTTTATTAATTCTAGTTCTTTCATTTCATATCTCTCAAGCTATTAAACCAATAATAGCACTTCCAGAGATATTTTTTGCTATGATACTATCAGTTGTCGCTGGAATGGCTTTACCTAATTGGAAATTTGGACCAACAATTAGAGCTCTTCTTTTTGCGGGTATTCCAGTAGTTCTAGCTGCTAACTTTATGGTTGGTGGATCTAGAATCGCAGATGCATTCCAATTAACAGGAATGACTGCCGTTCTTTCATATGGTTTCTTTGGTCAACTATTTTGGATGTTTGGTGGATTAGCTCTCTTAATATTCTTTGCTAAAGCCAATAATATTAGAAATCTTGCTCCTGGTATGGCTGGTGCACTATCACATTCTGGATTAACTGGTGCTTGTACAGCTGGTGACTTAGGTCCAGATGCAGGAGTTAGGGCTCCAATAATGATTAATGTCCCTTTTGTTGGCCACATCTTTGTTTTCTCTCTATTGGCTGCTAGTGCTACTGCTCAAAGATTAATTATACCTTATACACTTTTAATTGTTGCATTTGGTCTTTTCTTTACTATTTTATCACTAAGGGTATTAAGAAAAGCACAAGGCAGAGACTCTGTTGAAATTAGAGGCTTAATGCTTTTCTCTTTGGGTTGGCAATTAACTGCAGTATTTGGTGGATTACTGGTTCTTCATCTTGGAAATATTGGAATCAATGAAGCAGTTATGGCAAATTCCTCAGCAATTTCGCATTTTGGATTGTTTGCTGCAATTCAAGGGGGAATGTTTGGAGATCAAGCGGCTAATATGATTGCATTTGTTTTTGCTATGCCATTTTTAGTTCATCCTCTTGTTTTTGGTATTTTTGGTAAGACAGCAGAAAATAATGGAGTTATGCCATCTAAGATAGTATATGTTTTAACAGCAATTGGTATTTTAGGCGTAGTGTACGCACTATTCTTGTAATTGCTATTTATAGGAAATTAGTCATCTTGTTATATCTTTGTATACAAGATGACTATTTTATTAATAGAGGATGATTTAAGGATATCACAGCTAGTTCAGCGTGCTCTAGAACTAGAGGGGTATCGTGTATTGTGTGCTTATGATGGAGTCTCTGGGAAAAAATTTGCTATAAGAAATAGTCCCGATTTAATTATTTTAGATATAATGCTTCCTCTGTACGATGGACTCTCTTTGTGTAAAGAGTTGAAATCGTTAAACATAAATATACCAATATTAATGCTGACAGCTTTAGGATCTACCGATGATAAATTGGATGGATTTGATGCTGGAGCGGATGATTATATGGTCAAACCCTTTGAAATAAGAGAACTGATTGCCAGAGTAAGAGTCTTAACTCTCAGGTATAAAGGAGTTAAAGAGCACTCTTCTATCATTAATTATTCCAATTTAGAAATCAATATTAAGACAAAAGAGGTTAAAAGAGATAATAATCTAATTAAATTAACTCCAAAAGAGTTTAAGTTATTGGAATTCTTATTAACAAACAGAGAAAGGGTTGTTTCAAAAGTAGAAATAGCACAAAATGTTTGGAATACTCATTACGATACAGGAACAAATTATATAGATGTCTATATAAATTACTTAAGAAAAAAAATAGATTTGGATTATTCTCCCAAACTTATTCATACTAGAGCAGGAATGGGTTTTATTTTTACTAAAGATTATGAAAATACGGACTAAAATAGTATCTCTATTTGCGATTCTGTTTATGATTATGTTCTCTATCTTTTCTTCTATTTTATATTTGTCGTCTAAAAATAGCAGAGAAGTTGAATTTTATAATCTTTTAAAGAGAGAAGCTGTAACAAAGGCCAGTCTTTTTCTAAAGTCGGCTGTTGACTCAGTGGTTCTACATGAGATTTATTCGCATAATAGTGAAATAATTGATGAGGTACAGGTTGCAATTTATGATCGTTATTTTAGTTTAATCTATCATGATTCTTACGAGATAGATTTTGTTAAAGAGTCAGAAGATATGTTGCAATCTATTGTAGATAAAGGAGAGCTTTTTTTCTATGTGGATAGTTGGCAGGTAGTTGGTTTGAAATATTCTCTTTTTGGTAATGACTATATTATAACAGCTGCAGCATATGATGGTTATGGCTATAGTAAATTAAATAATTTATTTAACTCAATAGTATATCTGCTATCTTTCTCAATAGTAGTTGTTATTCTATTAGGGTTATTTTTCTCATATAAGATATTATATCCTTTGCGCTCTATATTAGGTAGGATAAAAAAAATATCTGCAATAAATCTCAATATGAGACTTCCAGTAAGCGGTAATGACGAGATGTCTATTTTATCTAAAGAGTTTAACAAGATGCTAGATAGATTGGAGGAGTCATTTGAGTCTCAAAAATCATTTTTGGCAAATATTTCTCATGAGTTAAGAACTCCTTTAACATCATTGATTATTGAATTAGAATTATTGATTTATAAGGATGTAGATAAATGCGATCCCCAATTAAAATCTATTAATAGCGCACTATCTGATGCAAAAAGAATGGTTCGCTTATTCAATAGTATTTTAGATTTATCTAAGGCTAGTTATGATAAATCAAACATTGTTTTTAAGAGCTTGAGAGTAGATGATGTTGTATTTGAGGCAAAAGAGAGTTTAGAGTCTCTAAACAGTGAATATAATATTGATATTATATATGAGGGGAGTAACTTAGACAGTGGTGACGACTCTTGGTTGATAGTATATGCCAATGATTATCTCTTGAAGATAGCATTTTTAAATTTAATTGAGAACGCTTGCAAATACTCTTTGGATAATAGGTGTGTTGTTGTAATTGGTTTTTTGGATAATAAACTGTCAATAAAATTTTTAGATAATGGAGAAGGCTTTGAAGCGTCCGATTTAGAGAAGGTATTCACACCTTTTTATAGAGGAAGCAATAGCGAAGGAAAAGATGGGTTTGGAATAGGTCTTGCTTTGGTAAAAAAAATTGCGACGCTTCACGATGCAAATATTTATATTGATAAAAATAGTGATAGTGGTGGTTCTATAGTAACTATAATTTTCTAATAAAATTCTAATGGTTTTCTAACGATGCTTTTCTTTATTATCATCTAGTTTTGTGGTGTTATTAAAAACTAGGATAGTATGAAAGAGAAAAGAGAGTTAGAAATGTTATTGTCTTATATTCCTCAACTACAGAAATTACCCGTTGTAGAAGTTAGTGAATTTCTATCCCAAGTTGATGAGATATTCTTATTATCTATTTTGGATAAATTCCCATTACATCTTCAGGGTCTAATCGTTGCCGATTTTTCTATAAATAAGCAGATATTCATATACGAGAATAGTAGTGCCAAGAGGTTTTCTCAAATATTTGAAAATATGCCATCTGATAATAGAGCCGATCTTTATCAAGCTTTAGAAAAGGATCAACAAGCATCGTTATTACCTTATTTAACAAAAAAAATTAGAGAAGATGTAATTCAATTAAGCTCTTATCCTCCAGAGACTGCTGGTGGTATTATGAGTACCGATTTTGCAACAGTCATTAAGAGTATGACATGTGCCCAAGCAATTGATAAGGTTAGAGTTGATGCACCATCGAAAAGAACAATATACTATATATATGTTGTTAATGAAGATCTTGTATTACAGGGGTTTGTAACTTTAAAAGATTTGATTATTGCAGAGCCAAGTACTACTGTCGAGGATATTCTTCATACAGAATTTTCATATGTATATGTAGATGAGGATAGGGAGGTTGTTGCACAAAAAATTGAGAAATATGACTTGGTTGCAATCCCTATTCTTAATAGAGACAACCAATTGATTGGGATTGTTACACATGATGAGGCTATTGAGATTATCAGAGCAGAGCATACAGAGGATTTGGAGAAATTCATGGGTATGATTCCAGGAAAGGATGTTGCAGATTACTCTCAAACATCTGTTTGGACGCACTTTAAAAAGAGAGTAGTATGGACATCGTCATTAGCAATAGTTGGATTAATTTCTGGTATTATTGTACATAGTTATGAAGAGGCTCTTTCTACTCTTATTATACTGGCACTATATATGCCAATGGTTGCAGATACTGGGGGAAATGCTGGAAGTCAGGCTGCTACAGTTGTTGTGCGGGCCTTAGCTTTGGGGCAAATTACTGTCAAAAACTGGTTTACTGTTATTATAAAAGAGGCTAGAATCTCTATTTTACTCGCGTTTGTATTGGGATTAATAGCATTTGGTAAAATTCTTTTTCTCTCTTGGGAAACAGATGTTCCTGAACAATTTAGTCTTTTGTACATTGCAGTTGGTATTTCGATGGCTTTAAGTATCCAGGTGGTCAGCGCTACAGTTATTGGAGCCTCTTTGCCGATTCTTATAAAAAGGATGGGTGGAGATCCAGCTGTTGCAGCTAGCCCTGCAATTACAACAATAGTCGATATTACGGGATTATTAATATATTTTGGAATTGCTACAATAATGTTTTTTTAGTACTAGAAAATTGTATGATGTATCAACCTTTTAGTATATTTGTATATACTTAAACTTATAATTATGAAATGGTTTTGCTATATAAGTAGATTCTACGAAACAGTTTGTAGTTCTATTCTCAAATTTATTAAGTATTCATATACTACTGCATCATTTTTTGCGATAGGAGGTATTTTAATATATATGTTCGTTTTGGGGATGTATGTTAAAACAGGGATATCATTGTTACTGGATATTTTAATTGTTATATCTCTAGCTGCCTTATTTTTACTTTCAATAGGTTTGTTTAAATGGTTGTTTAAAAATTTAAAAAAGATTGATACTTTTTTTGGAGCTGTTCTTTTGGCCTCCATATCAATATCCTTTCTTTTACCAGGAGGAGATATGCCTCTATATTTTCTATTTTTCTTTATTGTAATAGGTTTTTTTATTGGCTTTGCATTAAATAATGGAATAAGAAAAGTAAGTTCGATTTTTTCATTTATAATAGCTATTTCAATTATGTCGATATCTATATACTATCTTTCTATTAGTGGTTATGATGTAGATATGTCAGTTATAAATAAACACTATATTAATAATTCAGATATAAAGTTGGCGCGTATTGAGGATCCATCAAAAAGAGGTGAATATACAGTGAATAAAATCTATTATGGTAGTGGAGATCATAAAAGAAGAGAGGAGTATTCATCTCTTGTTAAAATTAAAACAGAAAAGGTTAATGTAAGTGATTTTTTTGATCAAAAGAGCGGTTTTGCTAATAAAATGCGTAAGATATATTGGGGGTTTGATTCGGATAGCTACCCTTTGAATGCTATTGTATGGTACCCAAAAGAAAAATTCAACGCCCCACTTGTATTAATTGTTCATGGTAATCATAATATGTTTGAGCCTTCTGATAAGGGTTATGAGTATCTTGGTGATTTATTAGCTTCAAGGGGATATATAGTCGCTTCAATAGATGAGAATTTTTTAAATGGATTTTGGCTTGGTGATTATAGTCAGTCAGAAATTTATACCAGAGGATGGTTGTTATTAAAACATTTAGAGCTTTGGAGAGGCTGGTCTTCTGACTCTTCTTCTCTTTTTTATAATAGAGTGGATTTAGATAACATTGCTTTGGTTGGTCATTCTCGAGGAGGGGCAGCTGTTGCTGCTGCTAGTTTTATTAATAAACTTTCTAGGAATCATACAAATGGGAATTTATTAAATAATTTTAATTTTTCAATTAAAGGTATTGTTCAGATAGCTCCAAATGACCCCTATTCTCCACAAAACGATGTTAAATTACCAGTAGATGAAGTTAATTTATTGGTTATTCAGGGTGCGTATGATCAGGATGTAAGTGCATTTTATGGGAGCCGTTTTTACAATAGAGCAATAGTATCAGAGGGATCCAATAACTTTAAGTCATTAATCTATATTTATAGAGCAAATCATGGTCAGTTTAATACAGAATGGGGACGTAAGGATATGTCTGCCCCTCATTCATGGTTTGCCAATCTTAAGCCAATATTAAATGATAAGGACCAACAAAAAATTGCTAAAGTTTATATTTCTGCTTTTTTAGAGAGTTCTCTCAAAAATAACTATTCATATCACAATCTTTTTAAAGATTATAGAGTTGGAATAGACTTTTTACCAGAAGATCTTTATACTAGTCAATATGAAGATGATGGGATTACTTTTTTAGCTGATTATACAGAAGATATGGAGTTAACTACAGGCTCAGCAAAAGGAGTTTCGATTAATGCCCATAATTTAAAGGTTTGGAGTGAAAACGTCTTAACGCTCAGAAATGACTGGAGTTCAGCTCAAGGTCTTAGTGGTGTGTTTTTGGGTTGGAGTAAAATAGATTCTACAGATACAAATATGGGGGAATACACCCTTTCATTTGATGGTGGTTTGTGTAGTATGCTAAATAGAGATAGTTTGAGTGTTTTTAATTTCATGATATTCAATAATAAAGGAGATTCGTTAGACTTATCAATTGAGTTTGTCTTTGGTGATGAAACCAAATGTATACACTTAAGTGATTATTATATTCTTAATCCGCCGCTTAAAACAAAGCTAACAAAATTTAATTTTATATATACGATTAATAATGGTAAAGAGATAGAGATGGTTCCTCAGTATATAGAAATTCCATTCTCCTCATTAATTAAGGGGAGTAACATTTCTTTGCTAGATCTAACATCTATTAGATTTATTTTTGGAAGAGAGGAGGAGGGTGAGGTCTTTCTATCTAAAATAGGGGTATATTAGTGTTAACTAGATGTTAACTATAGCTGATCAATCTTTTTTCTTACAAGAAGATGAGAGTATGGATAGGCTATGTCGTTTAAAAAGAGGGCATTGGAGGGGACAGAATTTCCAGCAGAAGATCGGTTTTTTTCATTTAAAACAGTCTCTAACCACTCTATTGGAAATTTTCCTCTACCAATTTCTAGTAGTGTCCCAACTGTTGCTCTTACCATGTTTCTTAAGAATCTATTAGCACTTATTGTAAAAACAAGATGGGTTTTATCATTTTCGCTATTTTCTGTAGAGTAAAAAGCGCCGACTTCCCATTTTGCAGTTGTTACCTTGCAAATATTTGTTTTGGTATCGGCATGAAGTTTAGCTAATGATGTAAAATCTCTCTCTCCAATCAAAGTTTGACAAGCTTGATTCATAGATTCAATATCCAATGGATAGGGATAAAAATATGAGTATTGAGATGCAAATGGATCCTTAACTGTATTAATGTAGTACTTGTATGTTCTACTTGTGGCATCGAATCTTGCATGAGATTCAGAGGGTACATCAAATATATTTATAATCTGCACGCTTTTGGGTAAAATGGCATTTAATTTGTAAATTATGAAATCTGGATTTTTGATAATTATATTATTATTTGAGTCAAAATGGGCATAATATTTTTGAGCATGTACTCCTGTATCAGTTCTTCCAGCTCCAGTGATCTCTATTTTTTCTCTTAAGAGAGTATATAGAGCATCTTCTATAACTTGTTGAACTGAAATTTTGTTTGGTTGCTTTTGCCATCCAAAATAGGGAGAACCGTCATATGATAATAGAATAAAGAACCTCATTATAAAATTAAAAAACTTAAATTTGTGTATCGAATATAATTTTGAAATATAACTACAAAAATACTAAATCAAACGATATGGAAAGAGTAGATATCAAAGAGCTTAATCAAAAGATTCAGAATGAGAGTGCATTTGTGGACCTAATGTCACTAGAAATGAATAAGGTAATTGTAGGACAAAAACATCTTATAGAAAATCTTATGATAGGATTGTTAGCTAATGGTCACATCTTATTAGAGGGTGTGCCAGGGTTGGCAAAAACTCTAGCAATTAATACTTTGGCCTCTATCGTTGATGCTAAATTTAATAGAATTCAGTTTACCCCAGATCTTTTACCTGCAGATCTTATTGGAACAATGATATATAGCCAAAAAAATGAAGAATTTGTTATTAAAAAGGGACCAATTTTTTCAAACTTTATTTTGGCAGATGAGATAAATAGATCTCCTGCAAAGGTTCAATCTGCATTATTAGAGGCCATGCAAGAGAGACAGGTAACAATAGGAGACTCAACCTTCCCTTTACCATCTCCATTTTTAGTTATGGCAACTCAAAACCCTATTGAGCAAGAGGGTACCTATCCATTGCCAGAAGCTCAAGTAGATAGATTTATGCTAAAGGTTGTGGTAACTTATCCCAAAAAAGAGGAAGAGAAACTAATTATTAGAATGAATAATAGTTTACAGTTTCCTAAAGCTTCTAGAGTTGTCTCTCCAGAAGATATAGTAAGGGCACGAGATGTTGTAAAAGAGGTGTATATGGACGAGAAAATAGAGAGATATATTGTTGATCTAGTATATGCATCCAGAACCCCAGAAGATTATTCATTATCTAAGTTAAAAGATTTGATCTCATATGGTGCCTCTCCAAGAGCAAGTATAAGTTTAGCTATGGCTTCTAAAGCTTATGCATTTATTAAAAGAAGAGGATATGTTATACCAGAAGATGTTCGAGCTGTCTGTTATCAAGTTCTAAGACATAGAATTGGTCTAACATACGAAGCAGAGGCAGAAAATATCACCTCTGAGAATATTATTGAAGAGATAATTAATGCCGTAGAGGTTCCTTAGTAGTGTAATTAATTATTATTTTCATTTAATATTATAGTAAGATGTCAAAAGAGATACTCAAAAAAGTCCGTAAAATTGAGATAAAAACAAAAGGCTTGTCTCGTCAGATTTTTGCTGGTGAGTATCACTCTGCTTTTAAAGGAAGAGGAATGGCCTTTAGTGAAGTTAGGGAATACCAGTATGGAGATGATGTTAGGAACATGGATTGGAATGTAACTGCAAGATTAAACGCTCCATATATTAAAGTTTTTGAGGAAGAGAGAGAGTTGACAGTTGTTTTGATGATTGATGTAAGTGGGTCAAGATGGTTTGGGACAGAGTCAAAAACCAAAAAAGAGCTGATTACAGAAATTTCGGCAATTCTATCTTTCTCTGCATCTGCAAATAATGACAAGGTTGGTGCCCTGTTTTTTAGTTCTAAAATTGAGAAATTTATACCACCCAAAAAGGGGAGGAGTCATCTTTTAAGGATAATAAAAGAGTTAATTGATTTTAGTCCAACGGAGAGAGGAACTGATATTTCTGAGGCTCTAAGATTTTTAACTAACGCGATTAAAAAAAGGTGTACAGCTTTTCTCTTGTCGGATATGATTGATGTTAATGCTAATCTTCAGCCAAGATATGAAAACTCTTTGAAGATTGCAGCAGGGAGACATGATATTTGTGTCATATCTGTCTATGATCCAAGAGAGAATTCTTTGCCAAATGTAGGATTATTAAGAGTAAGAGACCAAGAGAGTGATCAAGAGTTATGGATAGATAGTTCTAGTAAAAAGGTGAGAGAGCATTATAGTTTTTGGAGCAAAAGTGTTAAAGAAAATAGAGATATGGTATTAAGAAGATATAAGATTGATTCTGTTGCTATTTCTACTAATCAAGATTATATTAAAGGTTTAGTGTCATTATTTAAAAATAGATAGTAATTATATGGCTCAAGTTATTTCAGATACATTATTGATTGGAGATCAAAAAACTCTCTATTTTAGATCTTTTATTCCTAAAGAAGATAACTATCAGTTTGTTAATCCAGGAAGGAGAATTATTGATGGCGTTGAGCAAATAGGATCTCCTAAATTAGATACTTTATCTTTTAAAGATGGACTATATGAATTAAGAAGTTCTATTATTGTAACATCATTTGATAGTGGGTCATATGTTCTACCTCCATTTAAAGCAATTCACTTTAAAGCAGATGGATCTAGCGATACTCTTTTATTTGATGGAACAAGGTTGGAATATAGTACGATTCAGATAGATACTGCCTCTTTTACCCCTTTTGAGATTAAAGATCAATTAAATTATCCATTTTCTATTAAAGAGACTTTTCCTTGGATTGGACTGTTAATTTTATTAATTGCACTTTTTTACTCAATCAAATACTTATTTAAGAAATATCTGTCTAGTAGAAAAGATACCACAATTAAGTCAGAACCAGAGGATATTGTCTCTTTATCTATTAATAGATTAGAGGAGTTAAAGAGGGACAGATTATGGCTAAAGGATCAGAAGCTTTTTTATACCGAATTAACTGATATTTTAAGAAATTATATTGAGATTAAGTATGGTATATATGCAATGGAGATGACATCTGCTCAAATTGTTGGATACTTAAAAGGAGTATTTGATAAAGATGCATTTTTTGGAGAGTTTGAAGAGATGTTTAATTTGGCAGATTTAATAAAATTTGCTAAATATAATGCTACAGATGCCCAGTCGCAGAGCTCAATAGATATTGCAGTTAGGTTTATTAATAAAACAAAGGATGGGAGGTAATTATGTTCTTTGAATATCCAAAATTATTGTATCTACTATTTTTGCTAATCCCATTTATCGCTCTATATATTTATAGAGAAATAAAAGGAATTACTCCATATATTGGATTTTTTTCGGTACTTCCTTTTAAGAAGTCTCATGGTAGATTAAAGCGTTATTTACGGCACATTCCTTATGTGTTTAGATTAATAATGGTTGCTTTTTTGATAATAGCACTAGCGAGGCCCAGATCTTCTTCTGATTTTGAAAGAATTGATACAGAGGGAATAGACCTATTTTTTGTTATTGATGTTTCTACTAGTATGTTGGCTCGGGATTTTAATCCAGATAGAATAAGTGCTGCAAAAGATATAGCAATAGAGTTTATTGCTCAAAGACCTAGAGATAGAATGGGTATTGTTTTATTTGCTGGTGAGAGCTTTACTCAATGTCCATTAACAACAGATAGGGCTACACTTATTAATTTGATGAAAGATGTTGAGACAGGCCTTATAGAAGATGGAACAGCCATTGGGAATGGTTTGGCAACTGCTATTGCAAGGCTCAAGGACTCTCAAGGAAAAAGTAAGGTGATTATTTTATTAACTGATGGGGTAAATAATAGAGGAGAGATATCTCCACTTATGGCTGCAGATTTGGCTAAGACATATGGTGTAAGGATATATGCAATTGGAGTTGGAGCAATGGGTATGGCTCCGTTTCCTGTGATGACTCCATTTGGGGTTCAAATTCAACAGGTCCCTGTTGAAATTGACGAGCCTCTTTTGCAACAGATTGCTCAAGAAACAGGTGGTAAGTATTTTAGAGCTACCGATAATACAAAAATGCTTGAGATTTATGGAGAGATAAATCAGATGGAGACCAGCAGAACTACCGTAGATTCATTTCCAATATATAAAGAGCTCTTTATGGACTATGCTATAATAGCACTTTTTGCTCTTTTGGGAGAGTTGTTGTTTAGATATTTAATTTTAAGAAGATTGCCATAATTTATATATTATGATACAGATAGCCCAAGCAGAATATTTATTATTACTTCTTTTAGTCCCACTTTTGATAGTTATAAATATTATAAATATTTATATAAGAAAGAGAAAGATTAAAAAGTTAGGGGATTATACTCTTTTAAAGCATCTTATGCCAAGGGTCTCTATTTTTAGAGGGTGGCTTAAATTAATTTTGATCTGTTTTGCTATTATATTTTTTGCGATAGGACTCTCTCGTCCTCAATTGGGGGCTAGAATAAAAGAGGTAGAGGGTAAGGGAATTGAGATAATGATTGCTATAGATGTCTCTAATTCTATGTTGGCGCAAGACTACTCTCCTAATAGACTCGAAAGGGCAAAGTTGGCGGTTTCTAGATTAACGGATAAGCTTAGAAATGATAGGATAGGATTGATTGTTTTTGCTGGTCAGGCCTATGTCCAATTACCAGTAACTACTGATTATGTCTCTGCAAAGATGTTTTTAAATACTATCAGCACTAATTCTGTTCCTATTCAAGGAACTTCTCTCTCTTCTGCTATTGAGTTAGCAATAAAAAGTTTCAGTGCAGAAAGCGCTAATTCTGGAAGAGCAATAATATTAGTTACCGATGGAGAAGACCATGAAGATGATCCTGTATCTGTTGCAAAAACTGCAAAAGATATGGGTATTTTAGTATATACTATAGGGGTTGGATCTGTAGATGGAATGCCTATCCCTATGGATAATGGAGAATTATTAAGGGATAGAAATGGCCAAATTGTGGTTACTAAGCTAGATGAAGAGATTTTAGTTAAAATAGCAGAAGCAGGGGGGGGAGTTTATACAAAGGCCTCAAATAGTAATTTTGGACTTGAATCAATAGTAGATAGGATTAGAGAACTTGATAGTATTCAGTTTAGGTCTGTTGTATTTGAGGACTTTAATGAGCAGTATATGTACTTTTTTGGAATAGCTCTCTTTTTCTTATTAATAGAACTATTAGTTTCTGATAGAAAGGGGAGAAATTTCTTTTAATTTTAATATTATTGTAATATGAGATATATAATTGTATTTGTTTTATTGCTAACATCTTTAACCTCTTATGCTCAGAAAGATTTATCTGATGTTAGAAAAGGAAATAGATCTTTTAAAAAAGGGGATTATGAGCAGGCTATACTTAGTTATAAAAGAGCATTAGAGAGAGATAGTTCTTCGTTACATGCAAATTACAATCTGGCTAATACTTTTTATAGATTGAATAATAGTGAGGCAGCTCGTGATATAATTTCATCGTTGGCTGATAGTACTTTATCTAGTGATATACTCTCAAAAATATTTCATAATTTAGGTAATTTCTATATTTCTGATAAAGATTATTCATCGGCAATTGAGGCGTATAAAAATTCATTAAGAGTGAATCCATCAGATATGGAGACAAAAGCAAATTTAGCTTATGCTCAAAAGATGTTAGATAAAAATAATAATCAAGATCAGAATAAAGATCAAGATCAGAATAAAGATCAAGATCAGAACAAAGACCAAGATCAGGATAAGGACCAGGATAAGGACCAGGATAAGGACCAGGATAAGGATCAAAATAAAGATCAGAACAAAGATCAAAATCAGAACAAAGATCAAAATCAGAACAAAGATCAAGATCAACCTAGAATATCTCCTCAAGCAGCACAGCAGCTTTTAAATGCTATACAGAATAAGGAACAGCAAACTCAAGAGCGAGCTCAAAAAGAGAGAGCAAAAAAAATTGAGGGTAGTAAAAGAGAGAAAAATTGGTAATTAATAGAGGCTTATAATATATGCTAAGAAAAATAGGTGTAAATACGGGAATAATATTTCTATTATTTATTATTGGAGTAACTAGATTATATGCAAATACATCTTCTGTAGATGTTAGTTTGGATGCTCCAAGGGTTGTTTCATTGGACGAACAGTTTAGAGTGGTATATAGTGTTAATACATCGCCTGATAATTTTATATCTCCTGATTTTATTGGGTTCAATGTTTTAGCAGGCCCAAGCACATCTACTCGTTCTAGTGTTCAGATAATTAATGGTCAAAGAACAGAGTCGTTTCAATACAGCTATACATTTATTTTGCAAGCAAAAGATATAGGGAAATTCAATATCCCATCGGCAACAGCTGTTGTGAAAGGTAAACATTACTCTTCTCAAAGTAAGACAATCGAAGTAGTTGCAGCATCCAATAATAAAAGAGAGTCGGCAGCAGATGCATTAGAAGTTTCAAATGATGATATATTTCTAAGATTGGAGTTAAATAAAAGTAGAGTTGTAGTTGGAGAACCTATATTGGCAACACTTAAATTATATACAAGGGTTCCTATTTCAGGTTTTGAAGATGTTAGGTTTCCATCTTTTGATGGATTTTGGAGCCAAGAAGTGGATACTCCTCAAAATATTGAGTTTATAAGAGAGAGTGTAGATGGAAAAATATATGAAGCAGCTCTATTAAGGAGATATGTACTTTTTCCACAAAAGAGTGGACAGTTGTCAATAGATGCTGCTGAGATTGTTACATTATTAAGAATAAGGTCTCAAAGATCATCTTCAAGGACGCTATTAGATGACTTTTTTGATTCTTATCAAACTATCAGAAAAAGAGTTAGTTCAAAGAGGGGGAATGTTATTGTATCTGAATTGCCATCAGGAGCTCCTATTACTTTTAGTGGAGCTGTTGGAGATTTTAGATTGTCTGCTAAATTGTCTTCAAATAATGTTGTAGCTAATGAGGCAATAACTCTATCGGTAACAATTGATGGAGCAGGAAACATGAATATGATTGAATCTCCTGTATTCGACTTACCATCTGGGTTTGAAGTTTATCAAACAAAAGTAATTGATAGGACAACAAAGGGAGTGAGAGGTTTTAGTGGGTCTAAAGTTTTTGAGACACCAATTATCCCTAGGGCCCCTGGAGAGTATATCATTCCAGAATTGAAATTTTCATATTACGATGTTTCTAAGCGTGGCTACGTCACTTTAACTACAGAAGCATTAAAATTAGAAGTTTCTGGATCATCATCGGATATTACAAGTTCTCAGTCTGGAGTTGTTTCCGTTAATAGACAGGGTGTTAGGACTATCGCTCAAGATATAAGGTTTATTCATTCCAAGGCTAATTTATTTAATTATAGAGGATACTTTTTTGTTGGATCTACATTCTTCTTTTTAATATTTATCTCTATAATTTTGTGCTTTATCTTTATAGATAGGTATTTAGCTAAAGTTAAAGCTAGAAAATCTGATGTGGTTGGAATAAAAAATAGAAGAGCAAATAAAGTTGCTAAGCTAAGATTAAAACAGACTAAAGAGCTAATGCTTCAAAGAAAAGTTGTATATTTTTACGAGGAGCTATATAGAGCATTGATTGGTTATATATCAGATAAGTATAATGTCTCAATATCTGATTTATCAAAAGATAGATTATCCGAAATATTAACTGAAAAAAAAATTAATGAAGAATTAATTATCTCTATTTTAGATGTTATTGAAAGGTGCGAAATGGCTAGGTTTGCTCCAGTAGATGACATAGATAATATGGAGGATATATATAATTTGTCTGTTGAATTAATTTCTAACTTGGAAAGGAGATAATAGTATGAAAGTTTATAGTTATTTACTGATATTGTTTTTTGTTGTATCGGGTGTTAAAGGAATTTCACAGGAAAATAGTAGGGTAGAAAAAGAAGATGCATTAGTGATTTGGTCAGATGCCAATAATAGATATATCGAGGGCGATTATCAGTCATCATTGGAGCTCTATTATTCATTGGTTGAAAGTGATTACATATCGGCATCTCTATTCTATAATATTGCAAACTGTTATTATAAGCAAGGGAATATTTCTAAGGCTATTCTATATTACGAAAGATCTTTAAAATTAGATCCATCTAATAGAGATGTTATTAATAATTTATCTATCGTTAAGTTAAGAACAACTGATACAATAGATGAGTTACCAGAGTTTTTTATTAAAACATGGGTAAGAAACTTTAACTATAAGTTCAATTCAAATACTTGGAGTTATATTTCTCTTATTTTTTTAACTCTATCTTTAACATTGTTTGTTTTATTTAGGTTTTCTATAAAATCTGGTGTTAGAAAATTCTATTTTTTCTCATCTGTTATACTTCTATGCATTACTTTTCTATTTTTGGGATTTGCTGTTAATCAAAAGATTAATTACAATAGACAAGATGCTGCTATAATTATGCAACCTGTTGTAACTCTTAGAAGTACACCTAGTAATTCAGGGACTACTCTTTTTATTTTGCATGAAGGAACTAAAATTAACATTATTGAGAATCTAGGAGAGTGGAGTAGAGTCGAGATTGCAGATGGAAGACAAGGTTGGATAAAAAAATCGGACATAGAGATTATCTAGTCCGATCTTAATATACTAGTTTGATTTATAACTATCTTCTTTTTTTCCCTTTAGTCTTCTCATTATCCTCTTTGTATAGCCCCTCTCTAGAGAGAACTGTGTCTGTATTAGCAAGATTATATAGTACTATAGCCATAACAACAGAGGTGTGTTCCATATATTCAGGAATACTCATGTTATAAGTGTCTCTTTCTGTATGCCAGATCTCTCCGTAGTTAAAATCATAACCTTTTGGATCTGCTGTCCCAAAACTAATTGTTGGAACCCCATTTATCGCAAAATATGCATGATCTGAACCTCCTGCAAAGATTGGTCTAGGTCTGGGTTCTGTATCTCTAACTTTTAAGCTAAAGTCAAAATCACTCTTAATGCTATCTACATAATTAATTGCAAATTTAAAATCGTCATACATTGCTGGTGGTACTGTAAGTGAATTTGCAACTGTTGGGCCACCATCTCTATTAAAGTAATTTGAGATACTATCAAGTTTATCTAAATTTGTCTCTACCCAGTGTTTAGAACCTAAAAGACCGAACTCTTCTCCAGCCCATAGACAGAAAAGAATAGACCTTCTTGGTTTTCCACCTGCTTCCATTATTAATCGTGCAGCTTCTAAATTTGGAGCAACACCTGTTCCGCAATCAACACCTCCGGTAGCAATATCAAAAGCATCTAAGTGTCCTCCAGACATTACGTATTGATCCGGGAATTCACTTCCTCTAATAATACCAATAACATTGTGATATTTAACGGGGCCTGGTTTAAAATGATTTCTAATATCAAATTCTAATTGAAAATATTGACGTTCTACAGCTTTTTGTTTTATTATATTGTATTGATGTTCATTTAATTTAATGTCTGGACAAGTAGGTAGGTTGTCAAAATCCATATATTTATAATTATGTCTATCATATAATAATCTTAAAGGAACCTTTGAAGATTGAATTATGCCTAATATTCCAGCCTCCCTCATCTCTTTGTAGAATAGAGCAGGTGCATCTTTATATTCTTTTAGTGGAATAGGTTCTTTATTGGGATTTTCGCGGTTTATCCTGCTTATAGAATCATTATATCTATAAATAAGTTCATTCTCTTGTATAATGATTGATCTTACAGTATCGGCATATTCTGAATAATCTATAGGCATTCCATCGCTCTCTCCAGAAATGAGTACCCAAGCTCCATTCAGCTTACCTTTCATTCGTTCAAATTGAGCTCTGGTTTTAGGCTCTATTACCACATGTCCTCTTTGAACTCCTTTTGTACCAGATGTATATGATGGTGTTCCAAAGTGTAATATCATTCCATCTTCGCTAAGCATTCTTCCAAACCAAGGACCTCTGTTAAACCCAACTGGTACTTCTCCCACTTCAATAACTTGAACTTCAAGACCCCATTTTTCGAAAAGATCTGCAGCCCATTTTGTTGCATTTGCATATGCGTCAGATCCAATTAATCTTCCACCGATTCTATTAGATAGAACATTTAGATGGTCCATTGTTTTATTCTCTATTGAGGATAGTTCAATTATTTTTTTTAATACATCTTCATCTAATCTGTTCTGAGAAAAACAATTACTAGTGTAAAATAAAGATATGATGCTAAATAGCAAAAGAGTTTTAAGTACTATTGGTCTAAAGGTTTTCATTTTTATTTAGGTTTTTGTTTCAAATTTATAATTTTTTATTTCATATTATTAATTTTTGAAGAAGAAATAGTGTATATCTTTGCTAAATATATTTATGATTACTGTTTAATTTATGATAAAGAAAAAGAGATTTGAAATTCCTCATACATATGTGATAATTTTTGCATTAATTGTGATATCTGCAATATCTACTTTTTTAATACCAGGAGGAGAGTACAATAAGGAGACAATGGAGTTTAGTTATGTTGATAGTTCTCCTCAAACTTGGCAAGTATTGACCTCTTTTTATAGTGGATTTAAGAGACAAGCAGGGATTATTGTTTTTATTTTTATTGTTGGTGCTTCTTTTTGGGTAGTTAATTCGTGTAGAGCAATAGATGCAGGTATAATTTCATTTTTAAGATTCACTAAGAAATTGGAGAGATATAAATTTCTAAACTTCTTTGGAATTAATAATGTGATTATTATCATGGTCTTTATGATGTTTAGTCTCTTTGGAGCAATTTTTGGTATGAGTGAAGAGACAATAGCATTCTCAATTATTGTGATTCCTCTGGCAATTTCTATGGGTTATGATTCAATTGTTGGTATTGCTATGGTATATGTAGGAGCACATGTTGGATTTGCAGGTGCATTTTTAAACCCATTTACTATTGGTATTGCACAAGATATTGCTGGATTACCTCTTTTTTCTGGTATAGAATATAGGTTTGTTTGTTGGATAGTATTAAATATTATATCGCTTTCTGCAGTTCTTTTATATGCATCCAAAATTAAAAAGAATCCACAAAAATCGGTAGTATATACAGAAGATTTATACTGGAGAGATAAATTAGATCTCTCTAAAGATGAGGTTATTGAATATAAGAGCGGGAAAAGTGTTTGGATATCTTTTTTTATATCTTCTATAATTATTTTGTTATTTGCATTTCATTATCCTTTAACTAGTATTTCAATTGGAGGAACACAATATAATTTGCCGTATTTGTTACCTATTATTTTTATCATTTATTGTTTAACTAGCTACTTTGCGATATTAAAATCGTTCCACTTTTATGTTTTAAATCTTTTACTATTTACTATTATTTTTTTAGTTGTAGGAGTGATGGGTTATGGTTGGTATATAGGAGAGATTTCCGCTCTATTTTTAGCCATGGCTATATTAAGTGGAATTGCAGCTAGTTATTCTGCTAATGAAATTGTTCAAAAACTATTAGAAGGTGCAAAAGATATTATTTCTGCAGCACTAGTTGTTGGACTTGCTGCTGGAATTATTATAATATTAGAAGAGGGAAGAATTGTTGATACTATTTTATTTAAAATGGCATCGGCAATGGAGAGTACTGGTAGAGCCGGTTCTTTAGGTGCAATGTATTTAATACAAACAGTAATCAATATTGTTATTCCTTCTGCAAGTGCAAAAGCAGCCATAACTATGCCCATAATGGCTCCTTTTTCAGATTTAATTGGTGTATCAAGGCAAGCTACTGTTCTGGCTTTTCAATTTGGGGATGGTTTTACCAATATGATTACACCAACTTCTGGTGTGTTGATCGCTGTTTTATCAATTGCAAAAGTTCCATATGTTAAATGGTTTAAGTTGGCACTACCTTTTATTGTTTTGCTTATAATTATTGGGTTTTTATTATTACTACCGACTCTATTTATGCCAACATTTTGATTTATATTCTATTTCATAAATACAAAATATGCTGCCAAAATTAAACAGGCAAAAGCGGCGATATGATTCCATTTAAGAGCTTCATTATTAAATAATAGGGTGGTAAAAACAGCAAAAACCATTAATGTGATAATCTCTTGAATCACTTTTAGTTGTACCAAAGTAAATGGTCCTCCATTACCAGAGTAACCTATTCTATTAGCGGGAATTTGACAACTATATTCCATTAGTGCAATCATCCATGAAAAAAGAATTATTCCCCATAGAGGCCAATTAGTAATTAATCCCTTTTGCTGAAGTTTTAAATGTCCATACCAGGCAAATGTCATAAATACATTTGCAACAATTAAAAGCGAAATTGTGATAAATCCTTGCATTATATCAAAAAATAAGTGAGATTTTATATGAAAAATTAAAATTGGGCGAAATTAGTTAAAAAAATGTATCTTTGTTACTACAACTATTTTTATAATTGATGGAGAAAGAGAGTAAAAATAATGGACCAATTGATAAGGCAGAAGATCTTGTTAGTAGTTATAGAGAGTATGTAGATCTTAAAATAGAGTCAATTAAATTGAAGCTTATTGAGAGTTTATCTAAATTATTCTCTAGGCTTTTGTTTGTCATAATTTTTATAATGCTAATTGGTGCTGCTATTGCATATTTATCCTCTTCATTCAGTTGGTGGATTGGTGATATACTTGGTTCTAAAGCATTAGGGTCATTAATAACGGCTGCTATTTTTCTTCTTTTTGCTATTATTCTATTTTTTAAGAGAAAAATCTTCTTGTTGGACTCAATAGTGAAGATGATGATTGAGGTTTTTTACGAAGATAAAGATTAACAATTAGTCATGTCAAATAAAAGAAAATATAATCATATTAGATCCTACAGACAATTAAGAGAGGAGATTATTGGATTAGAGAAGGAGATAGAGTCTAAAGAGCTAATGATTGATGTTAAATATCTTCAATTTAGGGAGAGTATTAGTATTACTAGGCTTCTTTCTTTAGTAATAACTCGTATATCTGTGCTTATACCATTTATCAATTTGTTAAAAACTATTTACTCTATGATAGTATCTCTATTTTCTAAAAAAGATGAGGGAGATTCCGAAACTATTGTCGAACCAATAGATAGAGAAAACTAGAATAAAATCTATATTTCAATAATTTATAAATCATTTATGAAGTACTTTAAGTTTATGTGTTTGTTTATGGCAGTTGGGCTATTGGGTAGCTCGTGTCAATCCTCTGCACCAAAAGAGGAGAAATTTAAGTTTTTGGCAGATGAGTTTGCCGATATTAGGATTATTAGATATCAAATTCCAGGATGGGATGAGTTGACTTTTAATCAAAAAGAGTATATCTATCATTTGAGTGAAGCAGCCAATATTGGTAGAGATATTTTTTGGGATCAAAATTTTAAATATGCTCTAAGAATTAGAAGAATTTTAGAGAACATAATTGAAAATTATGATGGTGATAGAGATTCTAAAGATTATCAAGATTTTTTAGTATATGCTAAAAGAGTCTTCTTTAGTAATGGTATTCATCACCATTATGCAGAGGATAAATTTATTCCTGAATGTAGCCAAGATTATTTTGCCTCTTTGATGAGTAATGTTGGTTTGCAAGATGAGATAGATTATATCTTGCCGATACTATTTGACCCTACACTATATCCTCAAAGAAAAAACATATCTGGTAAGGGTGATCTTCTTTTAGGAAGTTCTGTTAATTTTTATGAAAATGTATCAAGAGCAGAGGCAGAGGCTTTCTACTCTAAAATGGAAGATCCTAATGATTCAAGACCAATATCTTATGGTTTGAATTCAAAATTAGTTAAAAGAGATGGTGTTGTTTTTGAAGAGATATATAAGGTTGGTGGGCTATATGGTCCAGCTATAGAGAAGATAATATATCATTTAGAAAACGCTTCTAAAGTAGCTGAGAATGATACCCAAAGGGAGTATATTTCTCTTTTAATAGAGTATTATAAAACGGGAGATTTAAGAATTTGGGATAAATACAATGTGGCGTGGGTACAAGATGTAGATAGTCAAATAGATTTTATAAACGGCTTTGTAGAAACATATAATGATCCTTTAGGAATGAAGGCTACTTGGGAGGCTGTTGTAAACTTCAAAGATATAGAGGCATCTAAGAGAACTCAGATTATAAGTGATAATGCACAATGGTTTGAAGATAATTCTCCAGTTGATCCTAGATTTAAAAAAGAAGAGGTAAAGGGTGTTTCTGCAAAAGTTATTACTGTAGCCCAATTAGGAGGTGATTGTCACCCAACATCTCCATTAGGAATTAATCTCCCTAATGCAGATTGGATAAGAAAAGAGTATGGTTCTAAGTCTGTTACAATAGGTAATATTAGTGCTGCATATAATGGAGCTGCTGAGGAGTCTCCAAAAAGTCTTACCACTGAATTTTCTTGGGATGAGAAAGAGATTGATCTGTTAAAGAAATATGGAGCACTTACCAATAATATACATACCGATCTGCATGAGTGTTTAGGCCATGGTTCTGGTCAACTTTTAGAAGGAACATCTTCAAATGCGCTAAGAGAGTATAGCTCTGCATTAGAAGAGGCTAGAGCAGATATATTTGCTCTTTATTATATGGCAGATCCAAAGTTAGTAGAGCTTGGAATAATGCCTAGTGAAGACGCATATAAAGCATCATACATTAGTTATATTAGAAATGGTTTGTTTACACAGTTTGTAAGAATAGACCTAGGGAAAACTGTTACCCAAGCTCATATGAGGGGAAGAAAACTTATCTCGGAGTGGTGTTATATAAATGGTAAAGATGATAATGTAATTGAAAAGAGAGTTAGAGACGGTAAGACATTTTTTGTTATAAATGACTATGCTAAATTAAGAACTCTTTTTGCTGAACTTCTAAAAGAATTACAGAGAATTAAGTCAGAAGGAGACTATAATGCTGGAAGAGATTTAATAGAGACTTACGCAGTAAATATTGATTATGATCTTCATAAAGAGCTTTTAGAGAGGTATGCATCATTGGAGTTAAAACCATATGGTGGTTTTATTAACCCAGATATTATTCCTGTAAAAAAAGGAGATAAGATTATAGATTATAAAGTTGAGTATCCAACTGATTTTCTACAGCAAATGCTAGATTATGGTAAAAAATATTCTACTCTAAATTAATTTGAATTTAATGTGATTGAGCCTGTCTAAATATATTTAGACAGGCTCTTCTATTTATCTCAAATCAAGATATTAATTAAATATATGTATTAATTAACGTAGAATTATATGCTATTTTTTTTAGTCTTTTTTAATATTATATGAGTAGAAACACTTATGCCCACTATAAATAGAATTATATATATATGACTTTTGCCATTAACAAAATACGCCGATATTAAGAGTGTTATCCATAACATAGATATTGTCTTAATTTTTAATCTCAAAGGGATTCCTTCTTTAGAAAAATATGAGTGAATGTATGGGCCCAAATATTTATGAGATAATAGCCAGCGCAATCTTCTTTTGGAAGATTTCATATACAACATGGTTGCTAATAACAAAAAAGGTGTAGTTGGAATAAGAGGCAAGAAAATACCTAGGACACCACAAAAAACAAAAAATGATGCAAGAGCTATATATATATACTTCTTCAATTCTATAATCTATTGATAAAGTTTCATATTTTTTTATCTTTGCAAAGATATAACTTAAAACTAAACTAAATACTTATTATGGAATCCTTCTCTGCTTTAATTGAGCAGGTCAGTTCTTTATTATGGGGTTGGCCCATGATTGTGCTACTTTTGGGAACTCATCTGTATCTAACAATCATTCTTAAATTTCCTCAAAGAAAAATTTTTACAGCAATTAAGCTCTCTTTTACTAAAGATAAAACTGGTAAAGGTGATGTTTCTCAGTTTGGAGCACTTGCGACTTCATTAGCTGCAACAATTGGAACGGGAAATATAATTGGAGTTGCTACTGCAGTCTCTTTAGGTGGTCCTGGTGCAGTTTTTTGGTGTTGGATAACAGGTGTATTTGGAATTGCTACTAAATATTCAGAAGGTTTATTAGCAATTAAATATAGAGTAAAAACATCTGATGGAACTATGCTTGGTGGCCCAATGTACGCTTTAGAAAAAGGGCTTAAAATGAAGTGGATGGCAGTATTATTTTGTGTTTTTACTGCTATAGCTGCTTTTGGTATCGGTAATACAGTACAATCAAATTCTATAGCTCTATTACTCCATGAGACATACTCTATAACTCCAATGACAACAGGTATCTTCTCTAGTATAGCAGTTGGACTAGTTATTCTCTTTGGAGTGAAAGGAATAGCTAGAGTATGTGGAGCTTTAGTTCCATTTATGGCTATTTTTTATGTTGCTGGATGTATATATATCCTTATTATTAATTCTCAGTATCTATATGAATCGATTCTTTTAATCTTTGATTCAGCCTTTTCTTCAAAAGCTGCTGGAGGAGGTTTTGTGGGCACGACAATAATGATGGCAGCAAGGTTTGGTATTGCAAGGGGCCTGTTTTCTAATGAATCTGGTCTTGGTTCTGCACCAATAGTTGCAGCAGCAGCTCAAACAAAAAATCCTGTCCGACAAGCACTAGTTTCCTCATCAGGGACATTTTGGGATACTGTGGTTGTATGTGCTCTTACGGGGTTAGTTCTTGTTAGTTCGGTTATTGCGCATCCCGATATAGATCACACTCAAGGTGCAGCTCTAACAAAAGCTGCTTTTTCTAAAATTCCTTTTATTGGGACAACAATTTTATCTGTAGGAATAGTAACATTTGCTTTTTCTACTATACTTGGGTGGTCATATTATGGAGAAAAATCTGTAGAGTATCTTGGAGGGAAAAGAATTATAATTATCTATAGGATACTATGGATAATCGCAGTATTTATTGGATCGGTTGTTAATCTCTCTCTTGTGTGGTCTATAGCTGATAGTATGAATGCTCTAATGGCTATCCCCAATTTAATAGCTCTATTACTCCTTTCTAAAGTCCTTATTAAAGAGACAAATAAGTATCTCTGGTCTGGTGGGCTAGATCTAGATTCTAAGGAGTAGTATTAAAAAATAGAGGCTGCCCTTTTGGACAGCCTCCTCTTTTTAACAAAATCCGTAAATCAGACTCCTAATTACTTACTCCACATTTTTTGTCAAAAAGTCTGAGGACACTTCTGCGATTCAACACATAATATAGTAGCACAAAAACTATGCTAAAATCTCTTTTACAGCAGAAATTGCATTATCATAATTGGGCTCATCTAGAATATCCTTTGTAATCTCAACATACCTTACATACCCAGATTTATCTATAATAATAACACCTCTAGCAAGTAATTGATTCTCTTTTATTAAAAAACCATATTCTAATCCGAATTTTGAGAATTTATAATCAGATAAGGTGTGAATATTATTAATGCCCTCTGCTGCGCAGAAGCGACCCAGTGCAAATGGAAGATCTTTGGATATTGTTAAAATTACCACATCTTCCGATAATTCAGTTGCTCGTTTATTAAATTCTCTTGTCTGTTTTGCGCAAACGCCTGTATCTATAGATGGAAAAATGCTTAAAACAACAACTTTTCCTTGAAATTCCGATAATTTTACATCTTGCAAAGAGGTATTTGAAGCAATTATCTCTGGAGCAAGATCTCCTATTTTAACAGGATTCCCAAGTAGAGTTAGGGGGTTGCCTTTTGCAGAAAAGATGTTTTTTCTTTCTATTGTAGCTAAATTTATCATTTGTATCTTTTTTAAAATTATTGGTTTATGTTTTTGTTTATAACATATAAAAG
>LUYZ01000108.1 GCA_001603425.1 Bacteroidales bacterium Bact_08
AAAAAGGCAAAAATCGAAAGTAATTTAGTTACAACTCGACCTCTCTCTTTTGAAACATACATGAGTAAAATTTTTAAATTAATAAATAATTATTATAAGGTGCATTATTAAACTATCATAATACTTTAAATGTTCATTCAAACTAAACACAAACTTAATAATAAAAAGAATAATATCAATATCTTACAATCATGAACTACAATTTATAATATGAAAAAAAGATGCATAAGTTACTGTTTAATCAGTATTTTATACATCTCTTATGAAAATAAAAAAATTATTTTTTGATTTTTGATAACAAATTATCGGATTGATTGTCTAAAACTGTAACATAGATAGGCAGATAAAATAATCTTGTGCGCACACTTTCATTTAATTGAGTAAGATCAACTAATCTCTGTCCATCTTTTTCTGTTGTAACAAGTAGTGCTCGCGGATGTTTTGCAGCAACTCTATTAATTTGGATTGCATCTGATTTTTTAAAATTGTAATGATCTCTGTAAATCAATTTATCCTGCAATATATAAGACCCAACCAATTGATTATGAAAATACTTAGGCTTAGCAATACCCGATATTGCAACAGCAAATTTAGATGACAAATATCTATAATCCCCCTGTTCAAATAACGATTTAGCAGTTGAATAAGATACTGAACTAAAAAATATAGATTGCCGATCCAAAAGATTTAGATCTCTCCTCCATTTAAACATTTCTGATTCACTTATAAAATCAGGGCATTTTGTAACTATGACAATATCGGCACTATATAATCTCTCTGGAATATCCCTTAATCTTCCAAAAGGGAGCAAAAGATCATTGTAGGGAGGATTAAAATAATCAATTAACAGGACTGACTTAGTTGGCCTGACTCTTCTATGTTGGAGAGCATCGTCCAATATTATCATCTCAATATTGTAATCAGTCAGAATTTTTTTGATTGCTCTAACTCTATTTGAATCAACTACTACAACAATATCAGGGAACTTTCTCTTAATCTGCAAAGGCTCATCGCCAAAATCCTTGGCGGATCCATCTAGAGTAACCTCCTTATATCCACTACCTTTCCTTCCGTAACCTCTTGATAGAACAGCAATTTTCTTCTCTGCTTTTAATGCATTTACAATAAATTCGGTGTGTGGAGTTTTACCAGTACCGCCTACTGACAAATTACCTAGAGCCACTATAGGAACATCAAAACTATACGATTTAAAAAAAGCTTTATCATACATAAAATGCCTAAATTTAAGCATATTATAGTATGGAAAAAGAATCACTCTATTGATAAAATATCTAAACACTCTCTTCATAACAAGAATTTTCTAATCCAACATATCTACTCTTAATGGAGTCTAGAATTACTAATACATTTCTATAGTCTGGCTCTGTTACAAGCTTTATTCTAATATCTTTAAAATTGGGGAGCGACTTAAAATAACAAGAGAGATGTCTTCTCATCTCTAAAACTCCAACTCTCTCTCCTTTAACCTCAACAGATTTAAGAAGGTGTCTTTTTGCTAGCTCCACCCTATGCTCCACATCTGGCAAAGGTAGTTGTTCTCCAGTAGAAAGATAGTGTTTAATTTCACTGAATATCCATGGACGACCAAAAGTTGCTCTGCCGATCATCACACCATCTACTCCAAAATCATCA
>LUYZ01000109.1 GCA_001603425.1 Bacteroidales bacterium Bact_08
CCGATCTATTTTTGTTTAATCCCTTTCTCTTCAAGTACTTCTTTTATTCGGTTCATGTCCGTATAAATTTAAGTCGCCAAGATAGTCAATTTATAATTAATATCTCGAAAAACAATATAAAAAATGTTTGAATAATTGTCAGTCAGCGGTGGGGATGGGCAAGCTCTTTTGCTGTGGAGGAACGGAACAGCAAATGTGCTTGACCGTGCGGTTGGATTTTTTCAGCATGAAGCACAACTTATTTATGGGTTTAATAAAGTGTGTTAAAGGCCACAAATGTATAGGGCTTAAAACACCTTTGTGGTGAATTGTTTTTTAGGAAAAGAGTTGTTATAAATCAAAGTCCTCAGCAGGTTTTTTAATTATTGATCTATCAAAAAATTCTCAGACTTAAAATTACTGTAGTAACGACCATCAATAGCTGTAAATCTAAGAACACAATAATCGGTATCAATTATACCTTCTGGATAATATATCTCATCTCCGTCTTGCCAAATTTCCTTTTTAATTTCAATATCTGTTAAGACATCCATAGTTCCTCTAAGCATCACGCCTCTAAAAAACCTTCTGTCAAAAAAATACAAACATGATTTTGGATTTTGCTTAAATTGTGCAACTCGAATGGATGATGTGTTGGTAGAAAAGTAGATTTCCTTTATACCAACTCTTTTCCTAGGTTTAAGCATAGCTTTTGTGTTTGGAAATCCTTCTTGGTCAACAGAACCAATAATAGAAATTGTGGATTTATCTATAATACCTCCTATAGTTTTCTCGGGATCTCTCATATTCTAATACCTTAAAATTAATTATAACAAATATATGAAAAGTATGGTTAACTTCTTATTGTCTAATGTTATTGTCTTATCGCCTGCCCGATCTGACTTTTTTGAGCCATTGGCATATAGTTATATACTATTGAGATATCGGAGGCAATTGGTAGAAGTTATTTAGATCAAAATGACCTCCTTATCTGGCACAAATGGTGCGTGGATATCGGCTTCATCATCCCATCCCGGATCACTGTCGTAGATTAATCGGAGGGTTTTGTCGGGAAGAGTGTTATCTATGGTAAATACAAGCGATACATTACCCCAATAGAATTCTGACAAACAAATATTTTCAAACTGTTCTATATTCTCAACTCTGTTTGTTATATCGTTTATTTTAGTTACTCTGCTTGCTTCCATGGGATCTATTGATGTAGAATAATCAATCTGTGATAATGTGTGATTATTGGCCTGCAGAATATTTGGGCTGTATGTGTAATGACTTTCAAAGTCTTCTATAAAGCTAGGCAACAAACTGCTCCACTTTGTCCACATATCATACTTATATGTCTTCTCAAAAATCATATCATTTGCATTTTGGGTTTATTTGTTTACTACCACAAGAATAAAGATAAAGTTTGACAACTTCTGTCAATTAATTTGCATCTGTAGGACAGCCTCAACTTCTCGGTCGCTCACGGAATCTCGTGATGGCGTATAATAACGCATATCCAACACCAGACGACGATTGATACTACCTAGAATTGTTTGCAATAAGTTCGGGTGTTTAGCACTAGGCAGTAAATTATTACGATATACCTCAATACTACTATCCACATCGGCAAGGTTGATCTTGTCAGCACTGCGGAGCACTGCACGGATTTTATCCATACCGCTATGAAAATGTTTGGAGTTTTGCTGGTCTGTGAGTTGCTCGACCAACTTGCTTGCAGTTAAGAATGACAAAGCCTCCGCAGGAGTAAACATCAGCGGAGGTAGTCTGTAACCATCTACAAGCGAATAGCCAATACCAGAATCGCCACATATTGGCACACCTGCTTGCTCAAGTGAGCGAACATCACGATAAATCGTGCGAATACTCACTCCAAAACGCTGAGCCATATCAACCGCCCTTACCACAGGTCTAGATTGAAGCAACACAAGAATTGCCGATATGCGATCGATACGGTTCATTATTCAATAATTAAAGCCCACGCAACACCGTAAACATCTACAAAATCGGCATATTGTTTAGCAAAAAATGTAGGTTGTAACTGGAAGCCAATAGTACCATCTACAGATAGTTTTTCATAGATGTCTTTAATTTGCGCTTCATTGTCGCAATTAATAGTAATAATATTCCCAGTACCAAATGTAGTGGGAGTACAACAAGCATCTGCAATTCCTATTGTCTCTTGCCCAACCATAAGGCAAAGATGTGCGATCTTGTTTTTGTCCTGTTCGGCAACTTCGGGCATACAGTCGCAATAGCGAGTAAGATTTTCGATTTTGCCACCAAGGATTTGTGCATAGTGATTAGCAGCCTCTTCGGCGTTGCCGTTGAAAGTAAGATAGGGTTTAATCTTCATTTTATTGATTATTTATGATTTCAACGGTAAAAGTAATGACCTCCACTGACAACCCTATGTCAGTAGGGATTGACTTTTTTGTAAAAGTAATTATTTTCCATCAGAATATGTAAAGCAGATGCGTAAGCAGTATAAAGAACTACTAAAAAACCGAAGCCAATCATTGGTCTACATATTCCAAAATATCACCTGGCTGACAGTCCAAAGTATTACATATAGCTTCTAGTGTGCTAAATCTGATAGCTTTTGCTTTACCTGTCTTAAGTATAGATAGATTAGATAGGGTCAAACCTACTTTATCTGAAAGTTCGTTGAGAGACATTTTTCGTTTTGCCATTACAACGTCTAAATTTACAATAATTGGCATAGCTCAAATGGTTAAATCATTTTCCGATTTAATCTCAACTGCATTTTGAAAAAGCTTTTCCAAAACAGCGGCAAATACCGAAACTACAAATGGTAGGCATGCAAAAACAAAACCATAAACCAATAAACCAGGCGCATCATCTTCTTGTGCAATTGGATATAGCATCGGCACAAATCCTATCATTAACAATAGTCCCCCTATAAAAGATGAATTTTTGATATTCCTAAATGCTGATACTGCTAATTTTGAAAAGCCTTTACCTTGGTCGATTAATACTAGAAGTTTCCATGATTGCAGAAGCACAAAAAAATAAGGAAGAGTAACTGCATATAGTACAATTACAATTACCAAAATAGAATTGGGTGCATAAGGGAATTCAGCCAAAGCACCAGTATACAAATGTGGCAAAGCAAATATTGCCAATGCCAATACAATTAGCCCCATAACAACCAAAGTGATTTTTAATAATAGGGTAGAACCATTTTTTAACATAACAAATATTTTAATATTATTTCTCTGCAAATATGATAAATATTTATTGATAAACAATAAATATATTTTGTTTTTCAGATAATTTACTATTTTATAAAATCTTATTATTTTTGTGTAAATTAATTTATACAAAATAAATAGTGAGAAAAAAGATTTTATTATTACCTATTTTGGTAATTATCTCGTTTACATCGGTTAAAGCACAAGAGGTTAAAAGCGGTCTTATGGTAGTTGGGACTATTCATGGGGCACATAACATGAACCCAAACTACTCATATGACTCTCTATATAATTTTATAGAAAAGTACAATCCAGATATAATAGGGGTCGAAATTCGTAAAGAAGATATGGACAGTTCGGTTGCATATCTCAAACGCAACTATCCATTTGAGATGTATGACTGTATCAGCCGATATCCAGAAAAAGTAGTTTTGGGTTTCGACTGGCTGGGAGATGATATTGCAGGTAAAGCAATACCAAGCAACTATTGGAAAGAGATCAGCCCAGTTAAAAAATTAGAACAGCAGCTTTTTACAGATACTGTAATGCTAAAGAAGCTAGCTGTAATTGAAATTGTTAGGGACGAAAAAATAAGGATGGTGTTACACTCATCACTAGAGCAACTTAACGATATGAGATACGATTTAATTAATCGGATATATTACAAGCAGCTAGAACTGATGTTAAAAGACACAAAATATGCTCCCCTCACAGATTTTTACAAAAAAAGAGATGAAATGATTGCCGAAAATATTCTTGAAATAGTTAAGAATAACCCTGGAAAAAAGATAATTTTCCTACTCGGTATCGATCATCGTGATCTAACAGCCACTAGACTAAAAAACCTAATAAATAATTAAATCTATCTATAGAGCGTAAATTCCTTATGCAATTACAACATCTAATCTTAACATACATCAAGTAACATAATTAGATCTAGTTATAAAATGAATATAGAGGAAATAATAATTCGAGAAATACAACCATATGAATATCCGTTAATGAAGGAGTTTATGTATGAAGCAGTTTATCATCCAGATCCAAATAATCCTTATCCAAAAGAGTTAATATATTACCCAGAAATTCGTATTTATTGGGATGACTGGAACGCAAAAAAAGATGACTATTGTCTTATTTCATTGATAGATGACAAACCTATTGGAGCAGTTTGGATTCGAACATTTCATGGAGTTCTAAAAGGCTATGGATATATTGATGAAAATACTCCAGAATTATCCATTGCTATCTTTCCAGAATATCGGAACAAAGGTATAGGCACAAATTTAATGAATCAAATGATTAGACTGATGATATCAAAAGGGTTTAAAAAAGTTTCATTGAGTATTACCAAAGGCAATAAAGCTATTCATTTATATAATCGTTTGGGATTCAAGGTTGTTAATGAGAACGAAAATGATTATATAATGCTGATGGATTTAAGATAAATTTAAAAAGTACCCTCAATTTTGCAATACAGTCTCTTTTTCACAAAATTAAGGGTAACATATTTAGATTACATTCGACTTTAAGTTGTTATTATTCTGGCTTAACAATGTTTTGCTCAATAGTATTTAACATATCATTTACATCACTAAAAAGTTGGTTCATTGAACTGCTAAACTCATTTGACTTAAAAATTTTATACATATCAGACTTAAAGAAATCATACAGCTGATCAAGCTCTTTATCGTTTAAAAATTGATTATAGACTTCTGTCATTCTCTGATTAATAATATCATCTGTCAACTGTTTTTCAATTTCTATAATCTTGAGACTATCCTCTCCTACTGCCAGAGATTTTATTTTATCAATCCTATATTTGAATGTCGTTTTAAAGAACTCAATATAATTTTGTTCTTCAATTATAAAATCAATTTTTTCTTGTCTTGTTTTGCCACAACTTGTTAATAAAATAGCTGTCAGAATAAATCCTAAAAAAAGGTGTT
>LUYZ01000110.1 GCA_001603425.1 Bacteroidales bacterium Bact_08
ATGAATTTAGCTCAAACCTATATCAATATTCCACTAGATCTGGTAGATATCTCTATAAACAACTCATTAAAAGAGATGGCTGAATTTGTTTCTGCAGATCGCTCTTATATTTTTATGTACGATTTTGAAAACAATAGCTGCTCTAATACATATGAGTGGTGTGCTACGGGTATCTCAAAAGAGATAGATAATCTTCAGAATGTACCTTTAGATGCCATTACAGAATGGGTTACAATGCATAAAAAAGGGATAGAGTTTAATGTCTCCGATGTATCTAAACTACAATATACTGGTCCAGGATGTGTAAAAGACATACTAGAACCTCAGGGAATTAAAAGCATAATAGCTGTTCCGATGAGAGATGGCGATTCTCTTGTTGGATTTGTTGGATTCGACTCTGTAAATGCACATCATCAATATAGCACTAAAGAGAAGTCTTTGCTAAGTCTCTTCGCTCAACTATTAGTAAATATTCTTAAACGTGCCGAATCCGAAAAAAAACTTACAAATGCTAAAAAATTAGCAGAAGAGGCAAATAGAGCAAAATCTGAGTTTATCGCAAATATGAGTCACGAAATTAGAACTCCGCTAAATTCAGTAATTGGGTTTACCGAACTATTAAATAAAACTCCGCTAAATAGAGCTCAAAGAAAATTTGTTGAGAATGCAAATATATCTGCACAAACTCTTTTAGAAATTATTAATGACATTCTCGACTTTTCTAAAATAGAAGCAGATAGACTAGAGCTGGCTCCTATTGCTACAAATATTCATGATATACTAGAACAGGTGTGTGATATAACAAAATATCAAGCCTCACAAAAAAGCTTAGAACTACTACTAAACATAGACCCTCACACTCCTCAATTTATTCTAATCGACCCAATTAGAATAAAACAAGTTTTAATAAATCTTATTTCTAATGCAATTAAATTCACAGAAGAGGGAGAGGTAGAGGTCTCTGTTAAATATAATGAGAATATCCAACATACAAATGGGGATAAAAAAATAGGCAATTTAATTTTCAGCATCAGAGATACCGGAATTGGCATTTCACAAGAAGATCAAAAAAGGCTATTCAAAGCATTTTCTCAAGCAGATAGTGCAACTACACGTAGATTCGGAGGAACTGGCCTTGGTTTGGTTATATCTAGTAAAATTATAGAAAAAATGGATAGCAAAATTGAACTTAAAAGTTCAGTAGGGAAAGGATCTACATTCCATTTTTCTATCACTACTCAGATATTTCCAGACATTAAACCCAATACTAAAAATGAATTCAAATTAAAAAGAGTTCTTGTTGTAGACGACAACCATAACAATAGAGTGATTTTAGAAAAAACCCTAAAAGATTGGGGTTTAGATGTCATTAGCTGTAATGATGGTTTAGAGGCAATAAAGACGATTAAAAGCTCAAACAAAGGGTTTGATGTAATGATTATAGACTACAATATGCCTTTAATAAATGGAGTAGAAACAGTTAAAATGCTTAACACCGATAGCTCAATAGCCAAAGAGAAAATGCCTATAATTATGATGTGCGGCTCCGATGATAGTCAAGTAATCAATCAAGAGAATTCAGATATTGGGCTCGTATATAAATTGGTTAAGCCTATCAAAAACAGAGAGCTTCATGACTACTTAATGAATATGGATAATTTGGAGTTTAAGAGTAAAACCCACTCAGATTTTAGTTCTATTGATATTACAAGCAACACTAATTATTCTGTTGAGAATCCATCAAAAGTAGCAGTTGGGCAACCTGATAGTAAAATTAATATATTGATTGCAGAAGATGTTCAAATGAACATGATTCTTCTTAAAACAATTATCAACAATCTATTCTCAAATGTAAGATTTATAGAAGCATTCAACGGAAATAGTGCCGTAGATCTATTTATCAAACACTCTCCAGAAATTGTAATTATGGATATACAGATGCCATATAAAGATGGTTATGAAGCAACTATGCTAATAAGAGAATATGAGAGAAATAATAATCTAAAAAGAGTTCCTATTATAGCTCTAACTGCAGGAGTAGCAAAAAACGAGAAAAACAAAGCAATTGATGCTGGAATGGATAAATACCTCTCTAAACCGATCAATCAAGATCAACTAAAAGAGATATTAAATGAATTTTTAATCCGTCCCGAAAAAGAAAACAATCAACTATTCAACTCTTTTTCAAATTCTTCTCACTATAACGAAGCTGAAATGCTCAATAGAGTGGATAACGATAAAGAGCTTCTTTCCGAACTGTTTATCTCTTTAGAGCACGAAATGGAAGAGACTCTGGTGGAACTAAACAACTTTATTAATGGAGGGGATTATCAGTCTGCCAGAAAAGTTGCTCACAAATTAAAAGGTATAGCCCTAAATATGAGTTTTGAAAGACTCTCAAATTTAGCAAAAGAGATGGAAAAAGAGCTTTTAAAGAGTAGCGGCCCTATTGATAAAATAAACTTCGAAATAATTCGGGAGTGGGAGACATTGAAAAGAATATTATATAATACCTAAATAATTCCTCTATGAAAATTTTTGAATATCAAGCAAAAGAGCTATTTGATAGCTATAATATAAAGACACCAAAAGGTGGTGTTTGTTATAGTGTACAAGATGCTATTGACCTATATACAAAGTATAATGTTGATAAGGTAGTAATTAAAGCTCAAGTTCATGTTGGAGGCAGAGGAAAGGCAGGTGGAATTAAAATAGCAAATAATATTAATGAGGTAGAAAATTTAAGCAATTCCATTTTAGGAATGCAAATAAAGGGTCTTACCGTAGATAGAGTAATGATTGCCCAAGCAGTCGATATTCAAATGGAGTATTATTTAAGTTTTACCATAGATAGAAACAGCAAATCTGTAATACTAATACTTAGTGAAGAGGGAGGAGTAGATATAGAGGATATAGCAGCCAAAACTCCACATAAAATATTAAAATTTCCAATAGATACAACGATAGGTGTACCAGATTTCTTTGCTCAGAAAGCTGCATATCAATTAACATCAGATAAAAATATTGCGTTTCAAATTAAAGAGATAATTAAAAATCTATATATGCTATTTATTCAAAAAGATTGCTCCTTAACTGAGATTAATCCTCTAGTTATAACAAAGGACGGCAATGTTGTTGCTGTTGATGGCAAGATTAATTTTGATGACAATGCACTCTATAGACATCCAGAGATCTTAGAACTTAACAACCCAACTGAAGAGGAGAAAAAAGAGTTAAATGCAAAAGAGAGTGGCTTCAGCTATATTCACATTGGTGGAGATATTGGTTGTATGGTGAATGGAGCTGGATTAGCAATGGCAACAATGGATATGATAAAACTATATGGTGGGGAGCCAGCTAATTTTCTGGATATTGGAGGTAGCTCAAACCCAAATAAAGTAATTGAAGCCATGAAACTATTACTTTCTGACAAACAGGTTAAAGTTGTACTTATTAATATATTTGGTGGAATAACAAGATGTGATGACGTCGCTAAAGGTTTACTTGAAGCATTTTCTCAAATTAAAACTGATATCCCGGTAGTAATACGTCTATCTGGCACCAATGATAAAGAGGGAAGAGAACTACTCAAAGATAGCTCACTACACATTGAGCACACAATGGGAGAAGCAATATCTAAGGCTGTAGAATTAAGCAAATTAACAAACCCAATCAACTAAAACTACAATTATGAGTATTCTTATAAATAAAGACACTAGAGTATTAGTGCAAGGTATAACTGGTAGAGATGGTGCTTTTCACACATCCAAAATGATTGCATATGGCACAAATGTAGTTGCAGGCACATCTCCAGGAAAAGAGGGGACCATTATTCCAAGTGGTGTTCCAGTATATAATTGTGTGGAAAAAGCAGTTAACCAAACAAAGGCTAATACTTCTATTATTTTTGTTCCAGCACCTTTTGTAAAAGATGCAATAATGGAGGCTGCAAATAGTGGAATATCGCTAATTGTATGTATAACAGAGGGAGTACCTACTTTGGATGTTATTGAAGCACAAGCCTATGTTCAAAGATGTGGAGCAATGTTAATTGGGCCAAACTGCCCTGGTCTAATATCTCCACAAGAGTCTTTAGTTGGTATTCTACCCGGAAATATATTTTCTAATGGCAAAGTGGGAGTTATATCCAGAAGTGGCACTCTAACCTACGAAATTGTCTATAATCTTACTCAAAATGGATTAGGTCAATCAACAGCAATTGGTGTTGGAGGAGATCCTATTGTTGGTCTATATTATAAAGACCTTCTTCTTATGTTTCAAAATGATCCACAAACGCAATCAATAGTAGTTATTGGAGAGATTGGAGGTGATGCCGAAGAACAAGCTGCAGAATTTATTCGCGATAACATTACAAAACCCGTAGTCTCTTTTATTGCAGGAAAAACAGCCCCTGCAGACAAAAGAATGGGTCATGCAGGGGCAATTATTTCTAGCGGTACTGGAAGTGCCAAAGAGAAGAGAGAGGCTTTTGAAAAGGTTGGTGTACCCGTGGCAGATGAACCATCACAAATACCAATTCTAATTAAAGCACTTCTAAAACAATCTTAATTTGCAGTTTTTGTAGCATCCACAAAAACCCTAGTAGAGAGCTCTTTATCTAACATATAGAGAGCTGCTTTATTATCTTCTATTAGCTTTAATTGGTCAATTATAGCCAATACATTTTCCTCTTCCTCTGCCTGCTCATCAATAAACCATTGTAACATATTTGCAGTTGCATGATCTTTTTCACTAACGGCAACTTCATAGCAGTTATATATCATGTCAGTTACCTTACACTCATGTTCATAAGTGCTATCAAAAATCTCTTTAATACCACTCCACTCTCTCTCAACTGGCTCTATTGGGTCCAATAAAACTCTACCTCCACGGCTAATAATATAATCATATATCTTTAAGGCATGAGATACCTCCTCTTGATACTGAACTCTCATCCAATTTGCAAAACCATTTAGTCCTTGATCTGATAAATATGCCGACATAGATAAATATAGGTAGGCACTCCAAAACTCTGCATTAATCTGTTTGTTCAAAACATCCTGAACACTCTGTTTAAATCTCATATTAGTAAATTTAATTGTTAATATAATTATACTCCAATAACATTTGTTCTGTAAAAATGTTTACTGCTCTCTAGAAAATTTCACCATAAAGATTGAACCTCTATCTAATTCACTCTCCAAAGATATCTCTCCATTCAGTAGCTCAGAAAACTCCTTAACAATAGACAAACCAAGCCCTGTCCCAACTGCTTTGACCTTTTGATGTGTATCAACTTGCTTAAATCTCTCAAATATCATCTTTTGGTTCTCTTTGCTAATACCAATTCCGGTATCTTTTACATATATAGTATAGCTATTATTATCAAATTTAAATCCAAATTCAACAAAGCCATTTATTGTAAATTTCAACGAATTATTTATCAGATTAATTAGTATCTGCTCTACCTTCATTTTATCTGAATAAATTTCAAACTTCTCAACATCCAATGGTGTTGACATAATAATTTTAACTTTGCTCTTTGGATTTTTAGCAAAAAATCTATTTAAATCATTAACTAGTTCAACTAAACAGAAGTTCTCTTTAATCACAGTTATCTCACCTGCCTCAATTTTTGCTATATCCATTACAGAGTTAATTGTATATAGCAATTTATGAGCACTACTATTTATAATTGAAGCATACTCCTTATGTTCTTCTCCATCCAATTCGCTCTGCAAAATATCAGAAAACCCAATTATTCCATTTAACGGAGTCCTTATATCATGGGTTACATTTGCAAGAAAGATGGTTTTAAATCGGTCACTTGATTCTGCGCTCTCTTTTGCCTTTTGTAGTTTTCTTACAAATTCAAGTTTCTCTATATAGGTTCCAATAGTATTAGCAAAGATCTCAAAAAGATTAAAATCCTCCTGGGTATATGCCGCTACATCTCTATAATCTTGAACTACTGCAACACCAATAACCTCTTTTAATCCAGAGTCCATAAGTGGAGCTCCCATCCATACTTGAGAATACTCACCATATACTTTTAATGGATAGTAATTGTTTATCTCTTTTTCCACCTCAGGTGTAACTAATAGTCCTTTCCCCATTATTCTAACATAATCTGTAAGAGATCCTTTTAACTGCTCTTTAAACCCTGGCTCAATACTCTCTTTTTGGTCTATAAAATATGGGTAACTATATGTTTCATCCTCTTTATTATATAATGCAATATAAAAATTATCGGCATTTATAACCTTTTTCATATTAAAATGGACCTTTTGTAAAAACACATCCAAGTCATTATCTACCAACGAAAGCCTAGATAGGTACAAAAGAACCTCCTGCAACTCTCTCATCTTATACTTAGAGGTTATGTCTCTAATTATTGCAGCAACTCCAGTTATATTATAACCCAAAGAGATAGGAAACTTAACAGTCTCTGTCACCTTATCTGGAAATACCTCTTCATAACGCACTGTTTTTTTGCTATTGATAACATATAAGTCTGATTCATAATACTTTTTTGACATCTCCCCAGTAAATATTGTATCATCCGAATTATCAATAAGTTCATACTTTTGCTTTGAGAGAGCTTTGCAAAAATTACTATTAACCACAATATACTTTCTGCTGTTATCTTTCATAAAGATCATATCTTCGCTTGTATCTATGAAAGACTCATATCTAGCGTCGCTTAGTTCTAGTTTCTGTCTTACTTTATGATTTTCAATCCTGTTTATCAATAATTTACCAACAGCTAAAGATATTAAAGGATATAAAATTAAAAACGGAAGAGCCATATTCTGAACAACTCCAATTCTATTTTGACTTTCATTAACTAAAATAACAGCCGATAAAACCAATGAGTGACAAACAAAACCACAGACTAAAAGATGCACCCAATCTTTTGATTTTCTCCAATTTGGGAAAATCATTTTCCATATTATTGATACAACAGAGACTAGAACAATAGTTGCAATCCCCATATAAACACCAGAACCACCTATATATGCTCTATAAACAATGCCAACTAATGCTGCAACAACTGTAGCGATTGGTCCCATAAAAAGAGCCGAGTTTAAATACAAAACACTTCTTGTATCAAAGAACAGACCTGGAGACATTGTCCAAGGAGTCATCATCAATAAAATGGCCACCAAACCGATTATCAAACCAGCTACTATGCCATATCTTACAGATTTAACATCAGATCTGCTGCTCCAGAAAATGTCATATAGCAAAGTTGCAGCAAGCAAAATGGCTCCATTTTGCAGCAATCCAACAAATATCTCTAGGTTCATAGTTAAGTATAATAGGTGTCTATCATTACAAATCTAACTATTTTTTAATCAAAAAAAGGCTATACAACAGATATTTTTCTTAAATTAAACAAAAAAATGAAACGGGTACTATCTATAGATGGAGGAGGAATAAGAGGTATTTTACCTGCAGTGATTCTTTCGAATATCGAGAAGAGAGCACAGATTCTTCAAAACAATAATAAAATAAGAGTTGCCGATCTTTTTGATTTAATTTCAGGCACCTCTACTGGAGGAATACTAACATCCCTTTATTTAACTCCAGGTGAAGACAATAGACCCAAATATAGTGCCTCCGAAATTATTGATCTATATAAAGAACTAGGGCCTATCCTATTCCATAGATCATTTATAAAAAAGTTATCTAGCCTTGGAGGACTTAGGTCTAGTAGATATTCAAACCAGGCTCTAATTGAGTTCTCTTATAAAACCTTTGGAGACAAATATATCTCAGAAGCAATAAAAGACTGCCTTATAACATCATACGACATAAGCAGTAGAAAGGCTCTTCTTTTTAGTAAATATTCTCAAAAAAAATATGAGAATATGGCTCAATATAAAATAGCAGATATAGCAATTGCTACGGCATCTGCCCCCGGATACTTCTCTCCTTATAGGCTATATGCAAAAGATGGTGGAGCTAGAACATTGATAGATGGGGGTGTTTATGCAAATAATCCTGCAGCGTGCGCTTTAGTAGAGTGTTTTAAAATATGGCCAGAGAGTTCTCTAAAAGATATCAATATTCTTTCTATAGGAACTGGTAAAGTCATTAAGCCATACTATTATAATAAAGCTAAAAATTTTGGATTCCTAAAGTGGGCTCTACCTATTTTAGATATAATGATTTCATCGGCAGCAGAGACAGTAGATTTTCAAATTTCACAAATATTTAAAGCATTTAACACTCCAAATAACTATTATAGAATTGAACCTCCAATTTTAGATGCAGACCTAAGAATAGATAATGCTTCAAATAAAAATATTGAGAGGTTAATTAATGCTGCAAACAACTATATAGATCATAATGGATCAATTATAGATAATATCACACTATCCCTTTTTGATTTAAAATAGTAATATATTAACTTCGTAAGATTTTTTCAATTAATTATAATATGATAATTGCGGTAGATTTTGATGGAACAATTGTAAAGCATAGATATCCTCAAATTGGTGAGGAGATACCATTTGCTATAGACACTCTTAAGCTTATTCAATCTGAATTAAGGCACACTCTCATTCTGTGGACTGTCAGAGAGGGTGATTTATTACAAGAGGCGGTTGATTTCTGCCGTAATAGGGGGTTAGAATTTTATGCCGTCAATAAAAATAATCCAGAAGATAATGATTTTGGTGGCCCTAGAAAATTGATGGCAGATATGTTTATAGATGATCGCAATTTTGGAGGACTTCCAGATTGGGGTTTTGTTTACAATGTGCTTAAAGATAATCCCTCAATGGTACTTTCAAACGATATTTTTCATAATATACAAGCGCCTAAAAGAGAGAAAAAAAAGGGATGGTTATGGTAAATATTGCTATCTTTGATAAGATATAAATACTTATAACACAACTTAACTATGAAAGGAATTGTTCTAGCCGGCGGATCCGGTACAAGATTATACCCAATAACCAAAGGTATCTCAAAGCAACTGATTCCAATTTATGATAAACCAATGGTTTATTATCCTATATCTGTTCTAATGTTATCAGGAATTAGGGAGATTCTAATTATATCGACTCCTGCAGACCTTCCTGGATTCAAAAGACTATTAGGCGATGGATCTGATTACGGAGTATCATTCTCATATGCAGAACAACCGTCTCCAGATGGGCTAGCTCAAGCATTTATTATTGGGGAGGAGTTTATCGGCAAAGACTCAGTATCACTTGTTTTAGGAGATAATATCTTTTATGGACAATCATTTACCAAAATGCTTAGTAACGCTGTTATTAGCGCAGAGGAACATGGAGATGCTACTATTTTTGGATACTATGTAAACGATCCAGAAAGATATGGTGTTGCAGAGTTCGACCAAATGGGTAATGTTATAAGCCTAGAGGAGAAGCCTGTAGATCCAAAAAGCAATTATGCTGTTGTTGGGTTATACTACTACCCAAATAGTGTAGTTGAGATAGCAAAAACTATTAAACCTTCATATAGAGGTGAATTAGAGATAACCTCTGTAAATGAAGAGTATTTAAATAGAGGGCTACTTAAAGCTCAGCTACTTGGTAGAGGGTTTGCTTGGTTAGATACTGGCACTCATGACTCTCTATCTGAGGCCTCATCTTTTGTAGAGGTAATAGAAAAGAGACAAGGCCTGAAAATTGCGTGTTTAGAGGAGATCGCCTATAATAATGGGTGGATAACTAAGGAAAAACTCCTTGAGGTTGCTGCTCCAATGTCTAAAAACGAATATGGTAAATATCTTGTCAATTTAACAAAGTAATTTTATGAATGTAATCAAAACATCTATACCAGAAGTTCTTATTATTGAACCTAAAGTTTTTTACGATCCCAGAGGTTACTTTTTTGAATCTTTTTCCGAATCAAAATTTAACGGGTCTGTTATAGACACCCGGTTTGTTCAGGATAATGAATCAAAATCCGATTTTGGAGTTATTAGAGGGCTTCACTATCAGCTTCCACCCTACTCTCAAAGTAAACTTGTGAGAGTTGTCTCTGGAAGAGTTTTAGATGTGGCGGTAGATATTAGAGTTGGGTCTCCGACATTTGGTAAATATGTCTCGGCAGAGCTGACTTCAGATAATAAACTAATGATGTTTATTCCTAGAGGGTTTGCACATGGCTTTGCTGTTCTTAGCGAAGAGTGTATCTTTCAATATAAATGCGACAACTACTACTCTCCAGAGCACGAAGGATCTATAAGATGGGACGACCCCACAATAAATATAGACTGGAGGCTTATGGATAACGAAATAGTACTGAGCGATAAAGACAAGCATCACCCTCTGCTTATGGATGCAAAACTTTTTGATTACTCAGAAAAATTATACTAAATAAAAAATCTAATGAGAAATATACTTATTACTGGAGCAAACGGACAACTTGGAAGATCTTTAAGAGATATCTACTCCAACATGAATGACGCTTTGCTTCAAATTCACTATACTGACTCAGATTCATTGGATATTACAGATTTAGAATCCTTAGATTCATTCATCAATAATAATAAGATAGATCTAATTATAAATTGTGCTGCATACACAGCTGTAGATAAAGCAGAAGAGGATATCGAAAATTGCTATAAAGTAAACTCTATTGCAGTCAGTAATATTGCAAAGTGTGCTAAAAAATATAACTCCTCAATAATTCATATCTCAACAGATTACGTTTTTGATGGCAAATCACACATCCCTTATAAGGAGAGTGACTCAACAAATCCTGTTAGTGTATATGGTAAGAGCAAATTAGAGGGGGAGATAGCATTAATAGAACAGGATATCAACTATATAATAATAAGAACTTCATGGCTATACTCTCTCTACGGAACCAATTTTGTTAAAACCATAACCAGACTCTGCTCGGAGAGAGATTCATTGAATGTTGTATATGATCAAATTGGGACTCCAACATATGCTCCGGATCTTGCAAATGCAATTTTTACAATAGCAAAAACAATGTTTAATGATAGCAACTTTTTAAAAAAGGGGATATACAACTTTTCTAACTTAGGAGTCTGTTCATGGTATGATTTTGCCGTAGCTATTGCACAAATCAATGGGTTTAAGACTAAAATCACCCCAGTAGATAGTAACACTTTTGTTGTAAAGGCAAAAAGACCTCACTACTCGGTACTAGACAAAACCAAAATTATTGACACATTCAAATTAACTATTCCATACTGGAGGGACTCTTTAAAAAATGCTATAAAAGGCATAAACTCAATCTAAACCAAAATATTTAAACATTACATCATTTATGAAAAATATATTAATCACAGGAGGAGCAGGGTTTATAGGTTCACATGTTGTTAGATTATTTGTAAACAAATACCCAAACTATAATATCTATAATCTAGATAAATTGACATATGCAGGCAATCTTAATAATTTAAAAGATCTAGAGAAAGCACCCAACTACACTTTTATTAAAGGAGATATTTGTGATTTTGAAATGGTGTTGCAACTATTTCAAAAATATAATATAGATTCGGTAATTCATTTAGCAGCCGAATCCCATGTAGACAGATCTATTAAAGACCCTTTTTCATTTGCTCAAACAAACGTAATGGGCACATTAGCTCTTTTACAAGCAGCTAAGCACCACTGGTTAACTGATAATGCAAATACAGAGGCCAATCTATTTTACCATGTATCTACTGACGAGGTCTATGGATCTCTAGAGATGGATGGAACATTTTTTACTGAGGAGACAAAATATGACCCTCACTCTCCTTACTCTGCATCAAAAGCATCTAGTGACCACTTTGTTAGAGCATTTTATGATACATTTAAACTACCTATTGTTATTTCCAACTGCTCTAATAACTATGGTAGTTATCAATTTCCAGAAAAACTTATTCCTCTATTTATTAACAATATTAGACACAACAAACCTCTGCCTGTCTATGGAAAAGGAGAGAATGTGAGGGATTGGCTTTTTGTAGAAGATCATGCTAGCGCAATAGACTTAATATTTCATAAAGGAAAAAGAGGTGACACATATAACATCGGCGGATTTAATGAGTGGAAGAACATAGACCTTATAAAAGTTATTATAAAAACTGTTGACAAGTTTCTTGGCAGAGAGCCTGGTACAAGTGAATCTTTAATAACTTACGTAACAGATAGAGCTGGTCACGATCTAAGATATGCTATTGACTCCTCTAAATTAAATAAAGAGTTGGGATGGGAGCCTTCACTTCAATTTGAAGAGGGAATAGAAAAAACCGTTAAGTGGTATTTAGAGAATCAAGATTGGCTAGATAATGTTACCTCTGGTGAATACCAAAAATATTATACAGAAATGTATAAATAGCCATTGATGGCATATTTTGTGTATATTTGCTGGATATTTAATTAAAACGTATTGGTTGTGAAAAATTTTGCTCTAATTGGCGCTGCAGGATACATTGCTCCCAGACATATGAAAGCTATAAGTGATACTCAAAATTCACTTTGTGCTGCTTATGACAACTTTGATTCTGTAGGAATAATAGACTCATTTTTCCCTAATTGCTCTTTCTTTACTCAATATGAGTTATTCGAAAGACATATTACAAAAATGAAAAACAATGACATCATAGATAAAAATGGAAAATGTAGTGGAAAGTTAGACTATGTCTCTATCTGTACACCAAATTATCTTCATGATGCTCATATAAGGTTTGGACTTAGATCTGGGGCCGATGTGATTTGTGAAAAACCTCTTGTATTAAACCCCTGGAATATTGATGCTCTCTCTAAAGTAGAGTCTGAGACAGGTAAAAAAGTGTATAATATTCTTCAACTTAGGCTACATAAAGCTATCATTGATTTAAAGAATAGGATAGAAAGGGGGCCAAAGGATAAAATATACGACATAGACCTAACATATATTACCTCTAGAGGAAATTGGTACTATACAAGCTGGAAAGGTGATATCCATAAAAGTGGCGGAGTAGCAACAAACATTGGAGTACATTTTTATGATATGTTATCATGGGTTTTTGGATCTGTAAAAGAGAATATCGTTCATATATCATCGCATGATAGAGTTGCAGGTATGTTAAAACTAGAAAAAGCTAATGTTAGATATTTTCTAAGTATTGATTACGACACTCTTCCTGTAGAAGCAAAGGAGATGGGTAAAAGGACATATCGCTCCCTTTTAATGGAGGGAGAAGAGATTGAATTTTCCGATGGTTTTACAGAGCTCCATACAGAATCATATAAAGAGATTCTAAATGGTAATGGTTTTGGTTTGGAAGAGGCAAGAGCCTCAATACAGATAGTTCATGATATCAGACACGCAAATCCAATAGGTCTAAAAGGAGACTATCATCCATATGCAAAACAGCCACTATCAAAACATCCTTTTGGATGGTAATGTTATAATTTAGTGAGAAATATAAAATTATTATAAATTGGAAACAGTTAAACAATTTGCTTTAATGGGTGCTGCGGGATATATTGCCCCAAGACACCTCAAAGCCATAAAAGAGACAGGTAATAATCTTGTTGCCGCTGTGGATCCTTTTGACAGCGTTGGGATTATGGATAGCTTTTTTCCTAACTGCTCCTTCTTTAAAGAGTTTGAGCTATTCGATAGACATCTATCTAAGCTTAAAGGAGATAATAAAGGAATAGACTATTTATCGGTGTGCTCCCCAGATTATATGCACGATGCTCATATAAGATATGGTCTTAAATTAGGGGCCAATGTTATTTCAGAAAAACCTCTCGTTTTAAATCCATGGAATTTGGATGCTCTTGAAAAAGCAGAAGAAGAGAGTAAAAGCAAGATATTCACAATACTTCAATTAAGGTATCATCAGTCAATTATAGATCTTAAGAACTTTGTGGATAACGGTCCAGAAGATAAAATTTATGATATGGATCTTACCTACATTACCTCTAGAGGATACTGGTTTTATACTAGTTGGAAAGGAGATGTACATAAAAGTGGGGGCATTGCATCCAATATCGGCATACACTTTTACGACATGCTAAATTGGGTTTTTGGCGATGTACAAAGCAGCGTTGTGCATGTCCATACTCATGATAGAGTTGCGGGATTCATTCAATTCAAAAAGGCAAGAGTAAGATACTTTTTAAGTATTAATGCAGACACTCTGCCAGAAGAGATTTCATCTAAAGGACAAAGAATTTATCGCTCATTTAATTTAGAAGGCAACGAAATTGAGTTTACAGATGGATTTGCAGATCTACATACAGTGTCATATAATGAGATTATTGCAGGAAGAGGATTTGGCATTAAAGAAGCCAGAAAGTCTATCCAAATAGTATATGACATAAGAAACGCCAAACCTGTTGGATTAAAGGGAGATTATCATCCTTTTGCATCTAAACCAACGGTAGATCACCCTTTTGGTTGGAAATTAAGGCACAATAATAGATTTTAAATATAATTAAGGCTACCTACATATTTTTAGGTGGCCTTTTTTTAGTATATTTACTTAAAATAGAACAACTAATGACTCAAAAAAATATATGTA
>LUYZ01000001.1 GCA_001603425.1 Bacteroidales bacterium Bact_08
ACGGAGGCTTCCCAAGGTGCACTCCGCACGGATGGTAATCGTGCATAGAGTATATTGGTATAAGTGCGCTTGACTGTGAGACCGACAAGTCGAGCAGGTACGAAAGTAGGGCAAAGTGATCCGGTGGTTCCGGGCTGTTCGCCGATTAAAATGGCACGCGAGCTGGGTTCAGAACGTCGTGAGACAGTTCGGTCCCTATCTGTTGTGGGCGTAGGAAGTTTGAGGGGGTCTGACCTTAGTACGAGAGGACCGGGTTGGACGCACCGCTAGTGTACCGGTTGTGGCGCCAGCTGCACCGCCGGGTAGCTATGTGCGGTTTAGATAAGCGCTGAAAGCATCTAAGCGCGAAGCTAGCCCCAAGATGAGACTTCCCTTGAGGGTCGTAGGAGACTACTACGTTGATAGGCTGTAGGTGTAAAGGCAGTAATGTCAAAGCCGAGCAGTACTAATAACCCGATAGGCTTCTTATTACAAGCGATATTTAATTTTCGGATTAAATACGTAAGGGGTTTCTTATTGATATTATCTCTCTCTTTACATAAATTACGTTGTTAAACTACGGTTTAATAATGCCAGTAATTAAGGTGGCTATAGCGACGGGGTTCCACCTCTTCCCATTCCGAACAGAGAAGTTAAGCCCGTTTGCGCCGATGGTACTGCTATACCAAGTGGGAGAGTAGGTAGCCGCCATCTTTTAAGCTCGATGAGAAATCATCGAGCTTTTTTTTTGCACTCTGACGGAGTGCGTGTAAATGCCTGGACACAATGGACTTGAGGCTGCACTCTGACGGAGTGCGTGCAAAGGTGTTGGATGTGAGCAGATAACGAAAAGAAAAAGGACGTAAAAAAGAGGAAAAGGCTTCAAACGCTCTCTGCACTGCAACATAAGTTTTTACCTATTTTGTTGATAGTTTTTGAGGAAAGGGACGAGGACTGTTTGACGAACGACAGTGAGGAGTTCCGCAGTCCCCGAAAAAACAGAAAAGAAAATAGGTGCCTCAAAAAAAACTTCGTTGCAGCAGGAGAGAGTGAAGCTGCAGCAGAAGACAAGGACAAAACAAATCGGCAAAGGGCTGAGAGACAAGGAAAAGGCACGAACAGCGGCAGAGTGAGAGGCTAAAGCCCAGAGAACAAGAGCAAAGCAGCAAGGCAAACGGCAGAGTGAGAGGCTAAGAGCCCAGAGGTGTTGGATGTGAGCGGATAACGAAAATAAAAAGGACGTGAAAAGGATTATAGCGGATGGGTAAAGTAGAAACGTGCACCAGTATAGTATGACGGATCGATCCAGATATTGCCACCAAGCTTTGTTACAATCTGCTTAGAAATAGCTAAGCCAAGACCTGCTCCCTGCTTAAAATGATGAATCTTTCCAAACCTTTCAAATATCTTTGAGTGCATCTCCTTTTCAATTCCAATGCCTGTATCAGTTACAGAAAAGAGAATCATGTAATCTTCCCTATTTAAATTGGTATCGTTAAAGTCTAAAAAATTTATATTGGAAATATCTGTAGTTTTACCCGAATCAGTACCTGGATATGTATCCGAGTCATAACTTACAATACTATCATTAGTGGTTAGATATTTATTGATGTTTTGGATGTATGCATTAGATTTGGCAATAGCCGATGGAATTAGCTGATATTTTAATGTTATGCTACCATAGTCAGTAAACTTATTGGCATTAGTTAGAAGATTAATCATTACCTGCGAAATTCTGTGAATATCTGTTGTAATAATAGTATCTGGGCACCCCTTTTCTATACTATAGTCTATATCCTCTTTTTTTAGATGAACTGTAGTAGAGAAAACCTCTTCGCAAAGAGTAGATAAACTGATTTCTTTATAGACAAAATTCAAGACATCTCTCTCTAACCTTGATAGGTCTAAAATGTCAGTAATTAACGTAAGTAGAAGCTCTGAATTTTTAGTTATAACGTTACTCATTTTCTTCTTCTCATCTTTGCTGTAATCATCATCTGATAAAAGATTGGAGAAGCCAACAATGGCATTTAGAGGTGTTCTTATTTCATGACTCATATTTGCTAGAAAGGCGCTCTTTAATCTATCGCTCTCCTCCGCTTTATCTTTTGCAAAAGTAAGCTCCCTATTTGTTGTCTCAAGCCGATAGTTTAGAGTCTTATTTCTAGAATATAGTATATACATTACAACTAGAAATATTAGTAGGATTGTAATTACAATCAACGCTAATACCAAATATTGTTTATAAGTACTTGCCATTGTATCCTCTTTGGAGTGAATATTGCTATCTTTTGGTAGTAGAGTTTTATCTATGTTAAATTTATGAAGGAGCTCATTATCGAACTGATAAAGACTTTTATTTGCAATAAATCTAATTGAATCTATCTCTCCTCCATAGAAATCAAAAATTCTTTTTATAGTTAAGTCGAATATAGAGTCATCTATCTTATAGTCTGGGAAATAACCACCAATAGCAACTCGATTCATTCCAGCGCCAGTGAGAGAGAAAATAGGTAAGTTAGTATTCTTAAGCAACTCTTCTAAAGAGTTACCAAAAAAGTATTGCCCCTCTCTGTTCACTCTCCATGTTCCTATAATAATTGCCGATAGAGAGTCTAGAGACTCTATTTTTGATTGTATCTCTTCGTAAGAGTAAATTCTAGCATCTAAATATTTGAAATTTAAATGGGAAAATTGATTTTGATATCTTTTAAAATGAGTCTTAATTGAAACACCACCATAGGTATTATCTGTGATTAATGCAATGTTTTTTGTGTAAGGAAAAAATTTAAGAATTAAATCTAAATTTATTACTGGATTGTAAACAGATACAAAGCCACCAGCGCAAGATTTTGATCTACCCTCTCTAGCTAAATTGATCCACTCTGCCTCCCAATCTACTCCAACTTTTGAATCTGGTAAAATTATCCCATTTGAACTTATGTAGAAACCAAGAACTGGATAGCTTCTACAAAGATCATCTTGTAAAGAGAGCGCAGCCCAAGCCTCTTGTCCAATAGTAAAGATTGCCTTTACATTCTTTGAGGAGTATTTGTTAAGAACAGATTTTACAACCCCTTTCCATTTATGTGCCTCTTCAGAAAAATTTTTTGCCCCTAAGTCCTCTATTAAAAGATGATACTCTTTATTGCCATATGCTTTTTTAAGAGATTTATCTAAAGATGAAATAAAGTCAGTAGATCTTTTTGTATCTGGATTAAATGAGGATATTACAAGATATATATCTGTAGGGATAGTATCTACCCTCTCATGAGAAAAGAGATTTGAAAAATGAATAAAAATAAAAAATATAGCAATAGCATAGCGTTGCCAACCCAGATTTATTTTATTCATAGCTATTTTAGTTTAAGTTTAGGCGCCACATTATAGATGGACAAATCTCTTCTTCACAAAATTATAAAAAAGAATACAATATGCAACGGACAAAAAATAATAAAATTGATAAAAAAGATTAACTCTTTTTACTTTTGAATAGATAAGTTATAAGGAGAGAGATTGCTCCAAAGATAATCATTGTTATTGCTTGAGACTCATGAGATATTGTTGCGAAAATAACACCAGTAGTCTGCTCAATATTATATACCGATGATAGAGCCAATGAAATAATTAAATGATATGCGCCGATGCCCCCTTGTACAGGAATTACCCAACCAAATCCTCCAACAATCATTAAAAACATAGCATCTACCACAGATAGATTGGTAATAGCAGGAAAAGCCAAAATTGTGGTATAGCTCATTAACCAGTAGCATACCCAAAGAAGAGCTGTGTATAGAAAGAAAAGACCTTTATTCTTCATTGAGAATCCAGCTACAACACCTTGAGTTATCCCATTAATTAAGCCAGATATTTTTTTAATAATAAAGTTATCCTTTTTGTATTTATAGATAAAAAGTGAAGTAATTACTACAATAAGAATTGCAATAAAGATGTATATTAGAACAAAGAACTCAAACTTACTCTCAATACCAGAATAGATATTATCTATAAAAAATGAGCCGAATCTTTTCCAATTAAGAATAATTACTAAAAATGAGATTAACATAAGTGAAACTAAATCTACACTTCTCTCTAAAACCACAGTTCCACCAACCTTTTCTATCGGAATTTTAGCCCTTTTTGTGATAACGCTGCACCTTGCTATCTCACCAGCCCTTGGAATTGCAAAATTTGTAATATATCCGATTGTTACTCCATGCCAGCAATCACTATTTGTAACTTTGTATCCTAAAGGTTCTATAATTAGTCTCCACCTGAGAGCTCTAATCCAAAACGCAAATACACCCACTATCATCGAAATAGCAATAAGATAAAAATTCGCACTTTTTAAGCCATCAACAAAGTCGTCCCAGTGGACCTCTCTGAATGAAAACCATAAAAGAGCAAAAGCAATTGCTAGCAGTGCTATATATTTAATCTTTGATAGCAATGGAAGATAAAAAATTAAAGAACAATCTTATTTGTATTTGAATCTGGAAATACTACAGATGGCTTAAAACTTAAAGCTTCATCTGGAGTCATCTGAGCGTAGGCCATAATAATAACTAAATCTCCCTCTGAGAATTTGTGAGCAGCAGCTCCATTGATCCCAATCTTTCCACTACCTCTCTCTCCAACAATGACATATGTTTCAATTCTCTCCCCGTTATTAATATTTACAATAGCAACTTTTTCATTTGGATAGAGACCCGCAGCATCAACAAGATCGGCGTCAATTGTAACGCTGCCGATATAGTGCAAATTAGCTTCTGTTACCTTTGCACGATGAATTTTGGATTTCATTATCTCTAATAGCATCTTACTTCAATTTAATATTATCAATTAATCTTACAGGATGAGCAAATACCGCAGCACAAAGCTGAATATGCTCTGCATCACTCCAATTATTTAATATTTCTAAGCTAGAGGCGTTTACAATCTCTATATACTCAACCTCTAGTAACTTCTCTTTGTTAATCTGTTCTACAACCCAATCGGCCAATAATTTTGGTGTAATAGCCTCTGGTGCTTCTGTATCGTACAAATATTTTGCCAGAGATAGGGCTTTATAAATTTTTGGAGCTATTTCTCTCTGCTCAGATGTAAGTAGTTTGTTTCTTGAGCTCATTGCCAGTCCATCGCTCTCTCTAACTGTTGGGCATGGAGTAATTTGAATAGGATATCCCATTTTCTTGCTCATATGAGTGATGATGGCAAGTTGTTGAAAATCTTTTTCGCCAAAAAAGGCCATGTGAGGCTTGATTATATCAAAAAGACGACTTACAACTTGAACAACACCATTAAAGTGTCCTGGCCTTCTAGGCCCCTCTCCATTTTTATCCAAGCCATCCATATCATATTGACTTATGGTTATTTCTGGATAAATTTCATCTACATTTGGCGCGAAAATAGTTATATCTTCAAACTCCGATAACAGTTTACAATCCTCTTCTAAAGTTCTTGGATAACTTGCGAGATCTTGTTTATTATTGAATTGTGTAGGATTAACAAATATGCTAACAACCACTTTGTTACATTTTTGTTTGGCCTCTTTTACCAAGGATATATGGCCTTGATGTAATGCCCCCATTGTTGGGACAAATCCTATTGTATATTCTTCTGGGAATAAGCGCAGTATATTGTAGTATTGCTCTGCAGAAGTGCAAATTTGCATTAGCGTATTTTTTTGCAAACCTACAAAAAAATATGAACTTTGTAAAAATTCTAATAATAATTAAAATATATAATCAGGTGAAATCGATATTGGGAATTGGCAATGCTCTAACAGATATACTTGCCGTTTTAGAGGATGACTCTTTACTTAGAGAGTATCA
>LUYZ01000111.1 GCA_001603425.1 Bacteroidales bacterium Bact_08
ATAAATTGTAATAAAAAAAGAGGCTCCAATAACCTAACCCACGTTACTGAAACCCCTTAATACAGATTTTGTCTGTATTTGTACTGCAAAGTTAATAATTGTTTTCTAAATAAAAGAAAAAAATAACTATATTTTTCTATCAATTTATTTTTTTTTAGATACAAACATGCGCAATTATTAAGCAAGACATAGCTGAAATCATAATAAATACTAAGGATTTCAAAAATTTGTTTAGACCATTAATGATACTTTCAAATAATTATTATTTAACAAATATCCGAATTGCAACCCCCATCATATTCTCATTTGCGGGACAATCCTTGGTACAGATTATTGATAGTATAATGGTAGGAAGGTTGGGAGCTCAACCACTTGCTGCCGTCTCTCTCTCTACAGCCATAATCACAAATGTTATGATGTTTGGTATTGGGATCTCAATTGCACTAACGCCATTTATTGGTGACGCGTGGTCTAAAGGAAAACACAAAATAGCTTCTGACTATTTTACGAACTCTTTTATTATCAATATAGTATCAGGGACAATAATATCTATTGCACTTATATCTCTATTCCCTTTTATAAATTACTTAAATCAGCCACAAGAGGTATTAGACATTACTTATAACTATTATCTACTGGTATCTATCTCAATAGTCCCCTTTATGACCTTCCTTGCCTTTAAACAGTTTTTAGAAGGAGTAGGAAACACAAAAATATCCATGATTATCACTCTACTCGCAAATGCATTTAATGTGGTACTTAATTATATATTAATTTATGGTAAACTTGGGTTTTCCCCAATGGGAATAGATGGAGCAGGAGTAGCAACACTAATATCTAGGATAACAATGCCTCTTTTATTCTATTTTGCAATAACAAAACACAGCAAATACAAAAAGTATCTCTATTTTATTCAACTCAAATCTATCTCCATAAAGAAGCAACTAGAATTAATTAAGATTGGACTGCCGATTTCTGGACAAATGCTTTTGGAGTTCACGTCATTAAGTGTTATAACACTTATGATGGGGTGGTTTGGTGCAAAAGCATTAGCTGCAAATCAAATCATCCAAACAACAATCGGCTTCTCATTTATGATCTCAAATGGTGTTGCTGCAGCTGCAACAATACTTGTTAGTCATCAGTTTGGCTTGGGTAAAATTGAAGAAGTCAAAAAGAATGGATTTGCTGCAATTCATATCTCAGTCATAATTATGGCTATAGCATCAATTATTTTTCTGTTTTTTGGAACAGAAATAGCATCAATTTTCACATCGGATAAAGAGGTTATATTAATAGCAAAAAATATTTTTCTTGTAGTTGTATTTTTTGAAATATTTGATGGAATTCAAGTCACAACACTTGGAGCATTAAGAGGAATAAAGGATGTAAACATTGTAAGCTTCTATGCATTCACTTGTTATATACTAATAGCAATTCCATTTGCATATTTTCTCGGAGTTAAACTATCATTTAATGAAGCAGGTCTTTTTGCAGGATTTGGAATTGGTCTGCTCTGCGCCTCAATTCTTTTTACAAAAAGATTTGTATTAAAGACTGGAAAAATAAAAGAGAAATAGTTATTTTTGACAAATGAAAAAAGAGTTTATTCCAAAGATTATAGGTTCCATTTTAACCCTTATTTTTATTTTAATTTTTCTATCATTCAACAGAGGTGAATCAAATTATGTATCACAAGACCCTGAAGAAGAGATCCCTATTGCAATAAACCTTATTATTACAAACGAGCTTTCCGATTTTAAACAAGGAGCAAAATTAGATAGAGAGATTGAGCGTTTTATGCAACAATGGGGCATAAAAGGAGCATCCCTTGCAATAATGAAAGATGAAAAATTGGTTTATGCAAAAGGGTATGGATGGGCCGATCAAGAGTTAGGTCAAAGATGTGAACCAAAGCATATATTTAGAATAGCATCTTTATCTAAACTTATCACAGCAGTAGCTATAATGAAGTTACAAGAAGATGGTTATCTAGACATTTCTGATCGCATTTTTTCAGAAAATGGGCCACTAGATATACCTGTTTTTAGCGATGTTATAAAAGATAGAAGAATCAGAAGCATTACAGTAGAAGATCTTTTAAGGCATCGTGGTGGCTTTAGCTCGAGATATGGAGATCCTATGTTTAATCTTCCTCTTATCATTAGAAGAACCAATACAGACAGCACTCTCACTACAGATCAGATAATATCATATGCTCTTTCTCAGAGATTGTCATTTTCTCCAAATACAGGAACACGATACTCTAACCTAGGATATTTAATACTATCTAGACTCATAGAACAAGTAACACAACAAAGCTACGAAGAGTATGTTAAAGAGAATATCTTAAAGCCAATTGGAATATATGATATGCATTTAGCAAACAACTACTATGAAGAGAGATACCAAAACGAAGTTAGATACTATGAACCTTTAGACTCTGACCCAATAGAATCATACGATGGATCTGGTAGATTTCTGCCTAGAAGTTATGGAGGAAATAATATTAGAGGATTGCTTGGTGCAGGAGGATGGGTAGCATCTTCATCTGAACTTCTAAAGCTTGTAGCAGCTATAGATGGCAAAGACAATGTGCCTGATATTCTATCTCAGGAGAGCATAGAGATTATGACAAAATTTAATAAATCTTATCTCCCAATAGGTTGGTCTAGATGTACACCGCAAGGAGATTGGACAAGGACAGGAAATTTAGCAGGAACAAGTGCAATAATAAAGCATAATAGAGATGGCTACTCTTGGGTATTTATTACTAATACAAGCTCTTGGAAAGGAGCAAATTTCCCTCCAGAAATTGCACAAATGATTAGAAGGGCGTCAAATAAGATCGATGTTTGGCCAGAAAGAGACCTTTTTAACCCACAAACCTAAAACTCAAATGTGATTCCAATTGTTGGCAATATTGTGCCACTCTCCAACTCAATTCTTCTCATTTGATATCTTTGGTCCTCAATTGGAGAGTTTGGATTAACAATTATGCCTGTACTCATCAAAGCATCATCATCCCTATATTTAAAATTCAGCACATTTTGAATATCTAGATATAATTTGAAAGCAAAATTTTTAAAAAAGAACTCCCTATCCACTCTTAGATCTAACTGCTTATAATCACCAAGTCGCTTAGAATTATATTGAGAAAAGTCTCTATACTCTCTGCCTGAGGCATCCCACGCTAAGACTAAAGAAGATTTATCCTCATCAATTGGAGTGAACGGAGCACCCCCAGCATATCTAAATTTAGCACCTACAATATAATTCTTTCCAAATCTGTACCCTCCAGAAAGAGTTAACAAAAAGCGATTATCCCATTGAGTCGGAGTCCACAAATCCTTACTATTTTTAAATTCGCTTCTAAATATTGTTACAGATGATATTAAATTAAATTTATCAGAAGAGAACCATCTATAATACAACTCCGCTCCATAGGACCGGCCCTTTAAATCTGAAGATATTACCTCATCACCAATGGCACCATACTCAACAGCCTTAGCATCTAAAGGAATAGAATCATTAATTGAGAAAAGTCCGTTAAAGTTATTCTTATAGAATAACTCAACTCCAAATTTCATATCATTAATTGACGAATAATCAAATCCAAGAGCATATTGATCAGACCCTGAGTACTTTAATCCCTTATTTATAAACTGATTACCTCTTTTATACCCCAATGCTGTAAGAGGAGGTAATTGGTAATATCTGCCTGCCGATAAATTTAAATTAAAATCATCAAATAGTTCATATGACAAAGAGAATCTAGGAGAGAATTGATTAAAAGGATTAGACATTGATGAGCTAAAGTTGTTTGCATCTAGTCTCATGCCCATATTAACAGATAACTTTTGGTCACTTGTTCTATAATTACTATTAAAGAAAAGAGCATACGTAAACAGAGTTAGGTTACTATTATAGTTAATGTCTATAGGATTGTTTAAAAAAACTCTCTTAAATGTACTATTTGTATAATCTGGAACAGAAAGAGCTAATCCATAAATCAACCTAAAATTAGAGATCCTATTTAAATTCTCCACTCTAAAATTACTTTTTTGCTCTACAGACCTAAATCTTAATGATAAATTAGATGAGATCGAGTTATCGTTATTTAAAAATTTTGTATTTCTATTATTAAGATAACTATGACTTAAAAAAAGAC
>LUYZ01000112.1 GCA_001603425.1 Bacteroidales bacterium Bact_08
ATTATCTTAATGTCCAAAAAACAGGCCGAATGAAAATTCCATTTGGGATTGCTCAGATTGGCAAGGCGTTTAGAAACGAGATAGTTGCTAGGCAGTTTATTTTTAGAATGCGTGAATTTGAGCAGATGGAGATGCAGTTTTTTGTAGCTCCTGGAGATGAGATGGTTTGGTTCGAAAAATGGAAAGAGGCTAGGCTGAACTGGCATCATGCTATGGGTCTAGGGGAAGGTAAGTATAGATTTCATGACCATCAAAAATTGGCACACTATGCCAATGCTGCAACAGATATAGAATTTGAGTTCCCGTTTGGTTTTAAAGAGCTAGAGGGTATTCACTCAAGAACTGACTTTGATCTCTCGCAGCACCAAAAATATTCGGGTAAAAAAATTCAGTATTTCGATCCAGAAAGGAATGAAAGCTATACACCATATGTAATAGAAACCTCAATAGGTTTAGATAGGACATTCTTAGCACTTTATTCTACAGCGTATACAGAAGAGAAATTAGAAGGAGGGGAGGAGAGAGTAGTATTAAAGTTACCTGCTTTTCTATCTCCAGTTAAATTGGCTGTTTTGCCATTAATTAAAAAAGATGGTCTTCCGGAGAAGGCTAGGGAGATAATGAACTCTTTAAAGCTAGATTTTAATTGTCAATATGACGAAAAAGATAGTATCGGGAAAAGATATAGAAGACAAGACGCAATAGGAACTCCATTTTGTATTACAATAGATCATGATACTTTAAACGATAATTGTGTAACAATACGAGATAGAGATACAATGACTCAAGAGAGAGTATCCATTGATGCTTTAAGGTCTATTGTCCAAAATAAGGTGGGATTTAGGTCTGTTTTAGAAAAGTTATAAATTCAATATTATGAAAGATATTTCTGTTAAATATATGGGATTAGATCTAAGATCACCCATACTTGCTGCAAGTTCTGGATTAACCACACAGTTAGAAAAGATAATAGAGTTTGAAAAAGCTGGCGTAGGTGCTATAGTTGTTAAATCTCTTTTTGAAGAACAAATATCTAATGAGGCGCAGTTTCTTGAAAGTCAATCACATGACTATCCAGAATCTGCTGATTATCTTCATCACTATCTTAGATCAAATTCTCTAGAGAGATACTTAACACTTATTAGAGAGATTAAATCTCAAGTTACTGTGCCTGTAATTGCTAGTGTAAACTGTTACTCAGCTGGTGAGTGGATTAACTTTGCAAAAGAGGTGCAATCAGCAGGAGCTGATGCAATAGAGCTCAATATATACTCTATGCCTTTGGATATACACAAGAGCTCATTAGATATAGAAAATTCATATTTAAAAGTAGTGAAGGATGTATCTAGAAGCCTATCCATTCCAGTAGCCGTTAAGATAGCCTCTACATTTACAAATTTGCCTGCTTTTGTTAACTCTCTTAAGGCTAATGGTGCTAAGGCCGTTGTTATGTTTAATAGATTTTATTCCCCTAATATCGATATTAATAGACTCTCTTTATATCCAGCAGATGCTTTTTCTCATCCAGAAGAGTATATAAAGGAGCTTAGATGGATGGCAATTGTATCCTCTTTGGTTAAAGGAATTGATCTATCGGCAAGTACAGGTAATTACGACGGAATTTCTGTTATTAAGCAAATTTTAGCTGGAGCTGCAACAGTACAGATGTGTAGTGCTCTATATAAAAAGGGTGGGGTAGTTATTTCGGATGCAATATCTGAATTGGAGAACTTTATGACTAAAAATGGATTTGAATCATTGGTTGATTTCAAAGGCAGATTGAATTATTCCTCTATTGAGAATCCAGATAAATTTGAGCGTGTGCAATTTATGAAGAGTTTTGGATCTAAGTAAGATATACATCACTTACAACCGTTTATTTTTATTATGGATTATATAATTTAAGAGGGATTGAGAAACTAAAGGTCGATCCCTCTTCTTTTTTGCTCTCTACCCAAATTTTCCCGCCAAGAATCTCTACATTTGATTTTGCAATAGTTAAGCCAAGTCCAATTCCATAGTGATGCCTAGAGAGCTTATCATCTACTTGGAAAAACCTTTCAAATATTTTCTCTTGATACTGCTCTTCTATGCCGATACCATTGTCTTGTATATGGAAGCATACACAATTGTTTTGATCTAAAGATGCAGAGATTTTAATTGTCCCAATATTGGAAAATATTATTGCGTTTTTAATTAAATTATTGATAATTGAATATAATTTCTCTACATCTGTAAGGATAATTGCATTTCCAATAGGATCTTCTAGTGGGTAATAGTCTATTCTTAAACCCTTTTTTTGAGCATCCATACTATGAAGAATGGCACTATTTTCAATTACTCCATTTATTGAGACAGCCGACTCCTCTACTTTGTCCTCACCACTCTCTATTTTTGAGTAATTTATCAGGTCTGTTAGTAGATTAACTAGTTTTTTACTACCCTCTTGAATTATATTTATATACTCTAATTTTTGTTTATGATCTAGTGAATCGTCCCTTAAAATATCTGTAAAACCAATTATACTATTCATTGGTGTCCTTATCTCATGACTAATATTTGATAAAAACTTAGATTTAAGTTTATCTGAGTACTCTGCTCTCTCCTTTGCTATTTTAAGGTCTTCTTTTTGAGAAAAGTAGTTCTTTAATAAATTTGCAATATGAGAAAATTCACGAGAAGAGCTAGATATCTCTTCAAAATCTTCAACCTCTCCTTTAGATAGGCTCTTCTCTATAATTCTTAGAGGTTTAAAAATACATTTGTTAATCGATAGTCTGATTATAATAATAAAAGAAATTAGAACGAGAGCTATAACAATAAACATGTATAAAGAACTTCTATTGTATAGGTTATAGATGGGATTCAATCTGAAAAATGATAGATAGGATAGAGGATTGCCATTTTTATCTAAAAGAGATACTTGGTAATGGCTATTTCCGCAAGAACCATTGCAAGTAGATGGTTCAGAAATAATCTCTATATTGGAATTTGAATAATCAGAAAGTTTTAATAATTCACTACTCATCCAACTAGAAACTATTACAAGATAACAGTCTATATTTCCAATATAGTCTCCATTATTATTATTTATAGGAGATATAAATATTTGCACTAAATTGGAATCTATATAGTCAAAATAGCTATGTTTATTTTTTATTTTTAATTGATCAAAGATGTGTTGGTTAAAAGAAAAGGTGTAGTCTAAATCTAATGGAGATCTCTTTTTGTATACAATACGACTATCAGAATCACATACTATTATATTTAAAAAATTATAATCCTCTACAAGTGTGCCTATATTATTATCAAACCAATTTAAATCTAAATCATTAAGCTCTAAGTTATAAATTAGCTGATCCCAGTTTGAATAGTCTGACTGAACTTTTTTTACAAATTGTTGATTGATATTTATTATAGAATTTACTTCAGCTCCAAGTTGACTACAAGTTTCATTATATAGCTTTAATGACTCTCTCCTATGTATTAGATACAATGTGGCAAAAAGCAGTACAAAGAGCACGGTCATTACAACTATCATAGTCATAAATTTGTAGTTGATGCTCTTGGGTTGTTTTGCCATTTTGAATTTTAATAAATTTGATAGTAAGGATATAAAAAATTCTGTACTACCAATAGATGTTAGTGTTTAAGCCGTTATTAAATATCAATATTTATATCTTTTCCAACCAAATTGTATTGACAACTATCTCCTATATTGCTTTTTATGATAAAATAAGGCTCAATACCAGTACAATGAGAAAGCTCTAATAGTTTTATCTTCTCTCCCTTAAGATACTCAATAATAGAGTTTATATATTCATTGCTAGCATCTTTTGTATGAATTCCACCAATTAATGCATAAATCGGTAGATTAAAAAGAGCTTTTGTCTCTTCCAAAATGTTTAAAATACCATTATGAGAACATCCTGTTATAACAACAACTCCGTTATCTCTCTTTATTATCATAAATTGCTCATCAATAAAGGGATCTTTTATCATTTTGCCATCAATTTCAGTTAATAGGGAGTTTGATACCTCTGTAGGATATCTTCTGGTAATGCTATTAATTAAATAGATATTGTTGTCAATTTTATGAATATTGGAATCAGGCTCAATTACTCTACTGCAATTAGATAATTTATTTATGATACTTTTCTTTATGCCGATATATCTTTTTCCATTATATTTTGGGTTAAGGGAAGTATGCATTAGATATATATTAGCAATATAGTTCTGTTCTAGAAAGGTATCTATGCCCCCTGTATGGTCATAGTGGCCATGGCTTATAATAAGGTGATTAACTTTTGATATATCTTTACCAAGAATTTTGCTGTTATTATAAAAAATATCACTCTGCCCAGTATCAAAAAGTATTATATTATCTTCTAGTTCTATGTAAAGAGAGAGACCATGCTCTGCACAGAGAGAGTTCTTGTAAACAAGATTATCTGTAAGGGTTGTTATTTTCATTTAGCAAAAATACAAAAAAGGAGCAAAAATTGCTCCTTTTTTTGTCGGGGTACTCCGACTCGAACGGAGGACCCCCTGCTCCCAAAGCAGGTGCGCTAGCCAACTGCGCCACACCCCGATATGTTTCCTTTTGTAAAGGGAGTGCAAAGGTAATATCTTTTTTTAATTTATCAAAAAATTAATAAAAAAATT
>LUYZ01000113.1 GCA_001603425.1 Bacteroidales bacterium Bact_08
AGACAATCAATGGGTTAATGGTTTTTTGATATTTTTTATTTTATTAATATGATATTAAAATATCCAGAATAATATCTCTTTTTTGCATCTGTTTAACAGGAGTTGTTCCAACTAGAGATTTATAACTTTTAATAAAATGTGTTTGATCAAAGAAATTAAAATCATAGCAGATTTTGCTCATAGATATATTATTATATAGTTTATTACTCTTGATAATCTTTAGTAATTTACTTCTAACTAAAAATTTTTTTGGACTTATTCCAATGTATTTATAGAATATCCTCTCTAATTTCTTTTGATTAATGTTATTTTCTTCACAATAGGTTTTTATAAATATCTGTTCTCCTTTAGAAATAAAATCATAAATTACTTTTTCTATAAAATCATCGGCAATTAGGTACTTATCTAATTTTTTTAAAAGTTCATTTTCTATACTTATAATTCGTTCCTCTATTTTTTTAGAACTTATTTTATTTGTTAGATTCTGGAATGAATCAATTAAATTATTGTGTATTACCGTTTTATTCGAAAATTCGCATATTGGAGTTTTAATTATGGGGTATAGCCCTTGTGGTTTAAATGAGATTCCTATAATATCTATTAACCCTCTATGTTCAATAATTCTCGGTTTATCTTGTATTCCACAAAAGTGACAACCTTTAATAATATGTGACTCATTATCTATAAGGTATTTTATTGGATCGCCAAAGTTTAAGATAAAGTCAATGTTATTTGTTGGAATTAGTTTTCCTTTAATTATAGAATCTGTAGTGTTATTTACAACCCAATATGAGTTTATAATTCTTTTTAATGTTGGATCTACTGGATAGAATAATTCTATTTTCATTTGTTATTTTCATTTTATATTAGAAAACTTATAAAGCAAATTATATTTAATATTTTATCTTTTTTGTTTAGATGTACTTATCATATTATATATTGTCATAAATTGATTATGAGTTTCCTCGATTAGTCTATCTGTTTTACCCAGAGTTATATATTTAATAGCAACACCATCATTTATAATTGCAAAAAGTTTTGCTAGATCCTGGCTATCTATGTCAGGTATTATCTCCCTGCTTTTTTTTGCCTCGTTAATAATCTTGGACCATGTAAATATTTGTTTATTGTACAACTCTTCTGTTTTTAGGTTGTATTCTGGAAAAATCCTCATTACATCTAGCATCATCCCATAATAGGATAGTCCCTCTAAACTCTCATCTAAACCAAAATGTACTTTTAATTGAATTAAAAGTTCTTTTAGATTTTGAATATACTTTTGAATAAAGATGAGTAGATTGTTTTTTGGTAAATTATCAAAAAACGTATCTAACCCAGATTGAAAGTATCTATCGATAACCTCTTTAAATAGAGATTCTTTGCTGGGAAAATAGTGATAAAATCCGCCTTTTGAGACTCCTGTTTCTTTTATAATTGTATTTAGGGTAACATCTTTATAACCCTTTTGCATAAAAAGATTGAATGAGATACTTAATATATGCTCTCTTGTTGTTTTCATGTACCGACCAGTTGGTCTGCAAAAGTAGTATTTTTTTTCTATTTAATCGAATTATAGATTTTAGCTGTCAAATTTAACGTTTCATTGCCTGCGATTTTAAATCTGCAGGCATTTTTTCTATAGCATATCTCAAAGATGTTCTTGGCATTATCTCTTTTTTAGACATAACATATTCAAAAACCTCTTTTTGATGTGATTCGCTAGCAGCCTTTAACATCCAACCATACCCTTTTTGCACTAAATCATCTGCATCAAGCAAAAGAGTGTTAGCTATTTCAAAAATATCTTGTAAAAATAGACCTTTTCTTGCTGGAATAATTAGTGTTACTGCAGCAGCTCTTTTTACAAAACGTCTATCGCTTTTTGCCCATTTTTTCAATTCAGAAATAAATTGAGGATACATCATAACAAAATTTCCAACAGTATGATTACAAAAAGTATCGCAGTCTGCCCAATTGGTTAGATAGTTATGAACCCAATGCTCAAATATTTTAAAATCCTCTGGCAAATACTGTTTCTCTAGAGACTCCGCCAACATACAAGCAATTACTGCTTCTTCTAAATAAGCCGATTTCCATAGCTGTTCACAAATATTGAATACATCTCTTTTAGAAAGATCTTTGACCTCCTTCAAGGCAATTTTGCCGATTCGTCTTACATCTGATGATTTTACACCATAAACATTTGCAGCCTCTCCCTTTTTGAAGAATCTGCTAGAGCCTGCAGCAATATTAGGGTCTGAGCACTCATTTAAAGATTTACGAACTATATCTATCATTATTTTTTATTGTAAATCTACTATTTTTTTTGGATCACATTAATTTCAAAAAAACTAACTTTGGAAAAAAATAATAGATACTAATGAAAATTAATATAGTTGTATATATATGCATTGTTATTTTATTGGTAGGATGTAATGATGATATATTTATTGATAATTTTTTACCTAATGATCAACCTATACTCGTAGTCTCTGATGCTGATAATAATAAAGAGATCTCTTTCAAGTCAAATAATTGGGCTATTTTGGGTGTAAATGATATCTTTAGTTATAATAGTATAAAAGCATATGACCTTAATGGGAATAGTGTATATCTACCTTTTAAAAATAGTGAGTTAGGAGTAGTTCATTGGAAAAGTGAATTTGTTGATTTCCATATAGAGAAGCGTAGCCCAGACAAACTTAAGTTTATTTTAAATGAGAATTTACACAATGGCTATTCTCAAGTTTTAGTTAGAGTTGGTAACGAATACGATCAAAAATATATTGAGCTGCATCTAGCTCCTACACAAAAATATCAGATAGACAGTGTAGTATATGATTGGGATAACTTTGAAGAGTACCAAGGAAACTTATTGGTTGTAGATTCATATGTGATAAAGAATAACGGAGACACACCAGTTAAGACTTTTGTTTATCCTTATATCAATTCTGTGAGAACTATTTCTTTTTATAATCCCAATGTGGTGTGGAATGAGAATACATTTGAAAACTATTTAGGCACCACTCTTCCACTAATACCTATTCCAGATATTGTTGATAATAAGCCTATTATTGCAAATACAAAAGTTGCTTTTGGAATTAGAGATCAAAAGCTAGAGACAGATCTCGATAAAAATTTGGCTGTTGAGGTAACCATTTCATCAGGAGAGAGAAGAGAGGTAATTGTCTATAATCTAGTGGAGAGGTATACGGTTCCATATAGAGTTTATCTTTCTAATCCTAGAACAGCCAAAAAGCTAGAGTTTAGTGGTACGCTGACAAGTACGAAGCCGATTAATTATTATATTTTAAAAAGAGTAGTTCCTCAAATCACAGAAAATGAATAGGTTTAATTATATAATTTTTGCTTTTTGTTTTTTTTTAGTTGTATTTACAAAAGTAGAAGCAAGTGATAGTTTAGCAAGAAAATTTATTCCCATAATTGGATTTGAATTTAAGCCTGGTTATACTATACCAACTGATGAGTTTTTTAAAGGTGAAAACAAGGCTCAGAAACCAATTAACACAACTCTTTCTGGACATTTAAAATACGGATTCAAATATAGCCCTGATACATATTTGGGAAAAATATATCCAAATACAATTCAGGGAATTGGGGTAGGGTATAATACCTTTTTTAATTCTAAAGAGCTGGGTAATCCATTGTCTATTTATGTATTTCAATCTTCAAAGATTGCCGATGTAGCGCCAAACCTATCCATTGATTATGAGTGGAATTTTGGCGTTTCCTTTGGATGGAAGAAAAGAGATGAAATTAAAAATCCATATAATTTGGTTGTGGGATCAAGTGCTAATGCATATATAAATATCGGTTTTTTACTAAATTGGCAGATGGCTTCAAATACAAACTTACGTGCTGGAGTTGGTGTGACTCACTTTTCAAATGGAAACACAAGCTATCCAAATTCTGGAGTAAACACTGTAGGGGCAAGTATCGGCGTGACTAAATTGTTTGATAAACAGAGAAGTCATGTTGCAAAAAGCTCATATTCTGCAAAGGAGAACTCTAAACCTATTTTTAATAGGTCCGTGAACTATGATCTTATAATTTATGGAGCCACCCGCATGAAGGGTGTTTTTCCAGAAGGACGAGATCCAATGCTTGTGCCTGGAAAATTTGCCATAGTAGGTATGAATTTCAATCCTCTGTATAATTTTAGTAAGTTTTTTAGAGCGGGACTTTCACTCGATTTTCAGTATGATGAGAGTGCAAATATTGGTAGTCATATTGTAAATGAAAACTCTATTTCTGGTCCTCAAGATCTTAAGTTTTATCGACCTTCATTTAATGAGCAGTTCTCTGTTGGTTTATCTGTAAGAGCAGAGATTGTTATGCCGATTTTTTCTATTAATCTGGGTGTAGGTAAAAATTTTATATGTAAAGGAGATGATACAAACTCTTTTTATCAAACATTTGTTTTAAAAACAGATATCACTAAGAATCTATTTTTACATACAGGTTATCAGTTATATAAATTCAAGGATCCCAATAATCTTATGATTGGCCTTGGCATGAGGTTCTAAATGAGCGTGCTCAAAGACCTGGACGCTAATGGTTTGGGTTGATACTCTGACGGAGTGCGTGCAAAGATGTTGGTTGCTAGAGGTTTGTGAAAACAAAAAGGTTTACTGGTGGCAGGGATGGCTGAGGCTAAGAGGCAGCTTTGCTTGCAAAGCTTGCACAATCTACCATATACTAAGCTACTGCTCAGGGGTTTGAGGTGTACCTCTGACGGAGTTTGTGCAAAGGTGTTGGATATGAGATGGTTGTGAATTTGAAAAGGTTTGGCCTTGGAACAGGAGGCTTGCTCACGCCCCCCATCAAAGTTTTCAACTTTAATGGGGTTAGACTAGGGCCGACAACGGTACTTATGGGCAGTTTTGGGTTGGTTATGGGCTTTGATGAGTGTCTATTTACAATTTATGTTTTTAAATACAAATAAATTGAGTTTGGTTTCAATTAGAGCTTGATTTATTGGTTTGTAATGTGCTGTATGTGTGATGCTTGCCGCATTGAGGAGGTAACGTGCTGGTTTGGAGGTGGTTGGAGGAGGCTCTGACGGAGTGCGTGCAAAAGTACTGGTTATAAGTGGATTATAAAAACAAAAAGGACGGGAAAAGGAGAGAAAAACAAAAATACCGCTTAAAAAGAGAGGAGAAACGTGTGGTAGTGGAACAGATATGATTGGTTATTAGGTGGTTGTCACATATAGACAGCAGTGGTCTAGTTATGAGGTGATTACAAAAGACTCTGACGGAGTGCGTGCAAAGGTGTTGGTTATTAGAGTCTTATGAATAGAAAAAGGACAGGAAAAAGAGACAAAGAAGCAAAAAGGGGCAGAAAAGGCAGAAAAAATGGGCAAAAGCCAGGACAGAGGCGTGGCTGAGACAAAATAAAACGGCAAAGGACTGAGGCCCAAGGAGAAGGAATGGACAGCGGCAGAGTGAGAGGCTAAGGGCCAGACAGACAGGGAGAAGCAGCAGGGCAAAAAGAAGCAGGGACAAAACAAAACAGCAAAGGGCTGAGAGACAGAGAGAAGGCACGGACAGCGGCAGAGTAAGAGGCTAAAGAGCAGATGGTCTGGGCAAAGCAGCAGGGCAAAAGGAACAGCAAGGGAGAAAAGATCCTACTATAACAGACTAGGTAAATAACTTTGCAAAAAAAACATCCATTTGCATGTTGCATATTACAGCTTCAAACGCTCTCTGCACTGCA
>LUYZ01000114.1 GCA_001603425.1 Bacteroidales bacterium Bact_08
TCATGTCATTCTGCCTGTCCGAGAGTTTGGAAAAAGTGGATCTTTAAGTTTTTTTAGCTTTCGCTAATTTTCGATAAAAACCAAATGTGACAAAGAACCATTTTTGTTTGCAATTTACATCGTTAACAGTTTTCAGCTTATTTAAATTTTCTATATAAAAATATAATAGAATTAATATTTGTAACTTTAATATATTGAATTAATTAAATAATATACATATGAAAAATCTACTAATCTTATCACTTATATTTCTCTTCACTGGATGTACAGATAAAACAATTACTAGAATTTATCTTGAGAAGAACAGCAAAAAAATGACGGCAGCTAATGTTTCTATGATGTATACGATATGGGAACTAATATGGTTTTTGCGTAGATGAACAAAATGGTGTTCTTTATGGAGTTATAACAAACAGAGAGACAGGAACTGTCTCAATTAGGGAATACAAAGGGCTATAAATCTTATTTTTATTGTTATGAAAAATTTTGGATTAATTGTATTAGCATTGCTAATGCTTTTTAGTAGAGCAAGTTCTCAAGAGGTATTTAATGGTGTTGTATATGAATATGGGACGAATTCTGTAGTACCTTATGCTATGGTATATGTAAAAGGAAAGGAGATTGGTATAATTTGCGATCAAAATGGAAAGTTTAGCTTAGAAAGCAATAAGATATTTGCTTCCGATTCAATAATAATCACAAGTTTAGGATATTATAAGGAATTGATTGCAGTTAATGATTGGAAAAACGGAGAAGATATATTCATTAAAATAAATCCTCTCCAGATTAATGAAGCTATGATAACAGCCAATCGAACAAAAAATAGGAAAATAGGTATAACTGGTGCAGGGATAAAAATGCTTTATATCCCTCTTTTCATGAAACAGGAGTTAGCAAAAAATGATCTATTAGGCAGAGAAATAGGAGTTGCTTTAAAGATTAAAGATGATTGCTATGTTAAAAAATTAAATTTCTTTATTGCAATTAATAAATATGATAATATAAAGCTAAGAGCTCTGTTTTATGATATAATTGATGATAAACCAGCTAATCTTATAGTTGATAAAGATATTATTTTTGATGTCGATAAGAAAAATGGATGGTATTCACTAGATTTAACTGAGTATAATATATATTTGGAAAAAGGAAAGCAGATAGCCGTTACATTAATGACTTTAGATGAGACCAATCGTAACGAATTCTATATATATGGCAGATTGTTAAAACAACCAGGATTGTTCAGGCGAGATAGAGCATTGGGAGAGTGGCGTAGTAGTAATGGAGGTATGGTACTATACCTTGACGTACAACATTGATAATGAGTTAGTAATCAATCTTTTGGGTACGAAAAAGGCGACAAATCAATGATTTATCGCCTTTGTGATCCAGCTGGGGCTCGAACCCAGGACCCCAACATTAAAAGTGTTGTGCTCTACCTGCTGAGCTACTGAATCTTCCGTTTTTGGGAGTGCAAAATTATAGTTTTTTATATTATTATCCAAATTTTTTTGAAAATTATGATAAATAAATATGCTACTATCATCACTATTTTTATACAAAAAGATTTAGATATTACATGTGAGAAATCCTTTGTAACAACTCATCGGCTAAAGCAGATTTTATATTTATATGATCCTTTACAGCAGCTACAAATGGATTACTCTCAAATTCCCCTCTAACACACTCAAAATCTACAACTTTTTCAATTTCTGAACCATCCACACCAAATCCAATCATAGATGTAATAGAAAACTCTTTTTGAGCATCATTGTATAACATATTATCTATTGAAATAACAGACTCTCTCCACAACTCAACCAAATCTCTAACTTGTTGAACCGTTATGGAAGATAAGGATATATTATAATATCTCTCCATAGCAGAGTAAGCCCATGTCCACTCCATTTGATAGTACTCTTTATGCAGAAATCTAAATCTATCCTCTATTTGGACTAATGAAATCTCTCCCTTCTCAATCTGATCAATAACCCTATCCACCTCTGTTTTGGGTATTATCATTCCAGACAGATCAACCCAATCTCCTAAGCCGATAGAGTGAGTAGGCTTTAGTTGATCTCTTAGCTGCTCTATACTAATAAAGTTAGTTGATTCTAGCCTCTTAATTAAAGAGTTACCAAAAAACTTATTAATAGCCTTTTCATATAACAATATACCATTTCTTAAAGAGCTATTTTTAATTTTAGAGCTGCGATATGTATATGTGTCACATGTCTCTCCAGAAACAGATCTAAGCTCCATCAGTATAAGACGCCCCTTTATCATCTTTTGAATTGTGTATGGGCTTAGTAGATTATAATTTATATTATCCAACAACAATGAATCGGTTCGTTTATCTCTCTTTGGCCACTTTTGAGCATCTCTAATTGTACCAACACTTCTAATATTAACTCCAGGCACAAGGTAAGTTTCATCGGCCTTCTCAATCATATATGAAAAAGGTAAATCCGAAGTATCACAGTGTCTGTAATGCCTACCCATTACAAGAGAAAAAGCACCAATCTTAGCTGGCCACAAAATATAAGAATCGCTTGTAGTTTTGGAGCCTCTCTCCACTATTCCTTGATGAATAGGCCCCAATTTGTACATATGATTGCTCTGATTTGAACCACTACCAGCATTACAAAAAGAGAACATTCCCGCTATCAAAAGACTAGATTTATGAACTGAGACAGTAAAAGGCCCAGCAAAAACTGCGCAAGCTTCGCCGTTTTCTAAATTACAGTTAGAAAATATCAAAGAGTCATGAGCCGAAAATCCGTGAGAAACATGACATGACTGACCAATAAAGCATCTCATAATTTTGGATGCATCTGATACAAAACATCCAGAAGAGATAATAAAATCTTTTGCTATTACACCATCTCCTATAAATACTGGAGCCTCTCTATTAGAGGTTATAGTACCGTTCTCTAATCTAGAACTATTAATAATCTTTGTGTAATCACCAATATGAACATTTATCAGAGTACCTGTATTAACAATTTTAACTCTATCTCCAATATAACCAATGGACGACTCAACCTCCTTTGCATAACTAGCCACCAACTCCCAAAGACGCTCTATTGCTCTCTTTTTATGCCGATATAGAGCAATTATATAAGCTAATGAGGAGGATAAATTTGGATAAATTGGCACCTCTCTACCTCCGGTTTCATTTAAAACACTAACGAGAGTATTTATACCAAATGAACTACTATGCTCAACAGCAATAACATTGACATTCTGAATAAAGCACTCCTCTCCTATTTTATAATTTGAGATATGATTAGAAACATTCTCTATTAAAACATTATCACCTATTTCACAATTATGTAGTATGGCATTTCTAATACAAGAGCTTCGTTTAAGCCCTCCAGGTAAATTAAACTCTTTCTCCAATTTACCAATTACTACTCTTCCAGAAAAACGTACATTATATATACGTTCCACAGAAAAAATCTCGGGCACAAAGACATTAGTCCAATCCTCTGCCACACAAAGATTGACTATCAGTGAGTCAATCTCGTGTTGAGTTAAATTTCTCATCCAAAATATATTTTTTGTTTATAATTCCCTAAACAATAGTAAGGGTTTGTTTATCAACGCAAATATACTCTATTTTTTGATTATGAAACTAATTTTAACAAAAACTACACTATTTTATAAAATAGTTGATTTTACTTACAAATTCATCAATTTCTTCATCCCTAAGTTTAGAAATACTGCCTTTTACCCCAGTAATCTTTTTAACAAGTAGCTTTTCCACAAAATTCATCTTCTCAAAAATAAACTCTCCACCCACAATTGAACATGCAATTGATGAATCAATTAGTTCTAATGGAAAATTTTTGTATAATTGCTCTTGCTCGGCAGGCTCATTCATACAACACAGAAAAATTGCAACATTTTTTTCTTTTAGCTTACTCATATTATCTTCGATAAACTTCGAGATACTTTTATTTATTGCACCCGCATGAATTGATGTACCCAAAATAATAAAATCTGCGTTATCAATTGATATATTTTTATCTAAATTTTTAATATTTACAATCTCCTTATGAACACATATAAGAGACTCATGTATTCTATTTGCAACACTCTCAGTAGTTCCATGACTTGTAGAGTATATTGTTAAAACTTTACTCATTATTTTTTGTTTTAATTATCCTATTTTTAAAATTATCAAAAACTATATATATCAAAGGAACAACAATTAGAGACAAGAGCATAGAACTGGTTATTCCACCAATTAGTGCCCAACCTAGACCATTTTTCCACTCACTGCCAGGTGAATTTGAAAGAGCAATAGGCAACATTCCAACTACAGTAGAGATTGCTGTCATAAGTATCGGTCTAATTCTAAGTTTAACCGCACTATTAACTGCAACAATTAATGAGGAGCCTTTTGATCTTAAGGTATTTATAAAATCTACAACTAATATAGCATTTTTTGTAACAAGTCCCACTAATATTATCATACCCAATATTGTAAAGATACTCAAAGTATCACCAGCCATTGCTAAAGCATATAGAGCACCAATAATTGAGAGTGGAATAGAGAATAGAACAACAAATGGATGTAAATAACTCTGATATAGTGCTACCATTATTAAGTAGACCAATACTATTGCTGCTAACAATGCAGTTCCCAAAGAACCAAAAGCATCATCTTGATATTTTAAATCTCCTTCATATAAAAAATCGATCCCATTTGGAAATTCTTTACTCTCAATCATCGCTTTAATATCATCACCAACTGCTCCAACTGTTCTTCCTAAGACTTGAGATTCAATCATAACAGATGATATTCTAGCATATCTCTCTAATCTTGTACTAGAGAAAGATGGCTCAATTGAGGCTATTTGCTCTAATTTAACAGGTTCTCCAAAATTATTAATCACTGTTACACCCTTCACATTTTCGTAAGAGCTTCTATCAAAAGAGTCTGCTCTAATAAGAATGTCGTACTGCATATCTCCAGAAGTAAACTTATTATCCCTATTTCCAGCAAAATATGTATAAAGAGAAGAGGCTGCGATAAGTGGATTAACATTAAATCTTGCCATTTGCTCTCTATTGAACTTTACAACAAGCTCTTCTGAACCACCTTCTATGGATAATTTTGTATTGCTTGCACCAGGGATCATAGAGATATCTCTTCTAAGCTCTTCGGCAAACTGCATCAATAACTCCTTATCTGCACCTCTAACCACAATTTGAATAGGATTCTCATCTGCTCCTCCCATTAAACTAACAATTCCTGATCTAACCTTAACATCGGTAAAAGTGGAATTCAGCTCATTTTCTAAGTCCTTAAAAAAACGTGATGCAGATATCTCTCTGCTATTTTTATCAATTAATTTAACACTAATCTCTGTTTTATCTCTCTCTGATTCAACCGCAAGAAGAGATGAAGATCTACCAACAGAAGTAAAAATTTGTTCTACTTCGCTTTTTTTAGAAATATAACTTTCAATTTCTTTAGTCAGTAGGTTATTTTGTTTTAGTGTATAATTTTTGGGAAATTCAAGA
>LUYZ01000115.1 GCA_001603425.1 Bacteroidales bacterium Bact_08
TGTTAATTCGTGACCAATCATATGGGTTGCCCAGTCTTGAGAAACACCCATAGAGATAAATCCATTAAGAGCCATTGTTGCACTTAGCATAAAGTTTGCCATATTTTGATAGTCCTTTTTATTATTTTGTATTTGCGGAGCTATTTCCAATATTGTCTTTAAAATGCCTTCGGCCCATCTATCCATTAAAGGAGATTGATCTGGTGTAGTTAAGTACTGCTCAATAACATGAACATAGGTGTCAACTAAACCACATGAGATTTGATAATCTGGCAGGGTATAAGTTGTTTGAGGATCCAAAATAGAGAAAACAGGAGATTGACTATAGAATGCAAACTTCTCTTTTGTTGATTTATTAGAGATAACAGAGCCTCTATTCATTTCAGAACCTGTTGCAGGGAGGGTTAGAACAGCTGCTAATGGTAACGTTTTTCCCATTGAAAAATCTCTTTTTAGAACAATTTCCCAGGCATCTTCAGAATTTGGAATAGCAGCAGCAATTAGTTTAGAGCCATCAATAACTGAGCCTCCTCCTACTGCTAGTACATAATCACATCCACTCTCTTTCCCTAGCTTTATAGCCTCCCTAAGAGTTTCTACTGTTGGATTGGGCTCTATTCCCCAAAATTCATGGAATTTGTATCCTTTAAGAGCATTTAATACTTGATCATAAACACCATTAGATTTTACACTTCCGCCACCATAAGTCACTAAAATAGTAGACTCTTTTGGAATCTCTTGAGATAGTGTAGATATTGTATCTTTACCAAAAATTAACTTAGTGCTATTTTGAAAAATAAAATTATCCATATTTATTATATTTATTGTAGTGTAAATTTAAAACAAAAATAGGGATAAATATGTTTAAACTCTATTCTTAGCTATTAAAGATTTTTTTTATAGTTAATCTTTGTATAATTTTGTACTCTAATTAATTTCTTGTCTAATAATCATATTTTATCATGGATTTTATTGTGTCGCTGTTAATGACAGAGAGTATTGCTCAATCTGTTATAATTTTAGCTATAGCAATCTCATTGGGAGTTCTTTTGTCAAAAATTAAGATATTTAATATCTCATTTGGAATCACTTGGATTCTATTTTGTGGAATTGCACTAAGTCATTTTGGAATTAAGGTGAATCACCAGGTTCTCCATTTTGTGAAAGAGTTTGGTCTTATCCTTTTTGTTTATTCTATAGGACTTCAGGTTGGTCCAAGCTTTTTTTCTTCTTTTAAGAAAGGTGGAATGACATTGAATCTTTTGGCTTTAGCTGTTGTTTTTCTTGGAGCAATTACAACTTTAACAATTTATCTTTTTTCTGGACTGCCTATTTCTACTATGGTCGGGATTATGTCTGGGGCTATCACAAATACACCAGGATTGGGTGCTGCACAGCAAGCATTTTATGATTCACATGGTTTTTCTGACCCAACTATCTCTTTGGGATATGCAGTTGCATATCCATTAGGAGTATTGGGGATAATCTCCTCTTTAATATTTTTGAAAATAATTTTTAGGATTGATATAAAAAAAGAGGAGCAATCTATTAATTTATCTGTTAATGAGCATCCAGATAGAACCGTAAGGATGTCTGTTGTAATAAAGAATCCAGCAATTTTCGGACAAAAAGTAAAAGATATAAAAAGGCTTATCGATAAAAATTTTGTTATTTCTAGAGTTCTAAATAACAAGGAGGTAAGAATTGTTGGTGCAAATACAGTTTTAAATGAATCAGATACAGTTTTAGTTATTTTAAATAATTGCGATAAAGAGAGTATAGCCGCTTTTTTGGGCGAGGAGATAAATATTGATGAGAAAAGATGGTTAATTGATGACCTCAAAGTTGCACCCAGAAGAGTGGTTGTGACCAAAGATAGTGTTCATGGAAAGAGTCTATCAGATTTAAAATTAGGAAAGGCTTTTGCAATAACTGTTACAAGAATTAATAGAGCAGGTGTAGATTTGGTTGCACAGCCAGATCTTAAGTTGCAGATGGGAGATAGATTAACTATAGTTGGTACAACGGAGAGTTTAGATGCTGCTTCTGAACACTTAGGTAACTCATCTCATAGACTAAAGGAGCCCAATTTAGCATCAATTTTTATTGGAATAGCACTTGGGATCATTATTGGTTCAATTCCATTTTTTATACCTGGAATACCTCAACCAGTTAAACTAGGTTTAGCTGGAGGTCCTTTAATTATTGCTATATTAATAAGTAAGTTTGGAATACACTTTAAAATGATAACTTATACGACCATGAGTGCCAATTTAATGCTTAGAGAGATTGGAATATCTCTATTCCTTGCATGCGTTGGTTTGGATGCAGGGGGAGAGTTTGTTAATACAATACTATATAAAGGAGGTGCAGTTTGGATACTTTATGGAGTTATTATAACAATTGTGCCTTTGTTAATTACAGGATTTATTGCTAGGCTTTATTTTAAAGTAGATTACTTAACTTTAATGGGTTTAATCGCAGGAAGTACAACTGACCCTCCTGCTTTAGCATATGCCAACTCTGTATCTGAGAGTAATCGACCATCTGTAAGTTATGCCACAGTTTATCCATTAACAATGTTTATGCGAGTACTATTGGCTCAATTACTAATATTGTTTTTATAACTTAATTGATGTTAAGAAAAAATTATGAAAATATAAAGTTATGAATTACATTTGCCCCCGATTTTAAAAAATTAATATTAAATAGGTTCTAAAACCAAAAAAATGGAAAAAAAGACAATTGTTACTGGAGTTATTGGTGCCGATGTGCACGCAGTAGGTAATAAGATTCTAGCCTTTGCCTTAGATCAAGCTGGCTTCAATGTCGTTAATTTAGGAGTGATGGTTTCACAAGAGGAGTTTATAGCTGCTGCTATTGAGACAAACGCAGATGCGATTTTGGTCTCTTCTCTTTACGGACATGGAGAGATAGACTGTAATGGTCTAAGAGAAAAATGTAATGAAGCTGGTCTTAAAGATATTCCTTTGTTAGCAGGGGGGAATATAGTGGTAGGTAAGCAAGAGTTTTCCGAAGTAGAAAAAAGATTCATTGCCATGGGATTTACTAAAGTATATCCTCCTGGAACACAGATTGAAACAACAATAGCTGATTTAAATGAAATATTAGGAATAAAATAGACAATGAACTATCTTACGGTAGATTTTGGGAGTACCTTTACCAAATTAACTTTTATCGACTCAATAAGAGAGGAGGTAATATCTACATCCGCAGCGTTTACAACAATTGATACAAATGTTATGGATGGCTTTGGCAAAGCTCTGCAAAATCTTGAAAATAAGATTGGACAATTTAAATATGACCGTTTATTGTGTTGTAGTAGTGCAGCTGGCGGTCTTAAAATGGTTGCCCTTGGCCTTGTGCCTGAATTAACAGCCAAAGCAGCAAAAATGGCAGCATCTAGTGCTGGAGCAAAGGTAATTAAGACATACTCATTTGAAATATCAAAAAGAGAGCAAGATGAGATTTATCAAATTAATCCAGACTTGGTTCTTTTATGTGGTGGAACAGATGGAGGTAATAAAGAGGTTATTATTGCCAATGCAATTCGATTATCTCAAATAGAGAGAAACTTTTCAATAATAGTAGCGGGAAATAAAAGTGCGTCATATCAGATAGAGGAGATCTTTTCTAAATCGGGTAAAGACTTTGTCATTACAGATAATGTTATGCCCTATTTTAATAATCTTGTTATTGAACCAGCCAAATCTAGTATTAAAGATTTGTTTATAAGGAAAATTGTTGAAGCTAAAGGGCTTTCAACAATTCAAAATATGACAGATTTTAAGATAATCCCTACACCTTTGGCGGTGATGTATGGGTGCGAACTTTTAAGTAAAGGTACATCAAAGAATCCAGGTATAGGAGATCTTATGGCTATTGATATTGGTGGTGCAACAACAGATGTCTATTCAATGTCAAAAGGTAATCCTAGTGTCAGTAATGTTATGATAAAGGGAATACCAGAACCTTATTCAAAAAGAAGTGTTGAGGGTGATCTTGGAATGAGATATAGTCTTTCATCTGTTTGTGAGCAGGTGGATATTGAGATGTTATCTATTAAATATGGAATAGATATCAAAATAATAAAAGATTGGATCGAACTCTGTATTAATAATCCGGATACTATTTCGCAAAATGGTTCAATTCAAGAGAGAGTTGAAGCAATAATTGCTAGAGAGGCTATCTCTATAGCTGTTCAGCGCCATGCTGGAGTAATGGAGAGTATATTCACTCCAATGGGAGAGATCTATACCTTAACAGGTAAGGATTTAACTCAAGTCGAGAGTGTTATTGGAATAGGAGGGGCTATAAAAAATAGTTCTGATCCTACATTTATTTTAGAAGGAGCTAAATTTGATTTATCTAATATTACCTCAACAAAACCTAAGAATCCATGTTATATGATTGATGAGAAATATATTTTCGCATCTATGGGTTTGCTTAGTACTGTAGATAAAGATTTAGCCTTTAAGATATTAAAAAAAGAGATTAAACAAATTAATTAATAAACAATATGGAAGTAAAAAACATAAAACTTTCAGATGATAAATTTTTTGCTGAGCGCAAAGAGATTCTGGAGCATTGGCCAACTGGAAAAGGAGTAGATTTTAACAGTGCTGTAGAGTATCAAAAATCTATTCCACAAGAGAAAAGATTTGGAGATAAGCTTCAGATGGCAAAAAAAGAGGGTATAACTCTTATCCAACCTAGAGCAGGAGTTGCTCTGTATGACGAGCATATTAAATTATTGCAATACTTAGAGACAGAGGGAGAGGCAGATCTTTTGCCCACAACTGTTGATAGTTATACTAGACTAAATAGATATACAGAGGCACAAACAGGAATCGAAAAGAGTAAAGAGAGTGGTAGATCTATGTTAAATGGTTTTCCTATTGTGAATTATGGTGTTGATATTTGTCGTACAGTAACATCGGCATTAAAAAGTCCAGTTCAGGTTAGACACGGAACTCCAGACGCTAGACTTCTTACTGAGATCTCTATTGCTGGAGGTTTTACTTCATATGAAGGTGGTGGAATCTCTTATAACATTCCATATTCTAAAAATCACTCACTAGAAAAAACAATAGCCCATTGGCAATATGCCGATAGACTTATTGGTTTATATGAAGAGGCTGGTGTTTCAATTAATAGAGAACCATTTGGCCCTTTAACAGGAACTTTGGTCGCTCCATGTATATCAAATTCGGTTGCAGTTATAGAGTCTCTTTTGGCGGCAACTCAGGGTGTTAAAGATATTACAGTAGGTTATGGACAGTGTGGAAATCTTATTCAGGATGTTGCCGCAATTAAATCTTTAACTGAGGTTACTAGAGAGTATTTAGATAAATTTGGTTTTACAGATGTAAAAGTAACCACTGTTTTCCACCAGTGGATGGGAGGGTTTCCACAAGATGAATCAAAGGCTTTTGCCGTAATTTCTTGGGGAGCTGCTGCTGCTGTTTTGGCAAAAGCAACAAAGGTTATTGTTAAAACCCCTCACGAGGCAATGGGTGTTCCAACAAAAGAGGCTAATGCTGCTGGTCTTAGAGCAACAAAGCAATTAACATCTATGTTAAAAGACCAATCTTTCACCAATATTCCTGCTGTTATTATGGAATCTGATATCATTAAACAAGAGATGAAATGTATATTAGATAAAGTTGAGGAGCTAGGTAAAGGAGATTATGCTTTGGGAACGATTGCTGCATTTCAGGCTGGAATTATTGACATTCCTTTTGCACCAAGTAAATTTAATGCTGGTAAAGTTATGCCTGCAAGAGATAATACTGGAGCAGTAAGATTACTTGAGGTAGGAAATATTCCTTTTTCAGAAGATCTAAAAGTATTCCATAGACAAAAATTAGAAGAGAGAGCTGCCTATGAAAAGAGAACAGTAAGCTTCCAAATGGTAATAGACGATGTTTATGCAATTGGTAAGGGCTTTTTAGTTGGTAGACCTAATTCTACAAAATAGTTTTATATTATATAAATTATAAATTCACGGATTTTAAGAATTAATATTCTTTTATTATGAAAATTAAAAATGTAGTTTGTGCCGCAGGAAAGACTGGTTTCTTTTTTGATGATCAAAAAGCAATTAAAGCTGGAGCTAGAAATGATGGTGCATTCTATGAAGGTGATCCTTTAACACCAGGATTTACCTCAGTAAGACAAGCAGGAGAGTCTATTTCTGTTCTATTTATTTTAGAAAATGGAGCAATTGCTCATGGAGATTGTGCCGCTGTACAGTATTCTGGAGCAGGTGGTAGAGATCCTCTTTTCTTAGCTAAGGATTTTATTCCAATTATTCAAAATGAGATAGCTCCATTATATATCGGCAAAGAGATAACTACTTTTAGAGAGTTAGCAGATATAGTAGATAAGAGAGTTTTAGCAACAGGTGGAGTATATCATACAGCAATAAGATATGGTGTAACTCAGGCTTGTTTAGATGCTGTGGCTAAGAGTCAGAATAAACTGATGGCACAGGTAATCTCTCAGGAGTATGGTACTCAAATATCCGATTCTATGATATCTATATTCTCTCAGTCGGGAGATGATAGATATATTAATGCCGATAAAATGATTTTAAAAGGTGTTGAAGTATTACCTCATGCACTTTTTAACCATGTAGAGGATAAAGTTGGATTGAATGGTGAGAAGATTCAAAACTATATTGAGTGGTTAAATAAAAGAATTTTAAAGTTAAAACCTTATGACTCTTATAAACCAGCAATTCACATAGATGTGTATGGTACTTTAGGTCTTGTGTTTAATAATGATTTCGAAAA
>LUYZ01000011.1 GCA_001603425.1 Bacteroidales bacterium Bact_08
ATGATGATTATTTATTCAGAAATTAACAAACCAAAATTTCTGGATTAATTTATTAAATAGGAATTAATTTATATCTTTGTAATGAAGAGTCCTGTTTTGACAGGATTCTTTTTAATTTATTAGGATTATGTCAAAAATACATTATTTAACAGCAGAAGGTTTAGAAAAACTCAAGGCAGAACATCAACAATTGATATCTGTAGAGAGGCCATCTATATCAAGACAGATAGCAGAGGCAAGAGATAAAGGCGATCTTTCGGAAAATGCAGAATATGATGCAGCTAAGGAGGCTCAAGGGCTTCTAGAACTTAAAATAGCAAAATTGGAGGAGATGATTGCTGGAGCAAGAATTATTGACGAGTCTAAGATAAATACGACTCATGTTCAGATACTAAATAAAGTTAAACTCAAAAATCACAACACTAATACGGTAGTTGAATATACATTAGTTGGAGAGACTGAGGCTAATTTGAGAGAGGGGAAGTTGGCAGCTGCAACTCCAATAGGTAAGGCCCTAATTGGTAAGGAGAAAGGAGATATTGTGGAGGTTCAGGTGCCGTCTGGGATTATTAAATTCGAAATTTTAGAGATTTCTAAATAAACCTACATTATGGCATCTATTTTTTCTAGAATAGTAAATGGAGAAATTCCCTGCTATAGAGTAGCAGAGGATGATAAACATCTAGCCTTTTTAGATATTAATCCAATTGCTGAGGGTCATACTTTGGTAATACCAAAATGTGAAATTGATTATATTTTTGATCTTGATAGCCAACAGTTATCTGAGCTTACTCTTTTTGCTCAACGTGTAGCAAAGGCAATTGATAAATCTATAAATTGCAAAAGAGTGGGAGTTGCTGTTCTTGGAATGGAGGTGCCTCATTGTCATATACATCTAGTTCCTCTTAATACGGAGAAAGATTTAGTATTATCCAATCCAAAGTTAAATATCACAAAAGAAAAAATGGCTGCTATTGCAGAGGCGATTAATTTGAATTTTAAATAGTATTATATGAAAAAACTCTTTTTCCTTTTTTTAATAATTATCGGATCTATATCATGTTCTAATAATAATAGAGCAAAACTAAAAATTAAAGTTAATGGCATAGAGGATGGAGATTTAGTTCTAACAAGGCTTGATATAAACAGACAGACAGTTATTGATAGTATTAAATTATGTAAAAGTGGCTGTACTTATTTTGTAGATAAGAGAGATCAATCTCCAGAGTTTTATTATATAAATTATAAAAATAATAGAGTTGCCTCTTTGATTCTAAAGGGTGGTGATAGAGTATCGGTTATTACAGATACACTTGGAGCAGATATTACAATACAAGGTTCAGATGATAGTAATTCTCTTATCGATTTAGAGAGGACTATGGGGCGCTATCAGTTTATGTTTGATTCACTGTTTGTTGAGATGGATAGTGCTGTAAGTTTGAACAATTCATCTCTTGCAGAGCAGATAAATTATCAACTCGGTTCTCTTTATGTAAAAACTAAGCAAAGGGCAATTAAGCATATTTATGAGAATCCTTATAATATTTCTAATCTATATCTTATTTATTATAAGTTTAATCAAGAGCTACCCCTTTTTGGAGATGTTAAGGATATGCTAATTTTACAAAGAGTTCATGACTCATTAATTGTAAAGTATCCTAAGTTAAAATATCTTGCTCCTCTAATGGAAGATATTAAATTGAGAGAACAGGCTAATATTTTGTCAGACAAACTTAGTGAGGCAAATGAGACCGGGTTTCCAGACATTACACTTCCAGATGTAAAATCAACACCAAAGACTCTATCGGATTATAAAGGGAATGTTATTTTATTAGTATTTTGGAGTGTCTCTGATGTAAATCAGCTTATGATGAATAAAGATTTGCTAGAACTCTATGCTAAGTATAATAAAAAGGGGTTGGAGATTTATCAAGTATCTGTTGATACAGATAAGAGTGCTTGGGCTAGAGCAATAAGAGATCAGAAGTTGCCGTGGATAAATGTTTGTGATGGTAAGGGAGCTAATTCTTACTCAACAATTATCTATAATGTAGATAGAGTTCCCTCAACTTTTTTAATTGATAAGGAGGGGACAATTGTTGCTAGAGATCTTTTTGGAAGTAATTTAGAGAAGAGAGTTGAGTCGTTAATATCTAGATGATGCTTTTTTTAGAAATACCAGGGATAAAGTCTTTTAGATAAAAAGGTTCAAAATAGGCTGTATCTTCAAAATTTTTAGATAAGAATTTATTTAATGCACATTTTATCATCCCTTTTGCATTTGCTTGAGAATCGATAAAATGTGCATTTGTATTATTTAATACTTCTTTTATTTTTAAAGCGCCATTTCCACAAAAAATGGTGGGGTTATTTGCAAGAATTTCTGAAAAACTACTACTATCTATTATTTTAGCCGAGACTCCCTCTATTAGATCCATTTTAGAGTCATAAATAGAACAGTACACCTCCATTCTTCTTGCATCTATCATGGGAATGATGTAGTTGAAATCTAGATTAAGATCTTTTGCTTCTTGAAATCCATTATGAGCTACAGACTCAAGTGAGTTTACAGAAATTAATGGCTTATTTGATGCAAAGCATATACCCTTAGCAAAAGAGACACCAACCCTCAGTCCAGTATATGATCCAGGACCTTCACTCACAGCTACCGCAGAAAGGTCATTAATTACTAATCCTAAATCTTTAAGAAAACTCTCCACCATTGGAGCGATAGATTTAGCATGCGCTTTATTACCCTTTTCTGAGCCATATTTTAATAAAGTTTCACCGCTAGATATTGCAACGGAGCAGATATCGGTACTAGTTTCAATAAGTAAAATAAGAGGTTGGTTCATTATTTATTATTGTTGTTTAATAACAGATCCTTTTTTAAGATTTCTGCTTATTGCAACAAATGGGCCAGTAACAATAGTTTCATTCTCTTCTAAGCCAGAAATTACCTCAATATTTGAAAGGTCTTGAATTCCAGTGGTAATAATTCTAGGTTCTACACTATTGTCTTCTTTTACAATAAATACTTGCTCAATATTTTCGTTAATTTTTAGACTATTTTTAAGAGAGTCGCTAAGGAGATCTGTCCTAGTTGTAATAGATTGAAGCGGAACAGAGATAACATTCTCTTTTTTAGCAGTTAAAATTGATACCGATGCAGACATGCCAGGCCTAAATGGGATAGAGCTATTTGTTGTTAGATCGGCATAAGAATCAGGCACAATAAAGATCTTAACTTCAAAGTTTGTAACTTGATCTACTGCTGATCCAATATTTTTAGCTGAGTTTGCAATTTGAGTTACAACACCTTTAAATTTTCTGGTAGGATATGCATCAACATCTATTGTTGCTGTATCACCCTGTTTAATTCTAATTATATCGTTCTCATTTACATCTACTAATACTTCCATCTCCTCTAAGTTTGCTATTCTCAACATCTCTGTACCTGCCATCTGACTTGTACCCACAACTCTCTCTCCCTTTTCTACACTCATTTTTGAGATTATACCATCCATAGGAGCATAGATTACAGTTTTGACTAGATTTTCTTGCGCCTCTTGAAGAGCAGCAGAAGCACTTTTCACGTTAAATTCGGCGGCTCTAATTTGTTCTTTTGTGACGTTGTATTGAGATAATGAAGTTTCGAAATCTAGATCAGAAATGGCTTTTTGTTTATGTAGTATCTCATTTCTTCTATGAGATTGTTCAACTTGAGCAAATTGAGCAAGTAGCTGGGTGAGCTGAGCTTTTGTGGAGTTAAGAGATGCTTCTGCTCTATCTCTCATGGAAATATATACATCTTGCTTAATTTTAATAATTAGATCTCCTCTTTTGATGTAATCTCCCTCTTTAAAGTTTAATTCTACAATCTCACCAGATACGTCAGGGCTAATCTTAACCTCTGTAACAGGTTTTATTTTTCCATTTGCCGGGATAAATTCTACAATCTCTCTTCTTTCCACTTTTTGGGTCATTACACTAATAAGGCCTTTTTTATTTTTACTCCCAAAGTATGCTAAAATAATAATGATTGCCACTATTATTGCTATTATCCACTTAATATTTTTTTTTAGTTTCATAATATTAAAAAATTAGGTTATAGAGATATTGGTAAACCCTTGTAGAAATCAAGAATTTTAACTTGGAACATGTATTGATATTTTGACTGAATAAGTTCTGATTGCGCTCTAAAAAGGTTGGTTTTAGCCACGGTATAGTCAATAGCATTTACTACGCCAAGGTCAAATTTTTCCTGAACATATCTAAAAGACTCCTTCATTGCATCTACACTTTTCTGAGAAGCTAAATATCTTTGCAGATATGACAAAGCATCGTTATTAGCTTGTTGAATCTCTTTATAAAGCATCTGCTGCCTACTTTTATGTTCTATTTGAGCCGATCTTACACCTAGCTTAGCATTTTTAATTGAGGTCCTAACCTGATAGTTGTTAAAAATGGGAATGCTTAGTCCAAAGCTAAGAGATGGGTTTTTGTTTTCGTTAAATTGATCAAAAAAAGATTGATCTCTGCTATCGGCATAGTAAGTTCCATATCCAGCAGAAAAAGAGATTGAAGGAAATGCTCTACCCCTTGCAATGGCTAACTGTAGGTCTGAATTTTTTATATTTAATATAGAACTTTGAATTTGAGGAAGATCTTGGGATGTATGGTACATCTCTTCTACTGATGATGGAGAGAGATCTGATAGAGGAATATCTATGGGCTTTTCATCAATCTCAAAGTTATATACGTCTTCTAAATCTAGTAGTTGAGCTAAATTTAGCTTGGCTGTAGATAATTGATTTGAAGCGTTTACAACTTGAACACTCTCGGATGCAAGTTGGGCTTCAATTTCTAGAAGAGCGCTATATGCTAAACTACCTGCATCTACCAATTTTTTTGTGCGATCAACTTGTTGTTTAACGCTATTTTGGCTCTCTATTGCTGTGTTGAGAACCTCCTTGGAGAGCAGAATTTGCAGAAAAGATCTTGTTATCTCTATTGAGATGTCGTTCTTAATGCGATCTACCTCTTTTTTTGAAATTTCAAGAACTACATTTTTACTTTTAATATCGTTATGCTTGACCATACCTTCGAACAGGTTTATTGCTGCACTGGCACTGGCACTTGTACTTTGAGAGAGTTTATTTTCAATAATCTCTAAATCTTGTACATTTACAGACCTTCCCCAGTTCATAGAGTGAGATAGAGAGGCCCTTACAGATGGCGCAAAGTTCAATTTTGCTTGAGTAAGGTTATTCTCATTCTGCTCTACAGAAATCTCCTGTTGTTTAATTTTTAAATTGTTTTTCCATGCATGATCTATGCATTGCTCAAGTGTCCATCTGGCTTGAGCCAAAGTTAATCCCGGGATTAGGATTAAAATTAAAATTGGGAGTGCGTATCTCTTTTTCATAATAGAACAAAGTTAAATTATTTTTGATATACAACACTCCCATTATTAAAAAAATAGGATTATTTGTAGATAACTTGAGTTTGAGATTGTAAATCGTATAGATTTTTACTCATAAATTTAAAAAGTCTCCACATTTTTTTAGCAGCATAACCAACACCTTTGCCAATTCCTTCGGCAACATCTTGATCCCATTCCGATCCTCCTCCCACAATACAACTAGTTTGTAAGGTGTCAAGTGGTGTCCAAATCCATATTGAATTATCTGCTTGTTCCATTACGCAGCCTCCCATCCAGCAACAAAGCCGTGTTTAAATTTAGGCCAGTATTTCTCAATTGTCTTGAGGGCTTTTCCAGCCATCTCCAGATATCTCCACATGTCTCTTAGAGACATACCTCCAGAAATCATCATCTCTTGTTGAGATAGATTCTGCATCATACTCTTCTTGCATCTGAATTGTTTCATAATTGAAATTGTTATATAATAATCTCTTTGCAATTGCGGGCAAAGATTCCGCCGAAGTGTGCACTCTTCTTTTTTACTTTAGTAATTTCATAAGGTTATAATTTTGTCAGCTATTTTTTTATCGCTCAATTTATGAGATATCATAATTATAATTGCATTTTGTTTTTTATATTCGATAATGTAGTTTTCTATTAAACTTGCCGATTCATAGTCTAGTGAAGATGTTGCCTCGTCTAAAATTAAAACATGAGGTTCTCTTATCACAGCTCTTGCAAATGAGATTCTTTGTTGTTGCCCTCTGGATAGATGAGCACCGCTCTCACCTGGATTTGTTAAAAAACCATTAGGTAGGGAGTCTATTATCTCTTTTATTTTTAGTTTCTCGCATATCAATAGAGTTTTTGCTTTTAAACTCAAAGGATGCTTATGATTATTAGGTTTCTCTCCTGTTATGCATTCATAAATTGTATCACCATATAACTCTGGATCTTGAGGAACAATAGATAAGCAAGATCTCCATCTTTTGAGATCTATATGCTCTATACTTGTTTGATTAAATTCTATATTACCATTTCTAATTTGGTAGTGTCTTGATAATAGATTTACCAAAGTGCTTTTTCCACTTCCACTTTTACCCCATATGAGAGTTATCTGAGAACTTGCACAGCAAAATGTAAGATTGTTTATAAGTGGAGCTCTTCCCGGATATGAGAATGTTATATTGTTAAAAGTTATAGTATTTATGTTGTGTTTTACTAAATTGTCAATATTTTTATATTCCGGTTTTATATTGTCGTATGAGTATTCTGGGGAGAGCTTTTTGATATCGTATATTCTTGATGCTGCAACAGTCCCTTCTCTAAAAGAGTAGATCATACTAGCTACATGCTTTAGTGGTGTAGAGAATATAGCTGCAATTGTAAAAAAAGAGATTAATTGACCAGAAGTTATATTGTGAGACATTACAATAAACCCACCCACGGAAAGAATTGATATGGTTGTGATTCCCCATATTAGATCTATAGATGAGTCAGCAATAAGTCCTATTTTTCCTGCTTTTTGTATAGAATTATTTAAATCTGAGAGTTTGAGTTTTGTTGTGGCTAGTGCTGTATTTTCTAGACCGTAGTTTTTTATTGTAGATATGCTATTTATATTTTCTAGTATAGATATGTTTAGTAGTGCGCTTTTTTCCATATTCTCTTTTAGAATTCGTTTGCTATTTTTATCATATATTAGGAATATAGCAATGTACATTGGAGAAAAGATTAGTAGTAATAATGCCAGTGTTATATCTGTAAATAGTAGCACTATAAGCGATATGATTAAGGTTAGACTACCAATTATTGCCTCTGGAAGAGAATCGATAATCAGATTTCTTAGTTTATATGCATCCCCAATCCTAGATGTGATTTCTCCCTTTTTCATACCTTTAAAAAATGGGAGGGGAACTCTAAGTATATGATCTATAAGATCTCCTACTATTCTTCTGTCTGTCTCTAAAGATAACTTTAAGGATTTTGTTGCCTTAAAAAGTGTAATCATTATTGATGATGTTACCATAAGTAGCATTAGTAGAGATAATTTGTATAGTGAATTTACATCCCCAGATGGAATTATGTAATCTAATAAATATCTAATGTAAAATGCGGTTGACAATGATAGTATTATATTTAAGATAGATAAAGTAAATATTTTTATCAAATTCCATTTGATTGGATATATGATATCTTTTAAAATAGCTTTGAATAATGTTGTTTTGCCTTTTGCCAATTTTGTATTAGCTATATTGTTTTCTAATAAATTACTGTTGTTAATATCAAAAAGAATTAGATATCCAGTGAACTCCTTCTCAATTATTTCTGAATGGACTTTCTCTATCTCTCCATTTATTGGATCCATTGTAGTAAAGAACCCTTTTGAAAAATTGTATATAACTATATAGTGTAGTATAGACTCTTTTCGTAAATGTATAATTACAGGGAAATTTGCAGTTTTAAGTGCCTCCATTGATGACTTATATCCTCTGGCCTTAACTCCAAACTGTTCAGAAGCTTCAATAATGCCCTTAATAGTTGTGCCAGATGATGTTGTACCGCTCAAAAGCCTAAGTTGAGTTAAAGAGGTTTCTATTCCATAACTCCCTAATACAGATGCAAGGCAAGCTACTCCGCAATCACTATTATCCATCTGTTTTACCTTATGTAGTTTGCTTTTCATGATATATTGATTTTAATAATAAAAGAGCCCTCGTTATCTCACATCACTTAATTATCTGCCTTACTAATTAATAACCCAACTCACACACGAGGACTCTTTGTTGATGCAAAAATATGCTTCAACATTGGCAATCATGTGGTCGATTTTACAATAAAATGTAGTTTTGATAAAGAACTAAAATCTTTACGATTTTAGAATTAGATAATATCTTGAAGCTCCTTTATAAATGGAAAGATATAGAGAGTTAATGATGAAATTGCAGAGTATATTGCAGATTCAGAAATATCTTTTTGTGGTAGAAAATGGTAGATTTTATCTAAAGATTCTAGAAGATATATGGTAATACTAATAATAAATGAGAACTTTAGAATTGCAAAAAAAAGACCTAGAAGTCTGTCAAGCCAACCAAGTAAAACTACTCTTATGAGTTTAGAAGAGAGATAACCAATATAGTTGACAATAATTACTATAAAAATAAAGATTAGAGCAAATGATATTATCGATATGGTATTTGAGTTAAGTGATGGTAATATTTTAGAGATAAACTGTGATACAAGCCCAGAAAAATGCCATCCACCCCAAATTCCAGCAACTAGAGCAATGAATGAGGCTAACTGGCGAACAAGTCCTTTGCTTATGCCCACAAATATAGCGGGGATAAAGCAAATAAGAATTGCTATATCTACATAGTTGAAAGAATATTCCATTGCTATTTTTTTTCAAAAGTAGTGAATAATCGTATCTTTGCAAATTCTAAAAACATCTGGTATGAGATTTCCTGAGTATAAAAAATTAGATTTAGTTGAATTAAATAGTTCAATATTAGAGAAGTGGAGTAATGAGGATTGCTTTGGCAGCACTTTGAAGAGCCGTCAAGGAGCCCCAGAATTTGTTTTTCATGAAGGCCCCCCATCGGCAAATGGAATGCCTGGAATTCATCACGTTATGGCCAGAGCCTTAAAAGATGCTTTTTGTAGATATAAAACACAGCAAGGATATCTTGTAAATAGAAAAGCGGGATGGGATACACATGGCTTACCAGTTGAATTGGGAGTTGAGAAAAAACTTGGAATAACAAAAGAGGATATAGGATCAAAAATCTCTGTTGATGAGTATAATAGTGCATGTAGGAAAGAGGTGATGAAATATACTAAGGAGTGGGAGATGTTAACGGAGAAGATGGGGTATTGGGTGGATATGAATGACCCTTATATTACCTATGATAATAGATATATTGAGACATTATGGTATCTTTTAAAGCAGATATACAACAAAGGCTTGTTATATAAAGGTTACTCTATACAGCCTTTTTCTCCTGCTGCAGGTACAGGTTTAAGTACACATGAACTTAACCAACCAGGGTGTTATCGCGAGGTGAAGGATACAACATGTGTTGCTCAATTTGAGGTGTTAAAGGATTCATTTTCAGAGCCAATATATTCTTGCATTAATAAGATAGATGGATCATTAAAAGCATATATGTTGGCTTGGACCACCACCCCTTGGACGCTTCCATCTAATACAGCATTGTGCGTTGGTCCAAAAATAGAGTATGTTTTAGTGGATTCATTTAACCCTTACAATGGACAAAGGGCCATATATATTGTAGCCAAAGATCTTGTTGGTTCTCATTTTAATCCTAAGGCTGCTGAGATATCTTTTGAAGATTATAAGCAGGGAGATAAATTAGTTCCCTTTAGAGTTTTAGAGGATTTTGTTTTTACGGGAGAAGAGTTGACCGGAGTTAATTATTGTCAGCTCATACCTTGGATAAACCCAGGTGATGGAGCATTTAAAGTAATTAAAGGAGATTTTGTTACTACATCGGATGGTACAGGTATAGTGCATATAGCTCCTACTTTTGGTGCCGATGACCAGAGAGTTGCATCGGCAAATGGTGTTCCAGCTCTAATGATAAAAGATAGAGAGGGAAATATGCAGGCTTTAGTGGATAGAGCAGGAAAATTTTACCTAATTGAAGATATGGATGATGAGTTTGTTGGTAATAGTGTGAATTTAGAACTCTACTCATCATTTGCTGGAAGGTTTGTTAAGAATGATTATGATCCCAATTTGACTGAGTCTGATGCAACATTGGATGTGGATATTGCTGTGATGTTAAAGATGCAGGGCTTAGCCTTTAAAATTGAGAAGCATGTCCATTCATACCCTCATTGTTGGAGAACTGATAAACCAGTATTATACTATCCTTTGGACTCATGGTTTATTAAGACTACTGCTGTTCAACAGAGAATGATTGAGCTCAACAAATCGATAAACTGGAAACCTGAATCTACAGGTAGTGGACGTTTTGGAAAATGGCTAGAGAATTTGCAAGATTGGAACCTATCAAGAAGTAGATATTGGGGAACTCCTCTGCCTGTATGGAGAGAAGAGGATGGTAATGAAGAGGTTTGTATTGGTTCTGCACAGGAGTTATATGATAGGATTGAAGAGTCTGTTAAGGCTGGATATATGTCGTCTAACCCATTAAAGGAGAGAGGATTTATTGTGGGAGATTACTCTCAGGAGAACTATGAAAAGATAGATCTTCACAGACCATATGTAGATGATATTTATTTGGTATCTACTACAGGAAAAAGAATGAAAAGAGAGAGTGATTTGATTGATGTGTGGTTTGACTCAGGTGCAATGCCGTTTGCTCAGATGGGTTTAGAGAAGCTTACAGATCCTAGTTTTGGAAGAGCTGCCGATTTTATAGCCGAGGGAGTAGATCAAACTAGAGGTTGGTTTTTCACTCTACATGCTATTTCTACAATGGTTAAGGATTCAGTAGCATTTAAAAATGTAATCTCTAATGGCCTTGTTTTGGACAAAGCTGGTAATAAGATGAGTAAAAGATTGGGTAATGCAGTTGATCCATTCTCTGTATTGGATGAATATGGTGCTGACTCATTGAGATGGTATATGCTTACCAATGCTCAGCCTTGGGATAATCTTAAGTTTGATATCTCTGGTGTTGATGAGGTTAGACGTAAATTTTTTGGTACATTATATAATACCTATTCATTTTTTGCTCTTTATGCAAATGTTGATAGTTTTGATAATAGTCTGCCTCAAATTGATATTGCAAAAAGACCTGAGATTGATAGGTGGATAATCTCTTTACTAAACACTCTTATTAAAGATGTAGTTGAGTGTTATGATAATTATGACATTACATCTGTTGGTAGAAAGGTTCAAGATTTTGTAAATGATAATTTAAGCAACTGGTATGTTAGGCTAAATAGAAAGAGATTTTGGGGAGGTAAGATGGACGATGATAAATTATCGGCATATCAGACATTATATACTTGCTTAGAGACAATTGCAATAATATCTGCTCCAATAGCTCCGTTTTTTATGGAGAGACTTTTCTTAGATTTAAATTCTTCTAATTTGGAGTGTGGCTCTGTACACTTAAAATTGATGCCAAAGTGTAATGTAGATTTGATAGATAAGAAGTTGGAGGAGAGAATGGAGTTGGCTCAAACGGCATCATCTATGGTTTTGGCCTTAAGAAGAAAGGTTAATATCAAAGTTAGACAGCCATTAGCCAAAATATTGGTTCCTATTTTAGATAACTCAGTTAAAGAGAATTTTGAATTGGTAAAACCTCTTATATTAAGTGAAGTTAATGTTAAGGAGGTGGAGTTTATTATGGATACTAAAGGGCTAATTACTAAAAAAATTAAGCCTAACTTTAAAGTATTGGGTAAAAAGTACGGTAAGCAAATGAAGGAGATATCGGCTGCTTTTAGTAACTTTACTCAAGACGATATTCTAGAAATAGAGAGTAGTGATAAGTATATGATTAATTTACCCACAGGTGATGTTGAGATATTTCCACAGGATGTGGAGATTACATCGGAGGATATGCCAGGTTGGTTAGTATCTACAGAAGGTAAATTGACTGTGGCACTGGATATAACTATAACCGAAGAGTTAAGAAGAGAGGGTGTTGCAAGAGAGCTAGTTAATAGAGTTCAAAATCTAAGAAAAGATTCTGGTTTTGAGGTAACAGATAAAATTGATATTCTCATTGAACCAAATAGCGATATCGAGGTAACATTACAAGATTTTGCCGATTATATTTGTAATCAGACACTGGCTGTGAGCATTAATATTGATTCTTCTGTTTCTGATAATCCAGATTCAATGTCAACAGAGTGGGGTGAAGAGGGAGAAAGTATTAAAATTTTGTTAAAAAGAGTATAAAACAGATATATTATGGAGAAGGATGCTATTTATATGAAAAGAGCTATTGAGTTAGCTCAGCAGAATGCCCTATCGGCTCATGGTGGCCCATTTGGTGCAGTCATAGTTAGGGATGGCAATGTTATATCAGAGGCCTCTAACTCTGTAACTCCAGATAATGATCCAACGGCTCATGCAGAAGTTAATGCTATTAGAAAAGCGTGTAAAAAGCTAAATACATTTGATTTGTCTGGCGCAACACTTTATACGTCATGTGAACCATGTCCAATGTGTCTTTCGGCTGCCTATTGGGCAAGAGTAGATAGAATAGTTTTTGGTGCTAATAGAGAGGATGCAGCAAGAGCAGGCTTTAGTGATGACTTTATTTACAAAGAGTTATCTTTAGATCCTGAGCAAAGATCTATACCAATAGAGTCTATTTTAGAGAAAGAGAGTCAAGAGCCTTTTGAGACGTGGATCAGTAATTTAGATAAGACTCCTTATTAGCAAATAGATATATTTAAGTTTTTTATAATTATTTTATTATTATCTTTACGTTTCCTAAAAAACTAAGGTTATGACAACTAATGGAAATACTGAGCCTACAGCAAATATAAAGGTACGCTATAGTGACGAGGAGCTTCAAATGTTTAAAGAGCTCATTTTACAGAAATTAGAGACTGCAAAACAGGAGTATCAGCAATTAAAAGCTGCTGTAACTCATGGTTCTAGTAATGACACAGAGGATACTTCTCCTACATTTAAAGTATTAGAAGAGGGTGCATCGGCTTTATCTAAAGAGGAGGCTGGTCAGTTAGCTCAACGTCAGTATAAGTTTATTCAATCTTTAGAGGCTGCTCTTATAAGAATTGAGAATAAGTCATACGGAATTTGCAGAGAGACTGGTAAATTAATAAGAAAAGAGAGATTGTTACTGGTTCCTCATGCAACGCTGTCAATTGAGGCAAAAAATAAGAGAGATTAATCTATTATGAGTCTATCTATTGGAAAAAAGGTTTCTATTTTTGTTATTGGATTACTTATAATAGACCAAATTTCTAAAATATGGATTAAAACCAATATGACCATTGGGGAGAGTATCCCTGTCTTTGGTAGTTGGTTTCAGATATATTTTATAGAGAACAATGGAATGGCTTTTGGAATGCAGTTTGGAGGAGTCTGGGGAAAGATTCTTCTTACTGCTTTTCGTATAGTATTAATAGGATTTATTATTGGGTATATTAGGTCACTAATATCTAAAAAGGCTCCGGTTGCGGTGGTTTTTGGAGTATCATTGATTTTAATTGGAGCTATGGGTAATGTTATTGATAGTCTCTTTTATGGGTTACTTTTTGGGGAGTCTACATTTACTCAGATAGCATCTTTTTTACCAGAGGGTGGTGGTTATGCCCCATTCATGCAAGGTAAAGTGGTTGATATGCTCTATTTCCCTTTGATTGACACTACACTTCCAGAGTGGATCCCTTTCTGGGGAGGTGAGGATTTTATCTTTTTTAGGCCCATATTTAATATAGCTGACTCCTGCATAACAATAGGAGTAGCTTACCTACTCCTATTCCAGAGAAAATTCTTTTCTCACAATTAATAATCAAACTTTATAATAGTCATATAATATGGCAGAACTAATCTTGATTTAGTTTTGCCATTATTTTTTGTCTTGAAAAGTGAATTCTACTCTTTACAGTTCCCAAATGTAACCCCAACTCATCTGCAATCTCTTGGTATTTGTAGCCACTATCGTGCATTTGGAATGGGATTTTAAATTCAGGCTCCAAACTCTCTACAGCTTTACTTAGTTCTCTATAGTTAAGATCGGACTCTGGAGAGTTGTTAGATGGTTTATTATTCAGTAGAAAATCGTGCACATCTTCACTAAAAAGAGCTTGCCTTTTGGCTTTTCTTCTGTAGTCATTAATAAAGGTGTTTTTCATTATGGTATATGCCCATGCCTTTATGTTTGTATGTTCGTTGAATTTCTCCTGATTATTGAATGCCTTAAAATAGGTCTCTTGAAGTAGATCTTTTGCATCATCACTATTTGAAGTGAGGCTGTATGCATATCTGGAAAGGTTGCCCTCTAGTTCCAGAATTTCGGTCTCAAAACTTTTACCTTTCATAGCGATATATTTTATATTATGTGTGTGAATTGTTCTAATTTTTTATAAAATTACAAAATATATTTCAATAGTTTAGCATGGAAAATATTTTTTTTGTCATAGATTTAAGCTATTTACACATAGATTTTGTCTATAACAGCCCTCTATTTTCTGTATTTATTGACTTTTTTTTGATTTGTTGATAAAAAAACTAAAAACTTTTTTGTGTGTTTGCAAAAAATAAATATCTTTGCAGCCCAATCAAAGGGAGAGATGGCAGAGTGGTCGAATGCGGCGGTCTTGAAAACCGTTGAACTGAAAGGTTCCGGGGGTTCGAATCCCTCTCTCTCCGCTGGAAGGTGAAGCCAAAAGGCGTCACTTAGGAGCTAAACCCTACAAAATCTATGTTTTGTAGGGTTTTTTTTGTTTGCCCTGCTGTTTCTCCTTGTCTCTCTGGCTCTTAGCCTCTCACTCTGCCTTTTGTCCTGCTGTTTGCTCTGGCTCTCTGCTCTTTAGCCTCTCACTCTGCCGCTGTCCGTTCCTTCTCCCTGGCTCTCAGTCCTTTGCCGTTTTGTTTTGTCCCCGCTTCCTTTTGCCCTGCTGCCACAGCTTCATGCTCTCCTACTGCAACGAAGTTTTTTCTGAGGCACCTATTTTCTTTTTTTTCGGGGCCTGCGGAACTCCTCACTGTCGTTCGTCAAACAGTCCTTGTCCTTTTCCTCAAAAACTATCAATAAAATAGGTAAAAACTTATGTTGCAGTGCAGAGAGCGTACAAAGCTGTAATATGCAACATGCAAATGGATGTTTTTTTGCAAAGTTATTTACCTAGTCTGTTATGGCAGGATCTTTTCTCTCTTGTCCGCTCTCTCTGGTCCTTTTGCCTTGCTGCTTTGCCTTAACCCTCTGCGCTTTAGCCTCTCACTCTGCCGCTGTCCGTCCCTTCTCTCTGGTTTCCAATCCTTTGCCGATTTGTTTTGTCCCAGCCCTGGCCTCTTTCCTGGCTTTTGTGCCTTCTTTGCCCTTTTTTGCCTGTTTTCCTCTTTTTTTTGTCCTTTTTCTTTTTGTTAGTCGCTCATATCCAGCACCTTTGCACGCACTCCGTCAGAGCCTCCTGCAACCATCTTATAGCTAGGCCAATGCTGCCGATATGTGACAACCGCCTAATAACCAATCTTATCTGTTCTACTACCACGCGCTTCTTTTCTCTTTTTAAGCGGTATTTTTGTTTTTCTCTCCTTTTTGCGTCCTTTTTGTTTTTACAAGTCCTTTACAACCAACACTTTTGCACGCACTCCGTCAGAGTCTCTCCCAACCACTTCCAAACCAGCGCCTTACCCTTCCAATGCGCAAATACTACACAAACAGCACTTTACAAACCAACAGATAAGCCACTTTTTGTATTTACAACCATAAATCGCAAATAAACACCCATCAAAGCCCATAACCAACCCAAAACTGCACATTAGTACCGTTGTCGCCTCCATACCAACCCCATTAAAGTTGAAAACTTTGATGGGGAGCGTGAGCAAGCCTCTTTATCAGCTGCAAAGTGGTAGATTGTGCAAGCTTTGCAAGCAAAGCTGCCTCTCAGCTCCTAAAACCTTCTTAAATCCACAACCATCTCATATCCAATATCTTTGCGCGAATTCCGCCAGAGTTAAACCCCAAAGCCTTAGCGTCCAAGTTCTTGCGCTCAGTCAGATCAACTCTGTAACAAACTGAAACATATCAATCGATTAGCTAAGTGTAAATACAGGTGTGATGTCAAGTTGACTTCTAGTGCAATATACTGACTACCAAAACTTTGGTGCAAGATGCAAGTTGATAACAGTGCAAAAATAGTGATAATAATCAATTAGCCTAAAAATGATATATTCGACTTATTCACAGAAATATATGTTTTACAAGCAAACTGAACATATACACCTCATATCTTATATGAGACAAAAATAGTCTCTTTTGATATATAAAACATAATTTCTCTAAAAAATTATTGGACAGCAAAAATATATTCCATATCTTTGCAGGGACAAAAATAGTCACATGCGCGATACTAAATATAAAAATATTACTATCCTTTCAGCGAAACTGCTCTCGGAAGTGAATGCCAAAGGTAAAAATTGGTTCACATTGGATGATGCTTACAATGCGTTATCTGGCATGTCTGCCAATGCTATCCGTCGACAAGTGGCGAGAATGGCTGAAGATGGCTTGTTAATGCGAATACGGGAAGGTGTTTACTATATCATCCCCTTTGAACAGGATTCGGAACTGTTTTTGCCTGACTGGCATTTGTTAGCAGAACCATTGGTAGGTGGGGAATATTACATCGGTTACTATTCTGCTTTACAAATACATAATCTTATTACTCAACCCTCACTGAAAGAGCAGATAGTTGTCAATAAGCAAATTAAGCCATCCATGATGGAATTGAAAGGTGTGAAATTTCAGTTTATCTACCATAATCCCAATCATTTCTTCGGATATAAAAAAATATGGATAGACAGTTTTAACAAAGTGTTCTGCTCTGATTTGGAAAAGACTATTATTGATTGTTTATATAAGCCGGATTATGCAGGGGGAATAGTTGAAATAGCGAAAGCCTTGTATATGTCTAAAGATAAATTGAAATATACCCAGCTATTGGATTATGTTATTAAATTCAATTCACAGGCGGTTGTCAAACGTTTGGGTTATTTACTGGAATTGTTGTCCATTCCTGCCCCCATAATTAATGAATTACAAAAAATACGAACTAATTCCATCACTGTTCTTGATACGGAAGCGCCCAAGCAAGGCAAGATTATGAGCCGATGGAATATTCAGCAGAACGTAGATATAGAAACAATTAAAAGTGCTATAATAACATGATTAAGTTAGCAGAAATACAACAGATTGCCCGTAAAGAAGGGGTACGGGATACTCAAATAGAGAAAGATTATATCCTCTCGTGGATTCTTACCGGTATTGGGCAAAATGAGTTACTTTCCAAAGTATTGGTTTTTAAGGGTGGCACTGTTCTGAAAAAATTCTATTTTGACGATTACCGTTATTCGGAAGACCTTGATTTTACTTTGATTGACATAAATACCACCAATGACAGCATCAAAGAGGCTTTTGAATCTGTGTTTGAGTACATCAAAGAGGAAGCAAATATAAATCTGTCATTGGCCGATTTCGGTGAACATGAAACGGGCAACATCAATTTCTACATCAATTATATAGGCCCCCTCGGCGGTAGCGGTGCCAACAAACAAGTAAAAGTAGATATTTCCAAAAATGAATTGTTGCAATTCGAAGTGGAAGAACGGGAAATATTTGAGAAATATACCGACCATGAATCTTGCTCATTGAAATGTTATTCGCTTGAAGAAGTAATGACTGAAAAGATGCGTTCGCTGTTATCACGTCAGCAACCACGGGATTTTTACGACTTGTGGTATTTATCGGAATATGAAGACATGGAAATGAGCAATTATATGGTGGAATTTGAAGCCAAAGCCAAACACAAAAGTTTGAATCCGGATAATTTAGAAAACAGGGTTAATCAACTTTTGCCGACATTCAAATCGCGCTGGGAAAGTTCCATGAAAGACCAGATTAAAGACCTGCCACCCTTTGACCAAGTTACCCGTGAGCTTGGACGACATTTCCGGAAAATTTTTAAAGGGTAGAGTTTAGTGCAAGTTGTAAGCATCTATATATAGATAGACTTACACCTTGCACTAAATTCAGAAAGTTAAATCTTTTATAGCCAAAGGATTTGTTTAACGTTCATTTATTTCATACCTTTATACCATAGCCACGCGTGGACAACGATGCGACAAAAGCAGACAAGCAACGGTCATTTTCAATCGTTACAAAATCGTTACCGCTGGTTTTGAAAAGCTTCTAAGAAATTAATTCATACGGGATTGCGAGAAATTGGTTCCTTTACCTCTCTCTCCGCTGGAAGGTGAAGCCAAAAGGCGCCACTAAGGAGCTAAACACTACAAAATCAATGTTTTGTAGGGTTTTTTCTTTGTTTCTTTTCCTCTTTTTTTCGTCCTTTTTGTTTTCATAAACCTCTAATAAACAGCGCCTTTGCACGCACTCCGTCAGAGTCTCCTGCAACCACCTCACATCCAGATCACTGCTGCCGACAGATTGCAACAACCTAATAAACAATAATATCTGCGCTAATGCCACGCGTTTCTCCTCTCTTTTTAAGCGGTACCCCTCATGACTCGCTATTATTCAACATAAAGTGACTTCCTGTATTTTTCAGGAATATCTTGGGTGTCTTTTTTCACTTTACGGATAGTTCTTACCAATTTTAGTTTAAATGGTGCCTGGTCAATATATCCTTCTGTAGGGATTTCCTTTATCTCCAATGTGTATTCGAATCCATTTTCGTAGGTGAAACCCTCTATGCCTCTACCTAGTAGTGCCCAATCTTTTGACTGATTCGTACGACCTAGTAACCATATTCCTGCATTGTTTTCATCATCAAGAGGGCTTAAATACCTTTCCGAAGCAATATCGTAAATAACGGTATTTTTCTCTTTTTGGCATGCAAATAGAGAAAACAGCAATACCCCGATAACTAATGATATTTTTTTCATTATGAATTTATTTAATTGGATTAATGTGTTGCAAGTTAGGTTTTTATTATTGTTATTCAAAATACATCGTGTATTGGATTTTAAGTGGTTTATCTTTGGGGAAAAATGAAAAGATATTCAACCCAAATATAACGCATCTTCCTGGCTTTTTTGCAGAACTTAAAAGGGTTTTATCCAATGATTACATTAGAAACAACTTTAGACAGATATACTATGATAAAAACAGTAAGGTTGCTTATAGTTTTAAGAGCAAGAAATAAAGCCTTAGAAAAAGAGCGTGCAATAGGAAGCTTTGTATTGTTAATTATTACCATATTACCCTCAATTGCATTAATATGAGAGTAGTTAACAATATACGACCGGTGAATTTGGATAAAACTATCATTAGGCAACATTTCATATATGGCCTTTAGAGTCATGAGAATTGTCTCTTTTTTCTCTTTTGTATTGATAATTATGTAATTCTCCATACTTTCAATATAGAGAATATCTTTTAGAACTATCTTTTTAAGTTTTTTATCACTTTTTAAAAAAAT
>LUYZ01000116.1 GCA_001603425.1 Bacteroidales bacterium Bact_08
GCGTATTTTTAGCAATAGGAGTAATCCTATTTAGCAAATTATTTTGCAGCTATGTTTGTCCTCTAGGGGTTGTGAGTGAATATCTTATTAAATTAAGAAAAAATCTCAAGCTTCCAGAAATAAAAATTGAACCAAAATCGATTATTGATAGACTATTAAGAGTATTTAAATATATTCTACTTTACTGGATTTTCTACTCAACAGTATCTAGTTCCGAACTTTTCTGCAAAAACTTTGATCCTTATTATGCTTTTGCTACTGGATTCAAAGGAGAGCTAACAATGTGGATGGCTATTATCTCAATTTCCATATTTATTCTTGGAAATATGTTTATCAAAATGTTCTGGTGCAAATATTTGTGTCCACTAGGCGCCATTAGTAATATATTTAAATATGCAATAACCTTTACCATTTTAGTGGTACTATATATAGCATTAGGTTTTACAGGAATTGAAATTCACTGGACTTATTTACTAGCTGCGGCAACTATTTTAGGTTGGCTATGGGAGATTATTTATATGGAATCTAAAGTAGCACCTATGTTAAAAGTTGTTAGAGACACAGAAAAATGTAACAATTGTGGCATATGTTCTAAGAAATGCCCTTACTCAATTGATGTAGATAAAACAAAAGTTGTTAAGCATATAGATTGTAATCTATGTGGAGAATGTATTGCCTCATGTAATAAAGATGCCTTAACATTTGGTGGCAAATCCTATTTTAGATGGACTCCTGCAATTTTAACTGTAGTTCTATTTTTTGCAGCTTTATTCATTGGAAAAACTATTGAATTGCCTACAATAGATATAAAATGGGGAGACGAAGCAAAACACGAAAATTTAGAAAAAATACGTGTTGAAGGAATGAGATCTGTTAAATGTTTTGGTAGTTCTAGCGCATTTGCGGCCAAATTAAAAAGAATTAATGGTATCTACGGAGTTGCTACATATGTTAAACATGCATATGTCGATATTTACTTCCAATCAGATGAAATAACAGAAGAGCAGATAAGAAAAGAGATATTCGTTCCTTCAAAATTTAAAATAAATAATCCAGACCAATCTGTAGAGCAGATAAAAGTAATTACAATCTATACTGAATATATGCATGACAGGATGGACCCTAATTATTTAGGACTTCAATTCAGAAATAGTGAAAAAGAGTACTATGGATTAGAGACAGAGTACAATTGCCCTATTATTGTTAGATTATATATGGGTATAAACGAACCTATTGACGAGAGGTTCATTAAGAGTATGGTCGAAATGAAAGAGTTAGAAATGCCTGTCCATGGTGGGGGAACAAGAACTATAAAAGTAAATTATGAATATGTCGGCATGGAATCTGGACAAATAGACACTATTTCTAGACTTGAGTTTATTAAAAGAATGTTTACTCCGTTCTCTGTAGAGTTTAAAAATACCGAGGAGTGGATAGATAAGAGCCCAACAACATATCAAATTTTATATCCAGGCCTTGATAAACCTATAATATCTAGAAACTTACCATTTCTATCAAATTATCTATCACAACAAAAAGGTCTAATTAAAGTAGAAACCGTTGTAACAGAAGATGGAGAATATGCAATCAACATCACATTCTCATCTGAAATTACAGACCCTGATACTATTTTAAACTTACTTAACTCTCCTAAATGGACCATTAAAAACAGAGAAGGGATAATTGAAGAGGTTGATGCTAAACTTCCTTTTGAAACAAAAGGTCAAATTATTTAGAGATCCATTATGAAAAATACAATATTAAAAGCACTCCTTATAGGAGTGCTATTTAACCTATTTTCATTGGCTCATGCCGATGAAGGAATGTGGCTTATACACCTACTAAATAAAAACTTAAGCTCACAAATGAAAAAAACGGGTCTTAAAATTGACCCTAAAATTATATATGATCAAGACAACGCCTCTATAAGTGATGCTATTGTAGCTTTAGACTTTGGGTGTACTGGGAGTATCATATCAAAAGAGGGGCTACTATTAACCAACCACCACTGCGCATATGGAGATATCCACTCTCTTAGTACTCCAGAAAAAAACTACCTAGAAGATGGATTTTGGGCAATGACCAAAGAGCAAGAGATTCCAATTAAAGGAAAATCGGCATTCTTTCTTAGAAAGGTAATTGATGCTACTCAAGAGGTTCACCAAGTATCTGATTCACTAAAAAAAGAGGGGTTTAATGCTGGGATGAGAAAAATATCTTCAATAATTGAAAGAAGATATAAAAAAGGTAGTGGAAGCGAGGTTATGCTTATGTCCATGTGGAGAGGAACAAAATATTACCTCTTTTTCTACGATGTGTATAGCGACATCAGGCTTGTAGGAGCACCTCCTGTCTCTATTGCAGCATATGGTGGAGATTATGATAATTGGGAATGGCCTCAACATAAAGGAGATTTCACTCTATATAGAATCTACTCAGATAAAGATGGTAAGCCTGCTCAATATTCCAAAGAGAATATACCATTAAAACCAAAAAAAGTCCTTTCTATTTCCACAAAGGGAGTAAAAGAGGGTGATTTCACTATGGTTATTGGGTTCCCTGGCCGTACAAACAGATACTCTTCCTCTTTTGGCGTTAATGAAAAAGAGAAGATAACTAATCCAATATCTGTAAAAGTAAAGGGAGAGAGACTTAGAATAATGAATCGCTTTATGAATCAAGACCCTAACGTAAGACTAATCTATGCCGATAACTATTTTGGGATTAGTAATGTACAGGAACTACTAGAAGGCGAGATATATAACTTTAGAAGATTTGGTGTTGTAGATATAAAAAGAGATGAAGAGAGACTTCTAAGAGAATGGATAAATAAAGACTCAAAAAGAGCCGAGAAATGGGGCGATCTATTAGAAAGATTAGAGGAGAGTTACAAATCTCGAGAGGATATTACCAAAGCAAAAAAATATTACCAAGAGACACTAGTCTCTGGTCAAGGATTCATATATTTTGGAAATCGTGCAAATTCTCTCCGAAACATTAAAGAGAGAGAGGGTGTAGATACAATAAAAGTTGGATCTAAACACCAAATCTACTTAAAAAATCTAATGGAAAGAGGATATCAAAGTAGTTGGATGCCACTAGAAAAAGAACTTATGAATTATCAGTTAGATATCTTCTTTAAAAATGTTGAAAATCAATATTGGGGAGAATATCTTACAGAATTGCATAATAAATTTAAAGGTGATGCACAAAAAATAACGAATTTTGTTTTTGGAACATCAAACATTCTCAACAAAGAGCGATTCTATAAGTTAATTGAAGAAGATCAACCTATTGACTTATTTATTAACGATCCTATTAGTCAATTGGCAAAATCGGCAAGAATAACAAGCTTTAATCAAGAAGAGATCGATGCGCTAGAAGACGGACTTAGTATAAATGCCTTAGAAGCTGAATACACAAGAGCTCTTTATAAAATGAGAGAAGAGATGGGCATAGAGCAGTATCCAGATGCAAACTCAACAATGAGAATAACCTATGGAACTATAGGCCCACTTATTCCATCTGATGGAAAATACTACAGTTCACAAACAACATATAGAGGAATTTTAGACAAATATAATCCTGACTCATACGAGTTCTCTCTTAAACCAAAAATGAAAGAGCTTCTCAAAAATAGAGATTGGGGTCAGTGGGGTCAAAACAATGTTCTATATATAAACTTCTTGTCAAATAATGATATTACTGGAGGAAACTCAGGAAGTCCTGTACTAAATTCAAAAGGGGAGATTATAGGGTTGGCATTTGATGGAAATAAAGAGTCACTAGCATCAGATGCATATTTCCATCCAGATATGAATAAATGTATAAATGTGGATATCCGCTATGTTCTATGGATCATCGACAAATATGCAAATGCACAACATATTTTAAAGGAGATCCTTTAACAATTATGTATAATTATAAAGGCTGCCTAATAATAACTAGGCAGCCTTTTATATAAAAAACTATGTCTATTATCTTCTAAATATACACTTAGACAAAAACATCACTATCAAAGAGAGTGTTATAAAAACAAAGGATAACTCCATATATTGAATCTTAGCTAACCAAACAACATAGATAAGTGAAATAGAGAGGATAGACAACGCTGAGAAGACTCTCTCTAATTTAATCCAGTTCTTATATGATGCAATTACAACAAATATAAAAAAGGGGTTTAAAAAAAGAAGATTATAGTTATAATACAGCTCTGTATGATCAGATATAGCGATAACTGTTATCAAAAAAAAGCCCACTAAAGAAGATATTAATATCACAATTTGATTGAAATGAGCAGAAGGTCTCTTCTTAATAAAATAAAAAATAGAAAGAATCAACATTAATACAGATAAAAGCATTGGCGATAAAACTTTGGTTATACTAATACCACTTTTATCTACTTTTAATTGATCTACCTCTAATATTACTCTGTGCTTTTCTACAAAAGGGCTCCCATTTACAACAGTTGAACTAAGACCATCTCTTAAATTATTGGGTAGAAACATCTCTTGAAAATAGGTAATTTTTCTGTCAACACCCGAGCCTAAAATTACATTTATCCCAAATTTTGTCCATCCGGTTATATAGAAATTAAGATTATCTCTATATGAAAGACCAGTTAAACTATTTAAGTCTGGAGCTGTAACACTAATTATTTCATAAACAATATCCCTAACTTGAGAGGTGCAATTTTTAGTTAGAAATTCATATAAATAATATCTATTCTGTGGAAGATAAAGATTATTAAGTTTAGATAACAATTTCACCTTCTGTTCTGAAGAAAGAGATAGTACTTGCTCTTCTACCATCTTATTCTCCCATCTATATTGCATTATAAAATCTCTATATAACTGAATTCCCAACATATAGTTGAGTCTGCCTCTTATAAATTTCATATAGAAATTTGGAGTAGAAAAGTCGAATAGTCCAAAATTATAGACAAAATCACTGCTTCCATTTCTATCCTTAACTCTAAGAGCAGTATGTCCAAAAGTAGAATAGAGCTCATCTCCTGGAGAGCAAGTTAGTATAGATATTTCTATATTATCATAATAGTCAGCTACGTTAGGAATACTATCTCTGTCATTTGAGAAGAGAGACGAACTGATAACTAAAATGAGAGCCAACAATGCCCCCTTATTGAACATTCGCTCTATTTTCCTGGTCTCCATCGGCTTAATAAGGATTTATGTTTAGGGAATATTCCTCTCTGTTTAGTTCTAATATCTTCAGTAACATAAAAAACACTTTTGTCAAAAGAAGTCACAATTTTATCTACTTTTTTTAAATTCTTTCTGTCTACAACAGTCTCAATAATATCAATTTCGCCAACAGAACCACTACCCTTTATTAGAGTTGCTCCATAATTCTCTTTAGATAAAAGAGATACTAACTCTCGACCATTTTGCTTTGTATAAACTCTGCATAATAATACGCCAAATGCTATTCTCTGCTCAATCAATATTCCAACAAAATTACCTGCAGCATACCCTCCTGCATAAGATAGATATGCAATCATATCATTAGCTCTAGAAAAAATTTCTGATATTACTATAATCCAAATAAGTACTTCAAAAAAGCCTATAACTGGAGCTAAATACTTCTCTCCTTTAGAAACAAAAATAATTCTAAGAGTACCCAATGAAACATCTATGATACGACCAAAAAAAATCAAAAGTGGAAGTATATAAGGGTATTGATCCAATAAATCTAACATATAATATTCAATTAATTCAATCTAAACAAAACTTAAAAAATTACTTACAAAATCTTCTATTTTTTATACACATTTAAAAAAGCACTACCTAAATTATCTATTATATCTCCAGCAATTAATGACTCTTGTCCAAGTTTATCAGCTGCAATATCTCCAGACAAACTATGTAGATAAACCCCAATAATTGCTGATGCTTCTGGAGAATATCCCTGAGCTAAAAGCCCTAATAAAACACCACATAATACATCACCACTACCAGCAGTGGCCATGCCAGGATTACCCGTTGAGTTAAAGTATAACATTCCATCTGGTGTAGAGATAGATGTATTTGCTCCTTTTAAAACAACAATTACTTTATTCTCCTTAGAAAAATCAACCTGCTTTTGAATAGCCTCTTCTGTGTTGATATAATCGCCAACCATTCGCTTAAACTCTTTTGGGTGAGGAGTCAGAATAGAGTATTCTGGAACATATTTTAACATCTCTTTGTGACTAGATAAAATATTTATTGCATCAGCATCAATTACCATTGGACTATCGTAATATTTTAATAACTCCTTAAAAGCATTAACCGTATCTGGAGCTTTTCCTATTCCTGGGCCTATTGCAATAGCACTATATTTATCTAAGTCACAATAACTCCCAATGGTCTCTTTAGAACCATAAACTCCCGAGCCAAAACATGACGATATTATATAATCCGAAGCATCTAAAGTACAGATTGCCTCATTAACAGAGATCTGCACAACGTCATATAATTTTTGAGGTACGTGAACTGTAAGAAGACCAACTCCAGATCTGAGTGCAGATCTGGCAGCAAGAACTGCTGACCCTGCCATGCCAAAAGAACCAGCAATTAAAAATGCATGTCCATATGTCCCTTTATGTGAGTACTTATCTCTGACTCTTAATAATGGTTTTATTGTATCGGCAACAATCATTTTATAAGGTGTAGACAATCTAGAAATAATACCCAAGTCTAAACCGACACTTACAACAAACCACTTTCCAATATAACAATAGTTCTCCTTATAAAACATGCATAGCTTTGGGAACTCTAGAGTTAGTGTGTTGTCTGCATTAACTATTACAGGCGTACCATCTTCATTTAATTTATCGGAAAACAGTCCACTAGGCACATCAATAGAAATAACAAACGAGTTAGATCTATTAATGGTATTAATTAAATCACAATGAATTCCATCGACCTTTCTGTTTAGTCCGGTACCAAAAATACCGTCAATAACAATTGAATTTTGTTCTATTGATGGAATATCGAGTGATGATTTAATTGATTTAATATAGACACTACCATAGATATATAACTCTTCAAGTAACTCATTCCTTAGAGAAGAACTCTTATCTCTATTCAACACATATAAATAACAATCAAACCCTCTTGATCCTAAATTAGCAGCCATAGCAATAACGTCATTTCCATTATTACCAGAGCCAGCAAAAAGGTAAATTTTTCTCTTATTTACAGAGATATTCTCTTTAAACCACACAGAAAGAGCCTTAGCAACTCTTTTGACTAGAGTGTACTCTGTTATATTTTCTGAAGAGAGTGTACATCTATCGATTTCTGCTATCTGTTTAGCGGTAAAAACCTTCATAGAAAAATAGTTAGTTTAGCAAATGTTTTTTTGTAAATACTTACTAATAGTAGATATAAGATGATCTTTACTTACTGGTTTAGTTATATAATCCGTACATCCAGCTGATATTGCCTTCTCTTTATCGTTGTCTAAAGCAAATGCAGTAAAAGCAACAATCGGGACATCACAGTCTAACTCTCTAATCAACTTTGTTGCAATATATCCATCCATTATTGGCATCTTAATATCCATTATTATTAAATCTATAGGCTGATTGGTTTTAAAATAATCCACAGCCTGAGCACCATCTTGAGCATGATATATGCTCACGTTAAGCTTTCTTAAGGCTAATTTAACATATTCTGCATTTGCAAAATCGTCTTCAGCCAACAAAATACAGTATTTTGTGTTATCAGATATGAGCGAATCTCTATTCATCATTATGGTGTTTGACTTATTTCTTGTAAAATTAGGAAAAGAAAGTTACTAAAAAAACTTATTAAAATAAATAGACATATTCAATTATGAAAGATATAGGACATTTGAGGCGTGAGTATAATCTCAATAGAATAGATATTACTAAAATAGAACAAGACCCCTTTGCTCTTTTTGACAACTGGTTTAAAGAAGCTTTGGCTATAGAAGATATTGAAGCAAACTCAATGATCTTATCAACAGTTAATTATAACAATAAACCATCATCAAGAGTTGTTCTTCTAAAAGAGTACTCAAATAGTAGATTTAAATTCTACACCAATTATTTAAGTAAAAAAGGAAAGCATATTGAAGATAATGCATATGTCGCTTTGCTATTTTATTGGCCTAAAAGTGTTAGGCAGATTAGAATAGAGGGGTATGCTCAAAAAACATCTATTACTGAATCTAATCACTATTTTTCTCAAAGGCCAAGAGAGAGTATGGCATCGGCAATTATCTCAAAGCAGAGCCACAAGATGGAGATCTCAATGAACTCCCTTATTACTGAGTATAATAATCTATTAAATTCAAATAAACCTCTTAATAGGCCAAAGCACTGGGGAGGCTATGATGTTATTCCAGAGTATTTTGAATTTTGGCAAGGGAACAAAGGACGCCTTCATGATAGATTCCAATTTACAAAAGAGGATAATTCTACTTTATGGCAAATAGATCAACTATATCCATAAAATAAATCATTTTTAGCTGTAACAGTTTTGTCATATTTATATTTTATTGTTTAATTTGTAAATGTTAAAATTATAAGCTATGATAGATAAACCATACGTTGCCGGAATAGACATAGGCGGACAAACTAGTAAAATTGGAATCGTAGATGCCAGAGGCATGGTTCTTACTCAAACAACAATCAGAACAGATAGCCATACAGATGTAAGCCTATATATTAATGATTTAAGTGAGGCTCTTACATCCCTTGCACAAAATGTTGGAGGGTTATCTAAAATAAGAGGTATTGGTATTGGAGCTCCAAATGGTAACTATTATACTGGAACTATCGAAAATGCAGTTAACCTAATATGGGGTGGAAAAAATGTTATCCCTTTTGCTAAACTTTTTAACAAAAAAATTGGCATTCCTGTGGCTTTAACAAACGATGCAAATGCAGCAGCTGTTGGAGAGATGACTTATGGAGCCGCTAGAGGCATGAAAAACTTTATTATGATAACCCTAGGGACTGGTGTTGGAAGTGGAATAGTCATTAATGGGGATGTAGTTTATGGTCATGATGGATTTGCAGGAGAACTTGGTCACACAACATCTATTAGAAACAATGGTAGATTGTGTAACTGCGGTAAAATTGGTTGTTTAGAGACCTATGCCTCTGCTATAGGATTGGCAAGAACAGCCAGAGAGTGGCTAGAGAGCTCAGAAGAAGATAGTGTATTAAGAGATATTTCGGAAGATATAACATCTAAAGATGTTTTTGAGGCAGCATCACATGGAGACCCTATAGCTATAAAAGTTTTTGAGTTTACAGGAAAGATTTTAGGCGAAGCATTTGCCGATTTTGTTGCATTTAGTGCTCCAGAAGCAATAATCCTATTTGGAGGTTTAGCCAGATCGGGTGATTTAATATACAAACCAACACTAGAACATATGAACAAAAATTTGCTTCCACTTTGGAGAGGTAAAATTGATATAGTCTTTTCGCAATTAAAAGAGTCCGATGCTGCAATTTTAGGTGCAAGCGCTTTGGGATGGGAGATTAAGTAGTTTTATAAATAATATTTTTATAAATTTTTAAAGCGCTCTCAATAACTGAGTCATCAAAATTATAATTGATATGGTGTAGCCCTTTTGACAAAACTCCATTCCCTATATCAAAGAAAGAAGCGCTGGAGTATAATGCAAAGAAAGCAAAGTCATCAGAGCCCCTTGAGGGCTCTTTTGCTATTATTGTCTTTAAGCCCACACTATCTACACTCCTCTTTACAATACTATTTGCATTAGAACAATTAACTGTAGCAGGAAATCTATCATAATATTTAATTTCCATCAGAATATCATCATTTTCTATTGCCGATTCAGAGAAATATATTAACCTATCTACCAAAGAATTTAAATTATCGTCACTATTTGCTCTTAGAGTAACTCTTAAATAACCCCAACCTGGAGTTACTCCAAAATTTGAGTCTCCAATCTCAACTCCAACAACTGTACCTAAGATAAAGTTATCTTCATTATAGTCCTGCTTATTAATCTCATCTAACCAATTAATAATTTTGAATATTGCTCCACATGGAGATATTGCCTCTTCTGGAAAAGCCGCATGAGAACTCCTTCCCTTAAAAAACAACTCAACACCCACTGAAGCTGCAGCATACACTTTTGGAAATATGATAATATTATCAGAACTGTAACCTGGAGAATTGTGAATAGCAAAAGAGTAGTCAAACTTGATTCCCAAGTCATCAATCTCCTTGGCCATTATCTTGGCTCCAGAACCATTCTCCTCGGCAGGTTGAAAAAGCAACCAAACCTCCCCCCGAAACTCTCTATTTAAATTTAATATATCTGACAGCTCCAATAAAATTGCCATATGACCATCATGGCCACATAAATGAGCCACCGTACCATCCACATCCACAGCATCCATCTCTGCTCTAAACATAATAGACGGTCCATTATCAACTCCTTTAAAACAGGCTAAAATACCATAGCCCCCTAAATTAGTATAAAGATAATCACACGCTTTACTCCTAAAATGAGCAATAAGATAATCGGCAGTACTAGACTCCTCCCCAGAGCGCTCTGGTATAGAATTTAAAATCTGACGATATCTATTCATTCTAATTATTTTGAATATATTTATCAATTAAGTTGAACAATTGAACAGGATTAATTGGCTTTGCTATATAGTCATTGCACCCTGCATCAAAAGTAGCCTCTTTTTCTCCAGGGAGGCTCATTACAGTTTGAGATATAATAATCACCTCTTTATTAAACTCTCGTATCTTTCTTGTAGCCTCTAAGCCATCCATCTCAGGCATTAGGATATCCATTAAGATAATATCTATAGAAGTGTTAGACCTACATATATCCACAGCCTCTTTTCCATTAGAAGCATGATATATATTCTTAAACCTAGTATTCAACAACTTAGTTAATACCAGATCTGTCGTTCTATCGTCCTCCACAATCAACAATGAACTCTCTTTTGCCGATTGAGTCTCTACCCCCAATGTAGTCTTTTGACTTATATCCCTGGCAAAAGGTATTGATACCGTAAACTCAGATCCCTTACCCTCCTTTGAATTAACTTGAATATAGCCACCCATCCTATCTACAAGATCTTTTATTATAAATAATCCCAAACCAGTACTCTGTTCACCAGCTGTACCAGGTTTACCAGTATTAAACTCAAGATTAAAAAGATTCTTTAAGGTTAAATCATCAATACCCACACCGTAATCTTTAACAGTGATCTCAACCCTTGTATCTGTCTTTATTGTTAGATCGATAACAGATTTAGAATAGGAAAACTTAATTGCATTTTCAATTAAATTTCTCAAAATAATACCCAACATATCTCTATCGGACTCAATAACAGGATCCCCACTAATACTATGATTAATTGATATTGACTTATTATTGAGCTGCTCTTTAAAGAAGTCCAAAACCTCACTAGAAAACTCATCTACAACAATCATCGTTGGGGTATATCTTATCTTTCCAACTTGAACCTTTGACCATACAAGTAAATTTGACAAAAGATTTAAAGAGCTATTTGAGGTTGTTAGTATCCTTTTAGAGCAATCAATTAAATCTCTATTATTGGTATCTTCAATCTCTTCTACAAGTATTTCGCTAAGACCAATGATACTTGTAAACATATTTTTTAATTCGTGAGAGATAATTGAGAATAATTTATCCTTCTCCTTATTTGCAAATTCAACAACTTTCTGAGATTTATAGAGACATAGATGTGTTTTAACACGCATTTTAATCTCTGTGGTGTTAAATGGTTTTGTTATGTAATCAACAGCCCCCATATCATAACCTCGTTTTATATCCTCTGGCTCTGCTTTAGCTGTTAAAAATATAATAGGAATATCTTTAACAGAACTGCTCTCCTTAATATATTTACAAACCTCAAATCCATTCATCCCAGGCATCATTACATCTAATAATATTAGATCTGGTGAGATTTTTTCTAATAACTTGAGAGCATTATGTCCATTATTGGCAAAACTTAAAGAGTATTCTCCTCCCAAAACACCTGCAATTACCTTTAAGTTATTAGGATTATCATCTACTATTAAAATTAATCCTTTATCCTGTTTTGTCTTTATATCTTCCATCAGATAAATAATTTAATATATGGAGCTTATGGATTTTAAAGTTTTCTGAATCATCTCAAAATTGAACGAATCTATATACTCTTCTAACTCTTCTGCCTTAGAAATAATATAAGTAATACCTCTTTGCTGACCAAACTTTTTTAAATCATCGGCTAATACAGATAGATCTGTTACAATCATTGAATCCGAAAGAGTATCTATTCGTTGATCAAAAAGAGATTTAATTTCGTCTAGTATCTCTTGAGAAATATTAGAGATATCATCTATAGAAACCGTCTCTTTGACATCATTCTCTACAGCCGAATCATCCTTTTCTGCAATATATGGTAAAAACTTAAGAAGTTCATTAACCAATGTTCTTTTTTGGACAGGCTTTCTTAAATATCCATCAAACAGACTATTAATTCTTGCAATTTCACTTTTCATTGTAGATGCTGTGAGAGCAACAATAGGGATATGTGATGTCTCTGGAATCTTTTTAATAATCTCTGTTGCCTCATAACCATTCATTCCAGGCATTCTAATATCCATAAATATAAGATCTGGTTTACTATTTTTGGCAATCTCAACAGATGTCTCACCATTTTCTGCATCTATTAGATCAAGATTATACCTCTCAAGAAATGTATGTACCAGCTGTCTATTATGAGGGATATCATCAACAATCAATATCTTAGATCCCTTGAATTTAATTATATTCTCATCCCAAACAAATGAACTATCTTGCTCTATCTGAACATCGGAATATTTTATATCGCTAAATACAATAGAAAATCGGCTTCCTTTTCCAATCTCACTATCCAATGAAATTTCTCCACCCATAAGTTCACAAAGCCTTTTGCTAATTGCAAGACCTAATCCTGTTCCCCCATATTTCTTTTGATCAATACCAGATAGCTGACTAAATGAGTCGAAAATTAAATCTCTATTCTCTTTTGCAATACCGATCCCAGTGTCTACAATATCTATTTCAAAATCAATAATACCACCCCTATCTTCTATTAGTTTAACAATAATAGATACGGAACCTTTTTCTGTAAACTTAATAGCATTTCCAACAATATTCAGAAGAATCTGCCTTAATCTCATCTCGTCAATTACAATTGTTCTTGGAAAATTATTATCAAACTCAATGATAAACTCAATACCCTTCTCTTCTATTTTATGAACAAATAGTTGTTTTATCTCCTCAGCAATGGCTCTAATATCTGCAAATTCTGGGGATATTTCCAATCTTCCTGCCTCAATTTTTGATAGATCTAAAATATCATTAATAAGAGACAATAGTGTTCTTCCACTCTCAAGAATAGTTTTAAGATAGCTCTTTTGTTTAGGATCTGACGATGTATTTAACATAACCTCGCTAAAACCCAATATAGAATTCATTGGCGTTCTAATCTCATGACTTATATTTGCTAAAAACTCTGTTTTTGCCCTATTAGCAGCATTTGCATTCTCTTTCTCTTGTATAAGCCGATGCTCTAACTCCACCTTTTTATTTAAGTTCGCAAATATCTTAGCCAAAACAAACAGCAGAGACTCCTCTTTTTCTGAATAAATATGGTGTTTTCTAACAGAATCAAATCCAACAAACCCATAACAGTTATCCCCTTCAAAAATTGGGATTGCCATCAGACTCTTTACACCTTGAGGCTCTAAAGTCTGCCTAACCGTATCATCCTCAGGCAAGGCAAAAACATCTTTAATATTAATTGGTCTACCAGCTTTATGAGCTGTTATCCATTCTGTCATATACTCAACTGGCACCTCTTTAAGATTATCAATCTCTGGACTTATTCCTGGGGCACACCACTCATGAGTGTTGCAAGCAATTCCTTTATCCCAGTCATACGAAAAAATGTAAGCTCTATCAGCCTCAACAAATCTACCAATCTCCTCCAAAGATTTAGAGACTGCACGATCAATATCATTAATATTTATATTTATATATTTTGATGCTGTAGACATAATAATTCTTTGCATCTCAGATAGCGATCTTAACTCATTCTCCACATTATGGCGTTCTGTCTCCTCTCTTAAAATTATTAAACTACCTATCTTCTTACCTCTTGCACTCACGATCTCTGTAGATGACTTTGAGAAGATTCTACCTTCTATTTCAATGTCCAACGCCATATTTACAGCATTAATAAACTCACACTCTCTATCTTTAAACTTTGTTGAATCTAACAAAATCTTTGCAGTAGGGTTTGTACTTATTATTTTGTTATTATTATCCAATACAAAAATTGAATCTGGAATATTTGTAAATAAAATATCGTAGGCAAAAGGGGTTATATCAAATAGTTTAGATGAAAAAACAGCTATTGCAAATGCTATTCCCATAATAACAAACGCAATTGGGGTTGAATCTAATACTCCAAAGGGTCTCCAACCAAAAACATATAGAACATTAACCAAAAATGGGAAAAGAGATGAGATAAAAATATAATATATTCTCCTACGCCCCTCTTTAGAGACTGAAAAAAAGAGTTTTATAACTATAGCAAAACCAATAAAGAAAAGCATATATGAGTATAGAACGTGAATCCACCAAAAAAGTGCTGGTTCAACCTTTTTTAAGGTAATCCCATCGTATTGCACAAACTCAACGGAAGAGTAGTATAAATAATGTAATGAGTTTGTAGATACCATAATTATGGTCATTATGGGCACTATACACAACAGTGATATTGTATATCCATTGATCCAACCATCCATCCTAGAGTATCTTGCTGTAAAAAACAACCAAAATAGAGGAATTGTCGCTATTCCAATATATGATAAAGAGGTAAACAAATTAATTATTTGATGATTATAAGACATCAACTCTAACCCATAGAATAGAGACCATACTCCTGAAGATAAAATAAGGAGTGGAAGAGATATTCCCATGGAGTTTTCTGTGCGTTTCCAAATAAGAAGAAAAACAAATAGTGTAATCATAAAAGAGAACACCATTAGAAAACCCGGCAAATTAAAAGCTATACTCATTATAACAATATTATTATATACATTTTATTATTCACTCACTCCAGGTAATAATAATGAAAAAGAGGTACCTGAACCCTCCTTAGACTGAACTGTCAGCCTACCACCTTGTTTCTCTGCAAACTCCTTACAAATAATCAATCCTAAACCAGAGCTAGATTCTCCTTGTGTACCTGGACGATTAACATTCCTATCTATCTCAAAAAGTCCATCCAAAATCTCTTTAGACATTCCAATACCACTATCTATGACTGATATAATAACACTGGACTCATCATTACTCTTACAACTAACAAAAACATTTCCTCCTGGGTGTGTAAACTTAATGGCATTAGATAGTAAATTTCTTAAAATTGTTCTAACCATATCTATATCTGCATATAAATAATGATCTGAATTAATGGAGAGAGCTAGAGAAATATCTTTTTGTTTTGAATTCTCACGATATATAGACAATACCTCTTCCAATAAAGGTTTCAAATTAATTTTTGTAGGAGAGACCTCTAATCTATCAGTCTGAGCTCTTGCCCAATTTAGAAGATTATTCAATAGATCTAAATAGTCTTCGGAAGCCTTTAGGATTAATTGCGAATACTCATCTATACCAGCGAATTCACCTTTTTTTATTTTATCACTAATCATATAACTTAGCCCCATAATTCCTGTAAAAGGACTTCTAAGGTCGTGAGATATAATTGAAAAAAATTTGTCTTTCTGCTTATTACTCAGATCTAACTGTTTATTTGCCTGGTGAAATTTTATATGATTCTTCACTCTGACTCTAACCTCTGTTGGATTAAATGGTTTAGTAATATAATCTACAGCACCACATTCAAAACCCTTAACCATATCGTTAATATCGGTTTTAGCTGTTAAAAAAATAATTGGGATATTACTAATCGCAGGATTATCCTTAATAATTTTACACACTTCAAACCCATTTAAATCTGGCATCATTACATCTAATAGTATCAGGTCGGGAGTTAACTTTTCTAAAACCTTAAGTGCATTAGTACCATTATTTGCTATACTCAAAGTGTAATCTGTTGATAGAACACTAGCTATAACTTTAAGATTGTTAGGCTGATCGTCTACCACTAAAATCACACCTTTTTCGTTAGAATATCCAAAATCCATTTACACTAAATTGAAATCTATAATCCAAAGTGTAAAAGTAGAAAAAATTAGATTATAAAAGGCTCTAGGGCCTATCTTTTATCCATTTTATTACATTTTTAGCAACATCACTATTATAATTTTCCAATCTATATTTATAGTCTCTAAACTTACTCACAGCATCCTCCATTCCATTTACTCTTACAAAACCATGATCTATATCTGGTATTGAGATAAAATTGGCCTTACCTGGATTATTATTAATTATTTGAGCCAGAAGCCGATGATCATATTCACTAAAAGCTATAAAATCTCCTTGCCCCCACATAGAGAGAACCTCTCCTCCATATTTTGACCAAGCCATAATGATATTTGCATCTTGAAGCTGTTGCCAAAATTTATAGTTTCTTCCTGACATATAAATTGAATCGCTATTATTCCAGTGTTGTGTTAATATTTGAGCAAAATTGCTATTCTTTCTCAACTCATCAGGAGATTTTTTCTCCACCATAAAATTATAGTAAAATGATGCCCTTGTGTTAAATAAAGAGTCATTCAACAAATAATCCTCTCCCATAATAAAACGCTGAACTCTCATCTGTTCAATAAAATATTCAAACCAAGATCTTACTACTGTTCCAAATACTGCAATCCCTTTTGGCTGAATATTAACATCCAATAGAGGAGCATATACACCACCCATTGAGTGTCCGAATATATATATAGAATTAGTGTCCACAAAGTCATATATATGCAATTGATTATACGACTCCTGAAAAACAGCTAACTCTTGATACAAATCGGCATCTTCACAACTTACAGTGCCAACACAATCTCCCATTCCTGGCTTCTCTGTTTTACAAACAGCAATTCCATTTTTAACAAGTTCCAAAATAAACTTCTCATATGGATGATCTTCACCCATATTATCAATAGAAGAACAGGTATAACCAGGAATAAAAAATAGCGTTGGAAACCTCCCCTCTCCCTTTGGCTTAATTAAGATATTTCTTATAAACCCCTCCTGATAAACAAAACTATCGTATACAACATCGGCAAAATCATAACTATCATAAGGGACGCCACCTAATTTTCCAGATATACTCTTGCCTTTATTATCTCTTGAAAATTCGATAAAAATTGAGTCTCCTTCTCTCATTTTTGATAATAGAGATATTGCCTCTATATGATTAGAGATAGCCTTACTATTTATTGATAACAAAACATCTCCATCTCTCAACCCAATCTTTTCTGCCGATGAGCCTTGAACAACAGTTTTAACATAGCAACCTATACTATCTGTTAACAGAGCGCCAAGCCTTGCTCTTCTTCCAATTTGCTGACTAAAAATAGATTCTCCAAATGCGATAGTTAATAAAGCAATACATAAGATAGTTTTTTTCATAATTTTAATGTTTAACACTCTTTATTAGACGAATAGAGCTCATAGAAAGTTGCAACAACTCTGCTTTACATTATAGCAAATCTACTCCTTGAGACTTTAGTTGATCTCTATGATAATCGGACCATATTCCAACCTGAACTTCACCTACATGCACCCTCTTTAACATAAACATGCAAACTCGAGATTGGCCAATGCCTCCGCCAATACTCTCTGGAAGAAGATTATTTAACAATAATTTGTGAAAATAGAGATCTTTTCTATCTACGCATCCTCTCAATTCCAACTGTCTTATAAGAGCCTCTTTGTCTACTCTAATACCCATAGAGGAGAGCTCTATAGCGCAGTTTAATTTAGGGTGCCAGACTATAATATCTCCGTTAATACCATAGTGACCATCGCTATTAAGAGTACTCCAGTCATCATAATCTGGAGCTCGAAGGTCATGAGGAGCTCCATTAGATAAATTACCTCCAATTCCTACAATAAAAATAGCACCATCCTTTTTTGCAGCCATGTTTTCTCGCTCTTTGGGCGTAAGATTTGGATACCAATCGAGTAGATCCTGAGAATGAATGAATGTTATATTTTGGGGCAATGAGGGCTCAATACCATATCTAGTATATACATCCAGCTCTGTCAATTTTAAAGTCTTATATAAACTCTCAACCGTCTCTTTAAGATAAGAGAGATTCCTACTCTCCTTTGAGACTCTTTTTTCCCAGTCCCATTGATCTACATATATAGAGTGTAGATTCGTATAATCTTCATCTGGCCTAAGCGCATGCATATCTGTCAATATGCCCATATTATCTTCAACTCCAAGCTCCATGAGTCTTACTCTCTTCCATTTTGCTAGAGAATGGACTACCAATGCTCTCCTTTCTCCCATAGATTTTATTGGAAAGGAGACTGGCCTCTCCACTCCATTAAGATCGTCATTTATACCTGTTCCGTCTAAAACAGCAATTGGCGAAGATACTTTGACCAGCTGTAAATGTTGCTTTAAATAATCTGAGAATCTCTCTTTTACAAATGAGATCATCTCCTCTGTTAATAAAAGTGTACTAGTAAACATAATTATATTTTTAAATTAAACTTTGACTTTTTTAATAA
>LUYZ01000117.1 GCA_001603425.1 Bacteroidales bacterium Bact_08
ATGTTGCAGTGCAGAGAGCGTTTGAAGCTGTAATATGCAACATGCAAATGGATGTTTTTTTGCAAAGTTATTTACCTAGTCTGTTATAGTAGGATCTTTTCTCCCTTTCTTTTCCTTTTGCTCTGCTGTTCTTGGCTGTCTCTCTGGCTTTTAGCCTCTCACTCTGCCGCTGTCCCTTCCTTTTCTCTGTCCTTCAGCCCTTTGCCGTTTTCTTTTGTCCCTCTCTCCATTTGCCTTGCTGTTCTTGTCTGTCTATCTGCCTCTTAGCCTCTCACTCTGCCGCTGTCCGTTTCTTCTCTCTGGTTTTCAGTTCTTTGCTGTTTTGTTTTGTCTCAGCGGCTCTCTTTCCTGCCTTTTTTGCCCCTTTTCTGCCACTTTTCCTCTTTTTTCCGTCCTTTTTCTTTTCACAAGTCTCTAATAAACAATACCTTTGCACGCACTCCGTCAGAGCCTCTCCCAACTACCTCATAGCCAGATCACTGCTGTCGTTATGCGACAACCACCTAATAACCAATTATATCTGTTCCTCTACCACACGTTTCTCCTCTCTTTTTAAGCGGTATTTTTGTTTTCCTCTCCTTTTCCCGTCCTTTTTGTGTTCATAAGCCTCTAATAACCAATGCCTTTGCACGCACTCCGTCAGAGCCATCTCCAACCACCTCCAAACCAGCGCCTTACCCAATCAAAGAGGCAACTATCACACATGCAGCATTTTACAAACCAACAAATCAAGCTTTAATTGTATTTATAAGCAAAGACCTCCAATAGACACCCATTAAAGTTGAAAACTTTGATGGGGGGCGTGAGCAAGCCTCCTGCTCCAAGGCCAAACCTTTTCAAATCCACAACCATCTCATATCCAAAACCTTTGCACGAACTCCGTCAGAGCTACACCTCAAACCCCTGAGCAGCAACCAAATAAATGGTAGATTGTGCAAGCTTTGCAATCAAAGCTGCCTTTCAGCTGTACCCTGCCGCCTACCAAAACCTTTTCAAAATCACAACCTCTACAAAACCAGCACTTTTGCACGCACTCCGTCAGAGTCACACCTCAAGCCTTTTGCAGACAGAGATTTGCACACACTCCGTTAAAGCCAAGCCTGAATCCTCATAAAATGGGATTGTTTCGGCATAATCATTGCTTGAATAGGTATCATTTGAATTTTATTTGCAATAATACCTTTACTATGAAAATTTATAATAGAATTTTATCAGCAATAATGCTGATTTTTATCATCGTTTCGTGTAAAACATTGTCAATCTCTCATAGACTTTTAAGCATCGAACAAGGAATGACTAAGGCAGAAGTTTCTAATTTGCTAGGAACACCTGATTATAGGAGGTTTACCCAAGAGATAGAGCAGTGGGAGTTTATTATTGGAGAGACCCCTACGCGTTATGGAGATGTTATAATAGTTGACTTTGTTGATGGTAAGGTAGTAAATTTAAATTCGTTTAAAAGTAACTTAAGAGATATAAATGATCCTGATATTTCTGTCAATAGTGGAAGTAATATTCGCAGACCATCTCAGAGATATGAGCAATCTACAACTCAGTATACTAGACTTCCTTCACAAAATACAAATAACAAGACTGTTATCACAAAAAATGAGTTTGATCTCTTTTTTAACAAAGTAAAGAAATCACCATTTGCCGATGATAAATTACACCTAATAGCAGTAGAGTCTACTAGAAGGTATTTTACATGCCAGCAGTGTAAAGAATTAATGTCTATTTATAGTTTCGATGATGAAAAACTAAAGATTTTGCAAATCTTAGCTGGTAATATTATTGATATTCAAAATCATCAAATTATTCTAGATTCATTCTCATTCCTATCTACAAAAGATAAAGCAAAGGAAATCCTACTTTTTTCAAAATAGAGATAAAAATATATTAGATAATTCTAAAATATTATTTACGCTCCTTTCTATACAATGTCCAGGTATAACCACAATTGTAGCATTTGCAGTAGTCTTTCCAATCCTCAACTACATCTTTATTAGATGTTATATCTTTTCTACCATCGCTATATGTTGTAGTAGTTGTTTTGGTAGTGGTGGTAGTTCCCAAGTGATCTCTCTGGTATGCACCACCTTCCCACTCCTTACATTTAGGACATCGGCTTTCTCTGATTTCTTGAAATATACCAGAAAGCCCTCCTAATGTAACTGATCCAGTTAGTAATACAAATAAAAACATAAGTAAACCACTATTCTGGTTATAAGAGGAAGCATCAAATACAGAGGTGAATACTGCAAAATATGTTGGTACCACAATTGCAGAAATTATGACAAAAAGAATAAAGTTTGGGAGAAACTTCATGATTTCTGATAAAAACCTAGCTAAAAGAAAAGCAATTAGTATTGGAATTCCATATAGAAGCAAAACAAATAGCCCCGCAAAGAACCCATCTCCAAGTAGTTCGCTAATCCATCTTATTGGTAACCATATTGAGGCAACAGCACTATCTGTCATTTGACCATATAACCTAATGTGTTTTAATGGAACCCAGCCTTTTGTCTCTTCATTAATAACAATATAAGCCCAAGTATAAGAAGGATAGGCTGTTAGATTTTTTTCATAACTCTCTTTATCTGTATACCATGCCGTGACCTCTATATTACTATTTCTTTTAAATCTTTTATTAGCCCTCTTTGAATCGTATTTTACAGATTGATTGCTATATTTTGTTGGCTCTGCTTTTATATCTTCAAATTTTATATCTGTAATGAGTCTGGCCTCTATTTTTCCAGAATCAGAAGGCCATAGGAACGGAAGATCAATCCACCCTTTTCTATCATCATCCAATGTAACAAGTACTCTTTGCTCTCTTATTCTGTGTACTTTTGTTACTTTTTGTTCTTTTGTTGCATTGCCGATGGAGTTAACAATCTTTTTTTTCCAGCTACCATCCTCTTGCTTTACACCCAAAGTTCCACCCGTACTATTTAAGAAGATGGGAGTCTCCCATGTAATAACTAATGATTTATATTTCTTATTATCAATCAGATTAGAGGCAATAATGGCCGTAATTAATCCAAGAATCAGAATGCCAATAATATAGTATCGCCACTTGACAATACTATCTTTTATAAGATAAATTAAATTCATAGTTAGGAGTTTAGTTTTACGAATTTAGTAAAAAAAACTATAATTTCTAATATTATCTAAACATAAGACAATCA